>URNT01000015.1 GCA_900549235.1 uncultured Clostridium sp. | reverse complement strand
ATACAGAGCGAGGGCATCGCTCAATTATGTAATTTGATGATTTTGCGACACCCCCATCTTATTTTATACTTTTTTACGTAACTTGCTCAGGCACTTTCCTCTCACTCCTCTACTATCTCATACCGGAACCAGTCAAAATCCGCCCAGCCATCACCTTCTCCGGCTGCATAGATTCCCACATAGGTTCCCACATACCCATCTGCCACCAGGGTACTTAAAAGCGAACCATCTGCCTCTGCCACTAAAGTCTTTAACTCCCGCTCCCGGAAGCCATAACAGAAGCTGTAATGCCCCTCACTGCCTTCAGCTGTTAGGTATACCCTGCCCTTATGTGCCTTTACTCTTGCCAGCAGCTCTCTTTCGCCATTTACGATCCTGAAACAGGCAATCCAGTTTTCTCCTTCCCATCTATCCTTTAAAAGCAGAAAAGAAAAGCGTTCATTCTGTGTCAGAATGAGGCCCGCTTCCTGCCCCTCCTGGTCTGGTTCAAATTCAAGAGCGATGGCCGCCTGAAAATCATTGTGCTGCTGCCGTCTTACAAGAAGTGCCGGAGTCTGGGAATCCTCCGCTCTTACAGAAAGTGTTCTAAGCCTCAGAAAGCCGGGCCTGGCATCCAGAGAATAAAATTTCTCCCTGGTCGGCCTTCTCATACACCAGATCATATCAAGCTCAGGATCCTCAAAATTGTCCACCCGGCTGTGAAGGAGCGGACGGAAACGAGGCAGGTCAGGGCGGCGTTCTGTCAGATTCACCATCCCATTTTCATTATCTGCCAAAGGCCAGCCATCAAAATCCCAGGCAATCGGAACCATAAATACCTCTCTGCCCAGATTAAACTGGGCACGCTTATTCCGGTCCGGCGTGCGGATCCATTTTCGGGGCTGATAACGGTCATAATCCTCTACCAGATAATCATAGGGGCGGATTCCAAGGAGAACCATATACCATTCTCCCTTCTGCGTCTGTACCAGATCCCCATGACCGGCTACTGCCACTCCCAGGCGGTTTATGAGGGGAAGCCCCCTGTTTGTCAGCACAGGATTTCTTGGACATGGCTCATAAGGGCCAAGAATATCCCGGCTGCGGCTTATATTAACACAATGGTTGGTCTGTGTCCCCCCGCAGGCTGTCATCAGATAATACATTCCGCCAATTTTGTAAATATGAGGCGCCTCCATAAACAGGCTGTGATCCCAGGCCCCGTCATAGATAATCCGGCGTTCTCCCTTAAACTGAAAGGTTTCTGGATCCAGCTCGCACAGATAGATCTGCTTGTGCTCCGGATAAGCGAGGACATCAGGCAGCATATTGCCGCAATACCACATTTTTCCGTCCGCATCAAAAAACAGAGATGGGTCAATGCCGTCAGCCCCCTGGATAATTACCGCATCCGACCACTCACCGGCCGGATCCTCTGCAGTAATAATAAAATTGTAGCGGTAGGTACGCCCTTCTACATCCAGAGTATTTACAATATAAAAGCGTCCTCTGTGATAACGGATCGTTGCCGCCCAAAGCCCCTCTGAGCTGTCGCAGTTTCTGAAATCCAGCTGCTCCGATCTTGAGATAGCATTGCCGATCTGCTCCCAGTGGACAAGATCCCTGCTTTTAAACACAGGAAGCCCCGGAAAATAGTAAAAAGAGGATGTAACCATATAATATGTATCTCCCACCCGGCAGACCGACGGATCCGGGTATCCTCCTTTCATGATGGGATTGTGAAATGTATTCCTTTCCATTGACTGACCTCTACTCTTTTACTGCTCCCGCCGTCATACCGGCGATCAGATATTTCTGCATGATCACAAATACCCCCAGAGTGGGGACACTTGAGATCATAGCCGCGCACATCAGATAATTCCACTGAATCTTATACGCATCTGCCATGGTACTGATGGCATAGGTAATCGTTTTTTTCTCATCGGAAGACATAAGGACGGAAGCAAACATATACTCATTCCAGTTCTGAAGAAAGGCGTAGATCACAGTTGCCACCAGTCCCGGAACAGCGATCGGGAGAATGATCTTAAAAAATGTATGCAGCGCACTGCTTCCGTCTACTCTTGCCGCTTCATCCAGCCCCGTAGGAATGCTCCTGAAATACCCATACATCATCCAGGTGCAAAAAGGGATACTGAAGGAAGCATAAACAATAAGCAGTCCCAGAGCTGTATTATTCAGATGTACGGATACA
This sequence comes from uncultured Clostridium sp., assembly GCA_900549235.1. GTDB lineage: Bacteria > Bacillota > Clostridia > Lachnospirales > Lachnospiraceae > Enterocloster. Next base: position 82,463 of record URNT01000015.1, on the reverse strand, counting down.
AGGATCTTATAATAGGGAATGATCTTCATCACTGCAGGAAACATCTGTGTCACCAGAAGAAAGCTGAGAAGAAACGCCTTCCCTTTGAATTCATATCTGGAAAGCCCGTAGCCGCACAATGCGGCACAGATCACTCCAAATACAGTAGATCCCCCTACTGCCGCCAGACTGTTTTTGATATAAGAGGCGATAGGATATTCCTTCCAGATATTGATAAAATTTTCAAAGGTAGGTCCTGAAGGGAATAAATCGATTCCTTTTGACAAAGTTATGTCCGCCATAGACTTTAAGGATGTGATTACCATCCATGAAAGAGGCAGAAGAACGCACAGACATCCCACTGTCAGTACCAGATACCCCCATGACAGAACCAGTCTGTTTTTACTTTTTTTAGTCATCACGCAAAAGCCTCCTGAACACCACGCCGATAAGGTAGCATATTACAAGAATGTATACAGACTGAGCCGAAGCAAAGCCATATTTAAAATAAGAAAATGCATTTTTATAAATCTCTATGGCAGATACCATGGTGGAGCTTCCAGGTCCTCCGGAGGTCATAAGCCAGATCAGAGTAAACTGCTTAAATACCCATACTGTATCCAGGATCAGGATTGTCGTAAGGATCGGCTTCAGAGCCGGAAGTGTAATAAACCGGAATCTCTGCCACAGAGAAGCCCCGTCAATTTCCGCCGCCTCATACATATCAGCGGAAATCGTCTGGATCCCTGCCAGAATCTGTACCATAACCAGCGGATACCCCTTCCAGATACTCACAAGGATCACACAGGGAAATGCTGTCGCTGAGGTACTGAGCCATCCAACCGGCTCTGACACCAGCTGAAAATGGATCAGAAGCTCATTCAAAATCCCGCCCTGGGTATTGAGAATCCATTTAAACAAATATGCGATCACAACATCCGGGAACAGCCAGGGGAGGATCAGTATCCCCCTGAACAGTGTTCGGAACCGGATATTCATATTAAGAACTGAAGCAAATAAAAAGCCCAGCAGAAAGTGTCCGCCTACTACAGTCACCGTAAATATCATGGTCTTTAAAAGACTGTGAAGAAAGGACGCATCGGTCAGGGCCTGGATGTAATATTTCAGGCCCACAAAATCCCATTTATTTACAAGATTAGTATCAAAAAAACTGATATAAATACCGTACAAAATTGGATATACCACCAGCAAAAGGATGGTTACAGACGCCGGAGCAATAAAGCCGTAGGGAGTCAGTGTCTGATGCAGACGGTTCCTTTTGCAGCTGTCACTGTTTCGATTCAAACTGCTGCCTCCATTCATCATTTGCTGTAAGAAGCTGCTGCTTCCTCTGCCCTGTCTGCCGCGATCTGAACTGCTTCCTCCACAGAAACCCCTTCTGATACAATACTCTGCCAGCATTCTCCGCTGGCATCTCTTAATTCAGCCAGTCCGGCAAAGGGCGGATATATCACAGCCGTATCAGAAGCCTGTGCAAATCCTGCATAGGAATCATCCTTTTCACAGATGGCATTTAAAGCCTCCTCTACAACAGGAAGACGGCAGGTTGCCTCATTCCAGGTTACGCTGGTCTTCGCACTGGTCATATATTTGAGGAAATCAGCTGCCACCTCCGGATGTTCGCTGGTGCTGCTGATGGTCATGCCTACACTGGAGAATGAAGTAACCGGATCGACTCCTTCTGCTGTCGGCATAGGGAAGCTTCCCATTTTTCCCTTCATATCCGGGTTGGCATTATAAATGCCTCCTAGCACATTGGAAGGGCTGAAAAACATACAGGCCCTGTCTGCTGCGATCATCGTGTATGCCTCTGAGTATCCGGTTTCTACAAATCCGGGCGGAGTCACCCCTTCGTTGACTGCCAGATCCACAAAGGAGGTCATGGCATTTTTAAATGCATCCGTACTAAAGCCGGAGGTGTAGGAACCATCTTCATTTGCCGTCACGAAGTCACAGCCATAAGTCAGGGCAAAAGTCTGAAATCTTGACTCAGCCGAATCATTTCTGGTTCCTGCAAATACACAGCCATAACGGTCTATTTCTCCATCCCCATCCAGATCTTCTGTCAGTGTTTTTGCTGCCTCCAGAAATTCATCCCAGGTTTTCGGAATCTCAATCCCCTTTTCCTCAAATAAATCCTTTCGGTAAACCATAGCTGTAATATTATTCTGCCACGGCATATATACGAGGGTTCCGTCAACTGTGGCATTCTCCACTGCGGCATCCATCAGTCCGTCCATATAATCCTGCCCCAGAAGCTCCTCCAGGTTTGTGACCCCCATTCCCATCTCCAGGCAGTTAGCGGAATACGCCTCTGTCATGGTAAATATATCTGGAAGAGTACCTGCTGTGGTCTGGGTGATCAAAGTGGTATAAAGGTCATTCATGGAACATTCTACCGGGTTCAGGGTAACATTTGGATAAAGCTCCATGTAATCCTCCATTACACTCCTAAGATAAGGGCCTCCGTCTGAATCCCCCAAAGAGGTGATCATCACATCCAGAATCACATCTCCTGCTCCTGCTACATTAAAGGTACTGCCGTAGGACAGGGCTTCCTGTGAAATGCTTCCTGTACTCTCTGCCGGTGCCTCCGTTTCCGGAACCGAGCGGCTGTCCTCCCCCCTCCCGCAGGCGCACAGACTGACAGCAGCCAATACCGGAATCAGCATCCCGGCTCTTATCTTATGTTTCATCATCTTATTTCCTCCTTTTTGTCTGAATGAATAGTTTTTTTGCTATTTCCCCTTGTTTTTTGTACATTTTTATTATATAAATAACGTATATATAAATCAACTTAATTAAAATTAAATGGTTTTAAGTTTTACTAAAGTTCAAAAGGGGTCTCTGTATGGAAACAAAGCTGATTGAATACATTCTTACCATTGCAAAATATAAAAGCGTTTCCAGAGCGGCAGAGGAACTCTATGTAACTCAGTCTGCCTTGAATCAACAGCTTTTAAAACTGGAAAAGGAATTGGGTGCTCCCCTTTTTATCCGGACCAGAAATCACTGGGAGCTTACAGAAATCGGAGAATTGTATGTAAAAAATTCGGAACAGATTCTTCAAATCAAGCGTCAGACCTACACGCAGATTGAAGATATGGCCAAACGCTGGAACGGTACGATCACCATCGGGCTTACACCAGAAAGAGGCATCCAGATGTTTACCTCTATCTACCCACAGATTCATGCCCTCTACCCTGAAACCACATTCCAGCCGCTGGAGGCCTCGGTTGCCTCCCAGGTCAGGATGCTCACTGCCAACCAGCTGGATATTAGTTTTCAGACTATTTCTGAGCGGAAATACAGGCATCTTGTATATAAGCACATTTTATATGAACCTTTTTATCTCTGTGTGCCAAAGGATCATCCCCTGGCTTATCAGGAACCGAGAGAGCCGAAGGACTATCCTGAGATCTCATTGTCCCTGTTTCGGGATGAGCTTTTTACCCTGGTGGAAAAAAATTCTACCATGCGTCCTGTGATCGATCAGCTTTTTGAAGCAGCCGGCTTCAAACCAAAGCTCCTCTTTGAATCTATCAGTATGAGGACCATGCGCCATCTGGCTGAGAGCAGGCAGTGCTGCTCCATCATCCCCCGCAGCTATGCCTCTCTCAGCTCCCACGTATCTTATTTCACCTTGGGCCCGGAAGCCAGCTGGGAGCTGGCAGCCGTATACGCCCAGAATCACTATATCAATCGTGCGGCAAAAGATTTTATAGAAATGGCATCGGATTACTGGAATACACATTTGTACATTCAGTAAGAACACACTCACACCATCCCCGCCACAAACTCCACCGGATCCCCATCCACTCCCACTGCTCTCTCCCCAAGCTCCTCCGGAACCTGGCTCAGATGGCGGTTTACCCGGTAAAGGCAGGCTTTCTGATTAAAAAACGCAACCTTTTCAAAAGGCCAGCGCATAACAGTGGGGTACTTGAAGCCTTCGCCAAGCTCCAGAATCAGCAGCTTTTTGTTTAACGTTGCCGCCTGCCAGTGCTTATAGGCTTCCCAGCCTGGAAGATAGCCTTCTTCAATGTAGGTTTCGGCTTCTACTGTATTTGCTGTAAGAGGGGCGCCGCAGTGGGGGCAGGTCTCATCCGGCAGCTCTCCTTCTTCCCAGATATCCTTTGTGCAGGCTTTAGCGCACTGGCGCCAGTGGATGTTTCCGCAGGGGGCAGTGATCCTTGACTGGTCAAAACCTGCCTCATAAACCACTCCGTCGGTCAATGTAGTGACAATATAGTAGTCTTTTTCTTTTACCATTTCATATAAATGGCCATACGCCTCCAGAGGCGCCTCCTTCCACTGGCTTCCGATTCCTACCAGTACCTTTTCTGCCTGGCCGATCTGGGTGTAAAGCTGTTCTTTTAACTTCTGTATATCTTTCTGCTGCATAGCGTCTCCTTATCGTTGATTTTTATCTGGGGCAGTCCAGCCCTTTCATATTTTTCTTATTTTGATACATACGAATATCCGCGCGGCTGCGGATGTCCTTTATACACTGATCCTCCTCACTGGCTTGTGCATACCCGCAGGCGATATAGATCCTTACATCCTGTGAAGCGGAATTATACTGCTCCTGCAGCTTTTTCATCATGTTCCACCGCTCTGCCAGATACTCCTCTGCGGGCTTCTCCTGCCAGGTAATACAGAACTCGTCTCCGCCAATCCGATAACAGTTCCCATGTTCTCCTATGGAACTTCGTATGATGCCAGCCGCTGCTATGATATACTGATCTCCATATTCATGTCCCATGGTATCATTATGCTTTTTAAGATCATTGAGATCACAGATCGCCATACCGATTTGAGAAAAATTCTGCTGATTCGCTTCTTCCCACCGGTTATAAGCATTTCGATTGTAAAACCCGGTCAGCTGATCGATTTCTGCCAGTTCCTTATAAATCGCGTTTTTCCGTCCTTCTTTTAACTGGCCGGACAGCTCCTGCATCATGATACATCCAATCAGGATCAAAACTCCCCAAATCCCGATTCTTCCCACCTCATAGATTCTGACTACATTTTGATAAAACCCGATATAATCATAGAACACGGCTGCAAGAAGGATTGCAATACAACTTAACCCCCCTTTTGTTTTGTAGTCCGCTCCATTTCTTTTATAATAGCTCCAAATGCCGACAAACATATGAATCAGAGCCAGCAGAATCAGCAGATGAGTTCCTGCCACTGTCTGCTTAAATTCCCGGATTCCTGTCATATGGAGAACGGTACACAGGATTCCATTCAAGCTGGAGGCTATACAAAATGCCCGCTGACAGACATTTTCCTTCATCTCCCAGAAATACTGGTTAAACTTAAAAAATGCCACCGGGATCAGCATCATAAGAATATAGCCGCTATAGGATAAGGCTGTATAATTATGGAACAGGAGAAGTGTCAGGTCGCTTCCTCTCAGCAGCCATGCTCCTGTAAGAACAAGGAAAGCAGAAAAATAAAACACTTCTTTATCCCTTTTCAGTTCCTTCTTCACCAGGATCCAGTAGAAGAAAAGGGCAATGCCAAATGCTATCATCAAAAATTCCACAAGAAACCCGATCAGGGATCTGAGCAGATATTCCTGATACATCAGCTGCTTATCTCCCAGATGAAACTCCGGTATACCATGTTTAATTTCCGGATAGATTTCTCTCAAAACGACCGTAATTTCCTGTTCTCCCAAAGGAAGATCCACAAAATGGAACCTTTCTCCGGTTGTCTTTCCAAATACAGTATCCCCTTCCCGGACCTCATAAATCAGCTGATCTCCCGTATAAACCTGTACGGTCTGATGATCCGTCTTAAACTCCAGGCTGCTTGCCCCATGGCCTCCGCCATCCAGTTCAAGGAAAGCGTATGTTCCATCTTCGCCATTTTTTACAGCGGACGGTTCGATCTGCTGTATGGCGACGGATTCCTTACAGCCGCAGACCTTATCCCCGCAATAAAATCCACTGAGGATGATCAGTAAAATTCCGGCAGCCACAATCAGGTACGCTGCCAGGCTTCGCTTTTTCATTCTCAACATTTTTTCTTAACCCTTCTCTTTTTGTCTATGAGATACATTATACTATATTTCTCCTGTCTGTGAAATACCTGCATTCCACTATTTCCCAGCTCCGGTTGCATTTTTCCTCAAAATACCCTAAACTATTTTTACCAATGAAAAATGAAAGAGGTTAAGAAAAATGAAATCTTCCCGCGATTTAAAACAGCTTCTGGAGTCCATTGACCGGAAAAGCTATCCGGCTTACAAGTCAGCCCAGGGGGCCTATGACTGCTCGGACTATATTTTATCTATTGACCATGTACAGGGAGATCCCTTTGCAGCGCCCTCCAAGGTAAGCGTTACCATTTCCCATCAGAAGGCAGGCTTTCCTTCTGCTTTCTTTAATACAGACTATAAAAAGCGGGCCTTTGAAGATTACCTGGTGCGCCAGTTTTCCAAAGAGATCGCCCGTTTTAATTTTAAGGCAAAGGGCTCTGGAAAAAGCGGCCTGCTCTCCATCAGCCAGCCAGGACCTGAAATCCTTACAAGAACCGCCTGCGAGTGCCATGCGAAGGGGATCACAGCCCGGTTCCAGGTAGGCTTTCCCGCAAATGGGCGCACCATCAATTCCGGCGAGCTGATCCGCATCCTCTTTGACTTCCTTCCCCGGTGCGTGGAGCAAGTATTTTTCTGTAAAAGCAGGCCTGCCGGTGAGGTAAAATCGGTGATTGCCCTGGCAGAGGACCAGTATTTTATCAGGCAGGAGCTTTCACGGCTGGGCCTTGTATCCTTTGTGGCAGACGGAGCCGTTCTCCCAAGGGAAAGCGGCATTTCCAGCAGGCCCATGAAGGGCGGAGTGGCATTTTCCTCCCCGGACTCCCTTCGGGTGTCCTTAACCCTTCCAAATCACGGCCCTATTACCGGTATGGGGCTTAAGAAGGGGATTACCCTGATCGTCGGCGGCGGCTATCACGGAAAATCTACCCTGTTAAAGGCCCTGGAGGCCGGTGTCTATGACCATATCTCCGGCGACGGGCGGGAATATGTGATTACCGACGACACCGCCCTTAAGCTTCGGGCAGAGGACGGACGAAGCATCCGCAACGCGGACATTTCCATGTTTATCAATGACCTTCCAAATAAAAAAGACACCCGCTGTTTTTCTACAGAGGATGCCAGCGGCAGTACCTCCCAGGCCGCTGCGGTGGTGGAGGGAATCGAAGCCGGAAGCCATGTGTTCCTCATCGACGAGGATACGTCAGCGACGAATTTTATGGTGCGGGATGACCTGATGCAGAAAATCATAAACCGCAGCAAAGAGCCCATTACCCCGTTTATCGAGCGGGCCAGGGATCTGTATGAGCAGGCCGGGATCTCTACGATCATGGTAGCCGGAAGCTCCGGGGCCTATTTTTACATTGCCGATACCATTATACAAATGGATTCCTATGTGCCGGTTGATATTACCAGGGCTACAAAGGAATTCTGCGCAGGCTACGGGGCAGATCCGGTGACCTCGGCTCCCGGTTTTGCCCTTCCAAAGGAGGGACGCAGGCTGATGCAGACTGCCGGAAGGGAACGGGCTTCCCAGGCCCAGGAACGTTCCGGCGGCTATGACAGACGGGGACACCGTGGAGACAGTCGGGGACGTGAGGACCGGATCAAGGTTAAGGTATACGGAAAAGACTCCCTCCAGGTTGGGAAGGAGCCTGTGGAGCTGCGTTTTGTGGAGCAGCTGATCGATTCCGAGCAGACTGCCGCTCTGGCCCAGATGCTCCGGTACTCCATCGAGCACCAGCTTCTGGAGCGTTTCTCCTTAAAGGAAGTGGTATCACTGCTTTTAAAGGAACTGGAAAAGGGCGGCCTGTCTGCCATCGGTGACACCTCCTACAGCGCTATGGGCTTATGTATGCCGCGGCCTCAGGAGATCTTCGCCTGCCTGAACCGTTACCGGGGATAGGCATAGGGCTACAGCGCCTTTCCTTCCAGGATCTCCTCGTAATCCTTCAGATTTTTTTCAAGCAGCGCCGGTGTATCCAACCCGTATGGACATCGGCTGCTGCAGCGGCCGCAGTGAAGGCATTCTTTGATCCTTGCCATTTTTTCCTGAACCTCAGGAGTCAGTTGGGCCGCAGAGGGGGAACGGCGGATCAGGAGAGACATTCTGGCGCAGTTGTTTATCTCGATGCCTGCGGGACATGGCATACAGTAACCGCAGCCCCGGCAGAATTCTCCCTGCAGAAGCTTCCTGTCGTTCTCGATGAGAGCCTTTAATTCTTCTGTCATTACCGGCGGCTCTGTTACATAGGACAGAAATTCATCCAGCTCCTTCTCACGCTGTACGCCCCAGATGGGAAGCACCTGCTCAAACTGATCCAGGTACGCGTAGGCCGCCCTTGAGTTGGTGATCAGGCCGCCGGACAGAGCCTTCATTGCAATAAAGCCCATATCAGCCTGGCGGCACTGCTCCGCCAGGGCAATATCCCGGTCGGAGGCCAGATAGCAGAAGGGGAACTGCAGGGTCTCATACAGGCCGGACTGGATGGCCTCCTCTGCCACTGCCAGACGGTGGTTGGTAATACCGATATGGCGGATCTTCCCCTGCGCCTTTGCTTCCAGCATGGCCTCATAAAGCCCTGTGCCGTCTCCCGGCTTAGGACAGAATGGGGGATTGTGGAACTGATAAATGTCTACATAGTCTGTCTTTAAATTCCTCAGTGATGTTTCCAGATCCTCCCAGAATCCCTCTGCTGTTACGGACATGGTTTTTGTAGCAATATAAACCTTGTCCCGGATTCCCTCCAGAGCAAGTCCAAGCTTCACCTCGCTGTCCGTATAGCACCGCGCCGTATCAAAAAATGTGATCCCGCCTTCATAGGCCTTCCGGATCAGATGAACAGCATCCTCATCGCTGATCCTCTGGATCGGCAGAGCACCAAATCCATTCTTGTTTACTGTAATCCCTGTACTTCCAAGTGTTACATTTCCCATGGTCATCCTCCTGGCTTTCTCCTGTGTACTCTCGGAATCTCTTTGTGCTCAGATTTGTGTGCAGATGGCGGAAAATCAGCCGCAAAGATGAGTGCAAGGGAGATTCCGAGAGTACACCTTTCAGTATAGATTTAGTTTAGCACAAGATTATACCCCTGTACAGAAGGCGGGATTATGTTTTAAACAGCCTCCTCTCAGGCTGTCATAGTGAGGTCGTGCCCTGCTTCTAAAAGCTCCTTCAGTTCCTCCATGGACATATCCCGTTCCTTTAAAAGCCCTGCTACCACCTTGTACTGCTCCAGCTGGATCTGCTCCTCCAGCTCCTTTGCCTTCTGCTTCATGGTCTCCAGACAGCTTTCATACTGTGAAATGGTGTTGTAAACCTCATTTAATTCTGCCTGCAGTTTTTCCTCCGGTGTTTTCCTGACGCCTCTTGCCATAATTTTTTCACTCCTTTTTTATGTCACACTATAATATACATCCGTAAGGACCAGGCTGGTCCTGCTTTTAATATATGATTAAAAATGGAAAAATATTCGTGTCGAACAAACGTTCATTTTCTGCTTGCAAAAATGGAAAAAACAGAGTATACTGGTACTACCCTGAATGAACAACGGAGGTTTGTATGATGAATGATTATATCCACAAGGTCCATTATTATGAGACAGACCAGATGGGCTGTGTCCACCATTCCAATTACATCCGCTGGATGGAGGAGGCCCGGGTCTATATGATGGAGCAGATGGGCTGCGGCTATAAGGAGCTGGAGGAGGCCGGGATCATCAGCCCCGTCCTTGAGGTATGCTGCCAGTATAAGTCCATGGTCCGCTTCGGCGAGGAGGTGCGGATCCACGCCTGGCTTAAAGAATATAACGGCATCCGTATGACCATCGGCTATGAGATGTACGGTGCAGCTGACGGTCAGCTAAAGACTGCGGGAGAGAGCCGTCACTGCTTTCTGGACAGGAACGGGCGTCCTCTTTCCCTGAAACGCGCCAGCCCTGAGTGGGATGCATTCTTCCGTTCCGGAATATATGACTGAAAGGCGGACTGATCCTATGACCGAATTGAAACGACTGAAAAGAACCCTTCTCCTTCCCCTGCTCCTTACAGTATCCCTGATCCTTGGAGGCTGCGGCAGCCTTCCCTCTGGCAGCCCCAGCGCATCCTCACAGGGATCGGCCTCCCTTTCACAGGGGGACGGGCTTACCCTTCACTTTATCGACGTAGGCCAGGGCGACAGCATCCTGGCTGAGTCAGACGGCCATTTTATGCTCATCGATGCCGGGGAGAATGACCAGGGGGATACCGTTGTCTCCTACCTTACCTCTGCTGGTGTCCAGACCCTTGACTACGTCATCGGCACCCATCCTCATTCTGACCATATCGGCGGTCTGGATGATGTGATCCGGGCCTTTTCCGTAGAAAAGGTGATTCTTCCTCCCATAGAGCATACCACAAAGACCTTTGAGGATGTACTGGATGCCATCTCTGAAAAGGGGCTGAAACTTACCAGGCCCCAGGCAGGTGACACCTACAGCCTGGGAAAGGCTGCCTTTACCATCCTGGCTCCCATAGGGGATTACGGGGATGACTTAAACAACTGGTCTGTGGGCCTTAAGCTGACCCTTGGAAACCGTTCCTTTGTGATGTGCGGAGACGCTGAGACAGCCGCTGAAACAGATATTGTAAACAGCGGACTGGATCTGAAGGCAGATGTACTGAAGGCAGGACACCACGGCAGCCGTACCTCCACCAGCGACGCCTTCTTAAAGGCAGTTTCCCCATCCTACGCGGTGATCCAGTGCGGTGAAGGCAACTCCTACGGCCATCCCCACAAGGAAACCATAGAGAAGCTGGAGACAGCCGGGATCCAGATCCTGCGGACAGACCAACTTGGCACCATCACCGCATGGACAGACGGAACAGACCTTAGCTGGAGCTTTGAAAAGGGAGAGGCCCCTGCCCTGTCTCCGTCCACAGAGGAAACCGGACAGACTGCCTCCTACATCTTAAATGAAAAGACAAAGAAGTTCCATCTTCCGGACTGCTCCTCTGTAAAGCAGATGCAGCCGGAGAACCGGAGCGAATATTCCGGCAGCCGGGAGCAGCTGATAGAAGAAGGCTATTCCCCCTGCGGCCAGTGCAGGCCTTAATTTTACACCAACATACAGGAGGGTTCAGGCTATGAACTATATCATCGACCGTATTGAAGAAGGAACTGCCATCTGTGAGGATGAGCATAAGAACATGATCTCCATTGCCGCCGGGCTGCTGCCTGAGGGACTTAAGGAGGGCGACGTGATCCGGGAGGAAAACGGGCGTTTTTTGCCGGATCCGGAGGCTTCTGCCAGGCGCCGCCAGGCCATGAAGAGAAAGCTGATGGATCTCTTTGAATAAAGGTATGTATAAAAATGCATATTTTTCTATTGCACCTTTTCCCCATTAGTGATACCATAAATAAAACATTTTTATTCAGCATACAAGGAGGACTGGATCCATGGCACTTATCATACCAGAACATTACGATCCCCGGCTGTCCATCCGGGAAACACAGGACGCGATCAAATACATACGCGACACCTTCCAGAAGGAGATCGGGCGTGAGATGCACCTGGAGCGTATCTCTGCTCCCTTATTCGTAGAGCGCAGCAGCGGCCTGAACGACAATCTGAACGGCACCGAGCGCCCGGTCGCCTTTGATATGGCAGGACTGCCGGGAGAGACCCTGGAGGTGGTTCACTCTCTTGCGAAGTGGAAACGTATGGCCCTTAAGAAATACGGCTTCCAGCCAGGGGAAGGTCTTTACACCAATATGAACGCCATCCGCCGGGATGAGGAGCTGGATAACCTGCACTCCTGCTATGTGGATCAGTGGGACTGGGAAAAGGTCATTGCAAAAGAGGACCGGAACCTGGACACCTTAAAGGATACGGTACGTCAGATCTTCAAGGTCATCAAACACATGCAGCACGAGGTATGGTATAAGTACCCCAACGCAGTGAAGGATCTGCCTGAGGATATTTTCTTTATCACCACCTCCGAGCTGGAGGCTTTGTACCCTGACTGCACTCCAAAGGAACGTGAGAACCGGATCACCAGAGAGCATGGCTGCGTCTTTTTAATGCAGATCGGCGATAAGCTGGCAGACGGCAAGCCCCATGACGGCAGAGCACCAGACTATGATGACTGGCAGTTAAACGGCGATATTCTGTTCTGGTATGAGACTCTTGGCTGCGCCCTGGAGATCTCCAGTATGGGTATCCGCGTAGATGAGGTTTCCCTGGCCCAGCAGCTGAAAAAAGCCGGCTGTGAGGAACGCCAGGAGCTTCCCTATCACAGGATGCTTCTGAACGGTGAGTTGCCCTACACCATCGGCGGCGGTATCGGCCAGTCCCGTCTGTGTATGCTTTTACTGGATCGTGCCCATATCGGCGAGGTACAGGCCAGCATCTGGCCTCAGGAGATGCGGGATACATGTGAAAAGCATAAGATTTATCTTCTGTAGGAACCTGCCATGGATCAGCCAATCTCACTTTTTTTTATCATTGAAATGATCGGCACCGTAGCCTTTGCTTCTTCCGGGGCTATGGTTGCCATCAAGCAGCAGCTGGATCTGCTGGGTGTGGTGGTGCTGGGAGTGACCACAGCCGTAGGAGGCGGTATGCTCAGGGATATAATCCTGGGCAGCGTGCCTCCCGGCCTGTTTTTACACCCTATCTATGTAATCACTGCCTTTATCACCGTACTCATCCTCTTCTGTATCGTGCGGATGAACCAGAAGATTTTAGAAAGCCACTATATCGCTTCCTATGAGAAGCTGATGAACATCTTTGATGCCGTTGGTCTTGCGGCCTTTACTGTAACCGGCATCGACACTGCCATCCTTGCAGGCTACCGGGATTACCGGTTTCTTTCCATCTTCCTGGGTGTGCTTACCGGCGTAGGAGGCGGTGTCCTGAGAGATATTATGGCAGGGCAGACCCCTTATATTCTCCGCAAGCACGTATACGCCTGCGCCTCTCTGGCCGGAGCTCTCTGCTATGTGTTTGCAGATGACCTCCTGGGAACAGACGCGTCTCTGGTAATCAGCGCATGTCTGGTGGTGCTGATCCGTCTTCTGGCTACCCGCTACTGCTGGAACCTGCCTAGAGCGACTAAAAGGAAGCCGGAAGCCGATCACTAAAGCTTAAAACCTGTTTAAAAAAACGCTGCCGGAGCAGACCCATTCCTCTGCCGGCAGCGTTCCCTTTATTTTACAGTTTCTCTCAGTCTTTCAGTTTCTCTCAGTCTTTTAAAAACCTGGCTTCCCACCCATACTGCTCCATCGTCTCTATTTCTTCCTCCGTAAATCCAAGCACATCCTTTAAAACCTGGATCTCCTTTGCAAGGTTTGTATCAGAAGCAGTCATATTGTCAGAGTTGATGGTCACCCGCACTCCTGCGTCAAAGAGCTTACGGATGGGATGATCCTCCAGGCGGTTCATTACCTTTGTATGGAAGTTGCTGGTAACACAGACCTCCAGGGTGATGCCGTCACGGACCAGCTCCTTTATAAGAGCTTCATCCTGAGCCGCAGCCACTCCATGGCCGATTCTCCTGGTTCCGTAGGAAAGAGCGGTGCGGATGCTGTCCGGGCCTGCTGCTTCTCCTGCATGGATGGTCATCGGAAGGCCGTATTCATTCACCTTGTCAAACACCGGCTTGAAAAGGCGGGTATCAAACAACCCTTCTGCCCCTGCGATGTCAACTGCGCAGACAACCCTGCCCAGGTATTTCTTCACCATTTCAACGGTTTCCAGGTTCAGAGCCTCATTCTGATCCCCTCTCATACAGCAGAGGATCAGCCCCACCCGGATTCCGGGATACGCCTTCATTCCCCGCTCTGCTCCGCGGATGGCCGCCTGAACCACCTGATCCTGGGTAAGCCCGTTCTGAAGGGAAAGCTGAGGCGCAAAGCGGATCTCCGCATAATCAAGCCCGGCCTTCGCAAGATCCTCTGTCAGTTCAAAGGTAACCCGCTCCAGCGCGTTCTCCTCCTGAAGCACTAAAAGAGGCAGATCAAACCGCTTCAGATACTCCTCCAGGGTCTGGCAGTCCTCAGGCACCTTCATCTGCTGCCTTACCTCCTCCAGTGTCCCCACAGGAAGCTCCACTCCCTGTTCCTTTGCCAGCTCCCATACCGTTTCCGGGCGCAGGGAGCCGTCCAGATGTAAATGTAACTCCATTAAGTGTTTGTCCATGGTCTAACCCCTCTCTTATTTGCCAGCTGCCGCCTGCATTTGTTTTTTCTTTTTATTGTGTTCTATCATACCACAGTACACTGTATAAGCAATAATAATGATAAGATATGGCATCATCTGAATAAACTGGAGCGGAATATTAGAAGACTGAAGGTAATTTGCAAGGCTCTGGCAGAATCCAAACAATAAGGATGCCAGCATTCCCACCACTGCATTTCCTGCGGCTATGGCCTGCGTTGCCAGAGCAATATATCCGCGGCCTGCTGTCATGCCTGCAGAAAATAAGCCTACATATCCCATGGAAAGGAAGGCTCCCGCCATACCGGTAAGAATCCCGCTGAAGCTCAGAGCAATATATTTTACCCGCTTAACCGGAATCCCCACAGACTCGGCCGCATCCGGAGACTCTCCAACCGCCCGTATATGCATACCAAGCCTTGTGTACTTAAACAGATACCACACTGCCGCTACTAAAATGAGAGCCGCATAGGTCAGCACATGATGGCCCGACAAAACCGCACCGATCACTGGTATATTCTGGATCCCAGGAAGGGTCAGGCTTGGAAGCTTTAAAGAGGCCAGGGAGGTAGACGCTCCCTTCTCTCCTGTGATCAGATACAGCACAAAAATCGTACCCCCGGAAGCCAGTGTATTGATGGCAATTCCGGAAATAACTGCGTTGGAATTTAATTTTAAAATAAAATAGGCTAATATATTGCTGATCACAAAGCCCGACAGCACCGCGCCTAAAAATCCAATCCAGGCATTCTGAGTGAAGGCGCTTACCACCACACCCACAAAAGCGGAAATCAGCATCGTACCTTCAAGGGCAATATTGCTGGTACCGGACCGGGAAGAAATCATTGCTCCCAGAGTGGTAAGAAGCACTGGCGTCGCGCTTCGGAACACAGCGAAGTAAAATTCCGGGAGACTTAAAGTTTTTAAAATATCCTGAAACACATCCATTATTATGCCTCCCCTCTCAGCGCTCTCTTAGCCTCTTCCCGCTGCTTCCAGCCTGCCATAAAGCGCTCCGCTGTTACAAACAGAATCAGCACTGCCTGAATAATTGATACCAGTTCATTCTGTACATCCGAGCGCCGGGACATCAGATCCGCTCCTACACGAATGTAGGCCAGGAAAAAGGCCGCAAAAGGAACCATTTTCGGATTATTGCCGGATAAGATGGCGATAATCACACCGTCCCACGCATAGGAAGGCGAATCCTGCCAGTTAAAGCGCTGGTACATCGCCATCTGCTCCACCGAGCCTCCAAGACCTGCCACCGCTCCCGCAATCACCTGGGTCAGAATGATCACCTTGTTTGTATTCATACCGGAATATTTAGCAAACTGAGGATTGCTTCCTGAAATGCGCACCTCATAGCCAAACCTGGTTTTAAACACCAGAAGGTACAAAACAATCACCACACCGATGGCAATCAGGTATCCCACATGAAATTTAGTCCCTGAAATCAGCGTCCCAAGCTCTGCTGTCGGCTGGTATTTTAAGGAAGCGAAGGTTCCCGCCTCACGATCCGCCAGAAATCTGGTCACCCCGTAAATGCCAAGGTAAAAAAACACATAATTAAGCATCAAAGAGGTTACAAGCTCATTGGTATGAAAATATACCTTAAGGAGAGCCGGAATACTTCCAATGATGCCGCCCACAGCCGCCGCACAGACCATGATCACAATAGGGTGAACCGGAGCCGGCATAGCTGTCTTAATCGCCAGAGCCGCCGTCACCACACCACCGGTAAACAGGCAGGCATCTGCAATCATAGAAAAATTTCCTGACTTAAACACCAGTCCCAGAGCCAGTCCCGTAAAAATCAGAGGCACACTGCTGGCAAACACATCAAAGAAATGACGCTTACTCTGGAGCGGCCCTAAAAACAGGTTATAAACCGCCGTCACCGGCTCTTCGCTGACTGCAAAAATAATTCCTACTGACAGAAGAATCGCGATAGCAAAGGCACAGGCCAGACGCACAATGGTAAACTTCTTATTCACAGCACGCACCTCCAATCCGCTCTCTGGAATCTTCTTTCACACCAAGCATATAAAGGCCCAGTTCATTTTCTGACGTATGCTTCACATCATCGATATATCCCACAATCCGTCCCTCGTGCATAACCAGAATGGTATCGCTTAAAGACAACACCTCATTCAGATCAGCGGACACCAGAAGAATCGCCTTCTTCCTGCTGCGCATATCCACAATTTTCTTCCTGATAAACTCAATGGCCCCCACATCGATGCCGCGGGTAGGCTGATTCATGATCAAAAGCTCCGGCTCATAGTCAAACTCCCGTCCTACTACCAGCTTCTGCACATTTCCGCCGGAAAGCTCTGAAACCGCCTGCTTCGAGTTATCATACTTAACCAGAAATTCCTTCAGAATCCGGTTCACATACTCCGACACCTTTTTGCTGTCGATCAGTCCCCTGGTCTTTAGCTGATCCTTATAATAAATCTTGGAAATCGTATTGTCCTCCAAAGACAGCTTCGGAGCCGTTCCGTATTTCATACGATCCTCGGATACATGAGAAATTCCTGCCTCCTGGCGCTTCAATACCGGATAAGAAGAAATATCGGTTCCGTTCAGAGAGATTCTTCCGCCCTGAGGCTTTAAAGTACCCACAATGGCCTCCACCAGCTCAGACTGCCCATTCCCGTCAATTCCTGCAATGCCAAGGATCTGGCCTTCACGTATGGAAAATGAAACATGATCCAGCCTGGTCTTTCCAAAGGAATCTGCATAAACCAGGTCCTTAACTGAAAATACGGTTTTTCCAAAATCCTCCTCTTCTTTCTCAATGTCAAGGCTTACATCCCTGCCTACCATCAGGCGTGAAATCTCGTGCTCATCCAGGTCGGAAATCTCATAGGTTCCCATGGTCTTTCCATCCCTTAAAATGGTCATCCGGCTGCAGAGAGCCTTTACCTCATTTAATTTATGGGATATAAAAATAATGGTATGTCCACTGTCCCGAAGAAGCTTTAACTGCTCAAATAATTCTTCCGTTTCCTGAGGCGTAAGCACTGCCGTAGGCTCATCCAGAATCAGGATATGAGCCCCCCGGTACAGAGCCTTTAAGATTTCCAGCTTCTGACGCATGGCCAGAGAAATATCTTCCACCCGCTCCGCCGCATCTACCTTCAGATTATATTTTTCAGACAGCTCCTTTGTGATCTCAAAGGCCTTTTTCCGATCCACCTTAAAGGCAGTCCCCGTCTCAGCGCCCAGAATCAGATTTTCAGCTACCGTCATAGACGGCACCTGCATAAAATGCTGATGGACCATACCAAGACCGGCCTCTATGGCGTCACTGGAGGAAGCAAAATGCACTTCCTTCCCATCCACAAAAATCTGGCCCTCCGTAGGGGAAATCATTCCAAAGAGCATCTTCATAAGCGTTGACTTTCCTGCACCGTTTTCACCTACCAGCGCGTGAACCTCGCCCCTGCGGATTTCAAGATTGACATTGTGGTTCGCCACCACACCACCGGGATAAACCTTAGTGATATTTCTGGCTTCTAATACGTTCCCCTGTTCCATATCATACCCTTTCTAACGGTACCCACACATTTACTGGGCACTGCTTATGATCTCCTTTAACGCGGACTCCTCCATACCAAAGGCTGTGCTTACAGAAACCTCACCTGCAAGAATCTTTTCCTTAGCTTCATCCACTGCTGCTCTTACATCTTCAGGAACAACGGTCTGATAGATCTCATTGTCAGCCAGCCCCACAACGCCATCCTCAAGGCCTAACACCTCATACTCGCCGTAAGGAAGCTCTCCCTTTAATGAACGCTCCACTGCATTTACAAGGCTGTCGCCAACGCCCTTGATGGCAGAAGAGATAATAAACTGAGCCTCATCCTTCCCCTCATACGCCAGAGCCTGGTCAGAATCTACTCCGATTACATACTTCTGGCTCTCAGCCGCAGCTTCAATTACACCTACAGAAGCCGGACCAGCCGCTACAAATACCACGTCCGCACCGGAGGAATACTGTGTCAGTGCCAGCTCTTTTGCTGTTGCGGAGTCCACATAGGAACCGACATAAGAAACCAGAACCTTAATATCCGGATTTACAAACTGGGCGCCCTCGATAAATCCAACTGCCGAATCATTGATCACCGCTGCCGTATCCTTTGCGCCGACAAAACCAATGACTGCGTCCTCATTTGCATACTCCATATCAGAAGCCGTCGCGCTGGCTGCCAGTACGCCTGCTAAAAATGCTCCCTCATTCTGCTTATAACTCATCGAGTATACATTGCTCAGATCGCCTGCGTTATAATCCACATCTGTATCAAAGATAATATACTTCTTTTCCGGGAAATCCTGAGCTACATTTTCTGTAATCTCCTTCATATCCCAAAGACCTGTAATGATAATATCCGCATCTGACTCGGACGCATCCAGAAGTGAGCCCTCAAACTTAGTCTTATCATTGCCCATCTCGATCATCTCTACCTCAACCTGATCTCCCATTTCAGCCGTCAGGCGCTCCATACCAGCCTGAGCGGAATCGTTAAAGGCCTTATCTCCAAAAGAACCGGTAACCAGAAGGGAAACCTTTACCTTCTCCCCTGAAGCCGCCTCATTCTCATCTGCTCCCTCTGCCACTTTCTCTGTTGCCTTATCTGTGGATGTTCCCCCATTCCCGCTGTCTGCACATCCGAAAAGTACGGATGCCGCCATGGCTGCAACTGCTGCACTGCATAAAAATTTTTTTCTCATAAAATCAATTCTCCTTTTCATATGTGGTTGATTTATTTAAGCCATCCAGTGTTTCCAGATAGCTCTTTTTATCCATAACCGACACAAAAGCCTCCTTGATCTTCCAGGCCTCCGCCCCGCCTTCAGACAGTAGCTCTATTACTGTATCTGCAAAATAGTGGGCTGGTACGCAGTATGCCTGCTCCGGGTCCACTGTTTTAAAATCCTTCCCATGGATCGTTCCTTCAAAACCGGCTGTTCCAATTTCTACCGTAGGCCACATCATGGAAATATCTCCCATATCTCCGGAAGCAAACCCATGAGTACCCTGAGCCACCATAGACGGCTCCATGTAATCTAAAATGTGCTTCTTTACAAGCTCTGTTAGATTTTTATCCTGATGCAGAGGAAAATATCCCGGCATATCCTGGATTTCCAGGCCGCAGTTAATCGCTAAGGCCCCGCCCCTGAGAGCCCGGTTCACCTTATCATTCGTCTCAAAAATAGCATCTGTAGACCTGGCTCTTATATACATCTCTAACTGGGTTCTGGAGGGAACTGTGTTCACTGTCTGTCCTCCCTCCTGCATTACAAAGTGTACCCTTACCGCATCCTCCGCCCGGAAGGTCTCACGAAGAAAATTGATCCCGGTCATGGCAAGATTGGCTGCATTAAGAGCATTGATACCGCCCTCAGGATTCGCTCCGGCATGAGCGGCTTTTCCATAAAAAACAGCCCGTTTTTGGATAAATCCATTGAGACTGGCCCCGATTTCCGCATGATACTTTGTCATGTCAAGGCCCATGGCATGGCAGGAAAGCATAATATCAATGGTGTCAAACACTCCTGCTGCAATCATCTCCTGCTTTCCAGAAGGATAGCTTAATTTCCCCTGCCGGATAAGCTCCTTTCTGTAATCCATGTCACAGAATTCCTCACCTGGCGTTATGAGCAGTGTTACCTTCCCGCAAAGCTCTTTCAGTATATCCGATTTCTTAATGGCTAAAAATAAGCTAAGCATCACTCCCAGCTGAGCATAGTGGCCGCAGGTATGGGCCGCATAGTCCCCTTCATTGGCGCAGGGATGCCCTAACGTAGGCACCGCGTCAAATTCTGCGATCAGACCGATATTTGGCCCTGGCTTTCCTGAGTCAAGACAAGCGGTAAGCCCGGTATAGGCCGCGTCCTCATAAGGGATCCCTGCCTGTTCAAGAATCTCCACTACCTTGCTCCGGCTTCTGAACTCCTTAAAGCCTAACTCCGGATGGCGGTAAATATCTTCGCTAAGCTCAATCATAGCAGGCAGTACTTCATTTAGTGTTTCGTGAATCATCGCCATTTTGTCCCTCCTTCTGGACGATTGTCTAAAAATATGCCTTTCTTTGTATCATAGTAAACCGAGTTACCTGTGTCAAGCAAAACAGGCAGGAAAGTCTCCTTTATCAAAAACTTCCTGCCTATTCACTATAACTCTTTCTTTATACAGTCCCTTCCCCAGACCACTCAATCGCAGCATACGCCTCCGCAATATTCAGCATATGATCTCCGATTCTCTCGTAATCGGTCAGCATCTCCGAATACAGGATCGAGCACTCTACGTTGCAGTTTCCTGCTCTCATGCGGTCGATCTGGTTCTGGCGGAAGGTTCTTGTGATGTCATCGATCTTCTGCTCTGCCTCTGCTACGGAAGCAAGCTTGAACTCAGGATCTCCCACAGCAGCTTTTAACAGCTGGGCCATTCCTTCTGCGCAGGATTCTTCCATTACCAGAAGCTCCTTGCGGGCAAAGTCAGAGAAATTCAATCCCTTCTGTTCGATGGTTTCCGCATACTCAGCCAGGTTCATGGCATGGTCGCCGATCCGCTCGATATTTCCCAGGATTGTATACATACGATTCAGTGTGTCAATGTCCCTGGGAGTCTGATCCAGTACCAGGATCTTGGAGATCTTCTGGGACAGACGCATATTGCTGAGGTCGATCTCCTCCTCCCGGTCGGAAATTGCCTGCAGGTTCTCCTCGTCCAGTCCGCTCTCTACCGCCTTAAAACTGTCCGATACATTCCTGGCTGCCGCCTCCAACATAGTCTTGATCTCATCATGAATCTGGTTAATGGCTATGGTGGATACACCCAGGTGATGCTTGGAAGCCATCAGATCCTCAAACCATCTGTCTGCATCCTTCACCACCACATCCTTATCCGGAAGGATACAAATCGCCAGCTTCTCAAGCATGCTGCCAAAAGGAAGCAGGATAATAGTGGTGCTCAGGTTAAAGATGGTATGCACGTTGGCGATCTGAGCCACCGGATTGCCGGGCGCAAGAGCAATCATCCAGTCTGTAAACGGAGTCAGGATACACAGGGTTACAAAAATAACAGTACCGATGATGTTGAACATCAAATGAATCACTGTAGTACGCTTGGCGTTCCGTGTGGTGCCGATAGAAGCTAACAAAGCGGTGATACAGGTCCCGATATTCTGTCCGAATAATACGAATACCGCGCTGTGAAGGTCAATAACGCCGCTCATGGCCAGTGCCTGAAGGATACCCACAGACGCAGAGGAGGACTGGATGATAGCAGTAAATACAGCACCCACCAGAATCCCCAGCAGAGGATTGCTGAACTTGGTCACCATATCCACAAAAGTCTGTGAATCCCTTAAGGGCACCATGGCGTCACTCATCATGCCCATACCAATAAACAAAACACCGATACCGGCTACGATGCCTCCTATATGCTGTACTTTTTTATTTTTCACAAATACCAGCAGTGCCACGCCTACAAAGGCGATCAGCGGAGCCAGGGCTCCCACATCAAGAGCGATCAGCTGTCCTGTGATGGTGGTTCCCACATTGGCGCCCATAATGATCCATACTGCCTGCTTAAGGCTCATCAGCCCTGAATTTACAAAGCCTACCGTCATAACAGTAGTGGCCGATGAGGACTGGATCAGAGCGGTAATACCCGCGCCTACCAGTACGCCCAGAAAGCGGTTGGCCGTAAGGCGCTCCAAAATCTGCTTCATACGATTCCCTGCTACTGCCTCCAGGTTGGTGCTCATCATCTGCATACCGTAGAGGAACAGGGCAAGACCTCCCAAGAGGCCTAAAAGCAATTCAACTCCCATTTCTTTTTCTCCTTTTGTCTCACAGAAGGAGGCTCGCTATTATCCGCATATGGATATGAGTCCTGTTTCCGCAGCATGGGCAAAAAATAAGACACAGCCTGCCATCCTTAAGGGATCGCAGGTTATGTCTCATCTATAAAAGCCTCAGGCCATTGTCACAGAGGGAATGATATTCCATAGCTGATCCGTAACCTCTTTTCCTGTTCTTTACTCTTCTTTTACGAAAGCTTTACTAAATCTTAACATACTCATTATACGGGATATTTCATATCTCGTCAATACAGTTTGTTTTGGTCTTTGTAAAGTGTATGTAAATTATATGTAAAATCCAGGACGGCTATGCAGCTGTACTCTCCAACATTATCCAGTTACGGATTATGCAATAAAAAGCGTCATATAACTACTGTTTTTCAGTTCCATATACTTCAATCTGAGTCAGAGCCGGGAATGGAGAAGGATCATCTGCTTTGATAAGCTCACCAAAGGTCAGCCAGGTAATCCCCTTTTTGGTCAGGCGGATCCGGTGAGGCTCCAGGCTCTTTTCAAGGGCCACTGTCTCCCTGGTGCCATCTGAAAATTCAAAGGTAACGCTTACCCACCAGTTGTCATGAGGGAAGTCCGCTCTTGTATACAGCACGATCTCATCAAAATCGACAGGACGACCGAACTCCAGGGTCATTTTCGCGTCATCCTGACGGTTGATCCCCCAGGATTCATAGGGCCAGCTTCCATGTGAGAGATTTGCCTTTATGCCGTCGATTGCATTTCTTGCGGCAAATACGGACTCTCCTCTTGTCTCCACATTAGCCGATGCATGAGGATAATATCCGGTATCTCCATGCTGGTCCGCCGGATTCAGAGCCAGGTTCTTATAAGCGCGGATTTCATAGTCACAGGCATAGCGTACCGTCAGGTAATGGCGCTCACCTGTAAATGCCTTGGGATTGTAGGACAGCCTTTTTTCCTCAAAGGGAATGTCAAATACCAGCTTCTCCCTGACCGCATAAATAAATGCCTCATCCATGGTATCATCGATCCGCAGGATATAAAAGCGGCCTGCCTCCGGAAGGATCACCTCGATCCGGTCCCCCTGCTTATATTCTCCGTCCCACGCAAGGATGACCTGATTCTCCCCGCTGTGTTCTGCCTTAACTGCTCCATCTTTGTCTTTTACTTCAATTAAAAATGCCATTGTCTAATCTCCTTTCCAATCTGTCCACTCATTTTACCATAAAAAAGGGATTAAGAAAAGAGCCGTCCATAACCGAACGGCTCTTAACAGTCACTCTGCCTCTTACATCAGTGACAGATACAATGCCTTAATATCCTCAAAGGTGGGATCCTTGGGGTTGCCCGGCCTGCAGGCATCGTCCATAGCGGACTGCGCCAGGAAATCCACATCCTCAGGCTTTACGATTTCCTTTAAGTCAGCGGGAATGCCTACATCAGCAGACAACTTCTTCACTGCCTCTACGGCTGCTTTCCTGTACTCCTCCTGTGTCATGGCGGCCGCGCCCTCTACGCCCATGGCAATAGCAATGTCCCGGTATTTCTCACCAGTGCAGGGAGCGTTGTATTCCATAACGGTTGGAAGCAGGATGGCATTGGCAACGCCATGAGGAGTGTCATAAACGGCGCCCAGGCTGTGCGCCATGGAGTGAACGATGCCAAGTCCTACATTGGAGAAGCCCATGCCGGCAATGTACTGGCCCAGAGCCATACCCTCGCGGCCCTCCTTGGTATTTTCGCAGGCCCCTCTTAAATGCTTCGCAATCAGCTCGATGGCCTTTAAGTGGAACATATCAGTCATTTCCCAGGCGCCCTTTGTGATGTATCCCTCGATGGCATGAGTCAGAGCATCCATACCGGTGGAGGCGGTCAGTCCCTTTGGCATAGAGGACATCATATCCGGATCCACCACTGCCACAACAGGGATGTCATGGGTATCGACGCAGACAAATTTGCGCTTCTTCTCAACGTCCGTAATTACATAGTTGATGGTAACCTCAGCGGCTGTACCTGCTGTGGTGGGAACTGCGATAATCGGAACGGAAGGATTCTTTGTGGGGGCAACTCCCTCTAAGCTCCTTACATCCTCAAATTCAGGATTTGCGATAATAATGCCGATGGCCTTGGCTGTATCCATAGAGGAACCTCCGCCGATGGCGATGATATAATCTGCGCCGGAGGCCTTATAGGCGGCAACACCGGTCTGCACGTTTTCGATGGTTGGATTCGGCTTAATATCGGAGTAGATCTCATAAGCAAGCCCTGCCTCCTCAAGCACGTCTGTCACCTTTTCCGTTACCTTAAAACGGAGCAGATCCGGATCAGAGCATACAAATGCCTTCTTAAATGCTCTTGCCTTTGCCTCATTTGCGATCTCTTTAATGGCGCCTGCTCCATGATAGGAGGTTTCATTTAATACGATTCTGTTTGACATAACCCATTCTCCTTTTCCCTTTTTTCTGTTAATATTATAACAAATTCGGTAAAAAAATAAAAGTGACAAACCCTTCTGTCTGTCACTTTTATTTTTAATTTGTGCAGTTTTCCATTTTTTTATGTGCACATCTCACAAAAGATGCAGTTCTTCAAATACGCTGGCCAGCTTTGGAGGAATGGCATCCACCAGCTTCGCGGACATCTGGGCGGGAGAATCCTTCATCCCTCCAAGAACCCATTTTACCGTCATATAGACGGAACCCCGGCAATACATTTCCAGAAGAAACTGCAGCTCCTCTGTCAAAGGCTTGCTGGTCCTTCTGGCGATCAGGTCAGTGTAGAACTGGAGGATCAGCTCAAAATCGTGTTCTTTTAAGGAGTTTCTGTCATCGCTCCGGAAAGCCTCGGTAAAAAACACCTTTTCCTCCGCGATAAATTCAAACTTCCGGGTCAGGCTCTCTCCTACAGTGCGGCCCATGCCGATCTGGGCAAAGGACTGAAGCACCAGCTTATCAAAATACCAGTTGATCAGGTCATATTTATCCAGAAAATTCCTGTAAAAGGTCTGCCTTGTGACTTTGCAGCCCTCTACAATGCTTTTTACTGTAATCTTATCCACCGAAGCGGTCCTCATACACTCCTTAACCGACTCCGCCAGCCGGTATTTTGTCTGTTCCTGCTTTCCTGTATCCACAGCGGCACCTTCCTTATATGCTTACTTTGAAAAATGGTTCTGTAAGCATTATATCTGATTTTGCCGGTGTTTTCTACCTGTTTTTAAATACCTCCACAATCGCCTGCCACATTTTTACAAGCACATTCCACATCCTCTTTAAGGGGCTTACCACTGCCTCCTGGACCTCGGCGTCTGCTGTCTTTGCCTCCTCATCATCCAGGCTGATCTCGTCGGTGCGCAGGATGATCTGAAGGGTATTTGGGGCCTGGTTTTTGGCGGAGGTGAAGGATTCCTTTTCGGCGGAAGGATCCATAAAAAGGAAACGGTTCTCTGTATCGAATTTGTCAAGCTCCCGGTCCATCACATCCTTCATAGTGGCGCCCGCCTGGCGCATGGCGGAGGTACTGTCAAGGAAGCCCAGGCTCTTATCCAGAAGCTCCATGCTTCCTCTGAGGCTTTCCCTGGCGGCCGCATCTATCTGATCACTGGAGGCCTTCAGGGTGTTCTGCAGAACGCTCATGGTACTGATGCCGCTGTTTAATGCCTCTGTGGTGCAGTTGACCAGTGCCTTTGAGTCATCCAGGGCGGCCTGCAGGTCTGGATAATACATATCCAGTGAATCATGGAGGGCCCTCAGATCCTCAATCAGAAAATCCAGGTCATCCACGATCTGGCTGCTGTATTTTGCGGAATCAGAGGTATTGTCAAGGAGGGAGGACATGGAGGCGGTAAGGCTTTTGCTGTCCTCTGATACCTTTTCAAGGACCTCCGTCCTGGCCTGCAGAAGCTGCATCAGTTCTCCCGCGTCCAGGGTCAGGTCTCCTGAATCGCCTACGATAGGCGCGTCTTTTTTCTCACGGGTGGCATTGCTCTGGGTGCCTTCCGGCACAGGAAGCTCTCCTGTATCAATGATCAGGTCGTCGTCCTCATACTCTTCCTCCCACTCCTCATCATAGTAATCCATTTCAATGGAATCCAGCAGATCCGGCAGATCCTTAAGGCCGGTGAGAATGGCCTGCTCATTGGCCTGAAGCCTTGCGTCCAGGCCGATGATGGTTTCGATCTCCTCCTGAAGGGCCGGAAGCTCCTCTGCCATGGAGCCGGTGCTGCTCTTAATATTTTCAAGCCTTGTCTGGAGTTTCCTCAGAGGCTCCTGCATATCTCCCATGGTATCCACCAGATCTCCCATGCTGTTGTGGATCACCTCAGCAGTATCCTTTGCAGTCTGAAGATGAGGAACCATGGTCTCCATCTGGGAGGACAGAGCAGACAGGGCCGCCAGAGTCTCGTCATTTCCTGCCAGGATCTGATCCTTGGCCCCGCTCCAGGTCTCCCTTGCGGCATCTGCGGATGCCAGACCGGACTGGATCTGGTTCACGCCGTCTCTCATAGCTTCCACCGACCGGGCCATCTGCTCCAGGCTGTCATACAGCTCATCTCCTGCGTCCTGCCAGGTGTCCTTGGCCTCCTTAAGGTCTTTGATATGCTCCAGATCATTAACCGTACCTGGCACCATCGCCATGATCACACCGGTGGTTTCAAAGCTGTCTGTGCCAATGCGGACTGTATAATCTCCTTCCTCTCCCGGAAGGGCGGAAAAAACCACCGCAGTCGTATCTCCCAGATTCTGGGTCTGTGAGCCCTCTGCCTCTACGCTGTAGCATTTCGTCAGATCCGCCGGTACGGCCACCATCAGCATCATATTGTTCCTGTAATAAAGGGAGGCCTTTTCATTTGGATCCGCTGTAATATGGATTTCCACCAAGCCGGATGCCCCCGCCAGTTCCTCTCCGGAAATGGGAACGCCGTTCAGCTTATAGGATACGTCAAAGGTCCAGGGCAGCTCTACCTGGCTCTCGTCCATACCGCACTGATAATAGAAGCGCCCCTTTGTACCCTTCGGCAGTTTCCAGGTCACCGCGTCCCCCTGAATCTGGGGTTCTTCCTGGCCGGACATATTGACCACCTTTGTATAATTTCCAAAATCTGTAAATTCTGTTATGCCATTCAGACTGCATCCCTTTACCACATTGACCTTGCTGGCCGTACCATAATAGTCCAGGTTCACATACATGGTCTCATCGGTCATAACCTGGGGCTCTGCTCCGTATGACTCTATGCCGCCTCCGGTGATGAGCATGACCGCTGCAAGGACGGCTGCTGTTTTCTGTCTGTGTCTGTATTTCATTTCCATTACCTCCCGCTTGCCAGAGCCTTGATCCTGTTTCTTCCGCGCTCCGCCCGTTTTGCAAAAAATTTTCTGATCCGATCCCATTCGTTGCTCATAATGATCCGGTCAAAGAGCACCAGCAGGGCCGGCAGCACCGTCAGCACCAGGATCACACTGAACAGCGCTCCCCTTCCGATGAGATGCCCCAGATCACCGATGGCAGCCGTAGATGAGATAAAATAAATGATATAGCCTGCCAGAATGATAATGGTGCCGGATGTAAAAATAGACGGGCAGGACATCATCAGCGCCTGGACGCAGGCCTTCTTTTTCTCATTCTCCTTCCTGCAGGCCACATAATTGTTGGTCAGAAGGATGGAGTAATCCACCGTCGCTCCCAGCTGGATGCTGCTGACAATGATATATCCCATGTAAACCATGGTCTCTCCTCTGAGATAGGGAATAGCCATATTGAGGAAAATGGCTGCCTCGATGGGGATCATAACCAGAACCGGCACCACAAAGGAGCGGAAGCTGAACATGACCACCAGAAATACACCCAGCAGAGACATTGCATTTACCCTTGCGTTGTCCTCTGTAATGGTGGTCTTGATGTCCTCCGTGGAAGGCGTCTCTCCTACCAGGTAGGAATCGGAAGGATAATACCGTTCCACGATCCCCTTAATCTCATCCGTACAGCGGAAGGCCTGGGCGCTCTCTGTTTTTGTCCGTATGTAGATCAGCATCCGGCAGGCGTCCTGGGTATGAAGCTGGCTGGTCACTGAGTAAGGAAGAAATTCCTCCGGGATTCCCTCTGGAAGGGTGTTTGCCATGGAGGTTACACTCTTTACATAGGGCAGATCCTCGATCTCATCTGACATCTGCTTTTCCAGAATGGGGGATGTGTTGGGATACACTGCCAGAAGCATATTGCTTCGCCCGAATTTTGCCACAATAGCCTCATCATCCGCATAAACTTCCGTTCCCTCACTGGCTCCCACAGCGCTGTTGCCGTAGAGGAAATCATTCATCCCCTGAGCCACATAGGCCGGAGCCGTCACAAGAACCATGATAATTAACGCCGCGTAACGGCCTTTGTAGATTCCGCGGCTGAGCCTGCCAAAGGAAGGCAGGAAGGGGCGGTGCCTTGTTTTTTCATTCCATTTGGAGATCTTCAAAATAACCGCCGGCATTAAAAATACAACCGTAAGAAGGCTGAATATGATTCCCTTTGCCAGTACCAGGCCCATATCAAAGCCAATGGTAAATTTCATGGATACCAGAGCCAGAAAGCCCACCACTGTCGTCAGGCTGCTGGCAAAGATGGAGTTGATAGCCGCGTCGATGGCACCCGTCATGGCCTCCTCGTCTGACTTTCCCTTTTCCCTTTCCCTGGAAAATGCGTCCAGCAGGAAGATGGAGTAATCCATAGAGGTAGCCAGCTGCAGCACCATAGCCACATTGTTGGTCAAAAAGGATACGGTGCCGATAAAAATATTGGTCCCCCGGTTTAAAAGAATAGCCACGCCCATTACAAATAAGAATAAAAATGGCTCTGACCAGGCTGTAGTGGTAACGCAAAGCACTACAAAGATCATGATGACAGAAACTGTCAGGATCAGGCTCATCTCCTTCTCCACATTTTCCGTCAGGGACTTGGTTTGGACTGCCATTCCCACATACCGGCCCTTTTCCCCGGTTACAGCCTTCATCTCATCAATGGCCTTCGAGGTGCGCTGAGAGGTATCTCCCTCGTCAAAGGTAATGTCCATCACCGCGCAGCCATCCTTGTAATAATCCTCTATGTCGGACTCATTGATAAAATCCTCTCCTGCGTATATATTGACCAGGCTGTCACACCAAAGGATCTGATCCACTCCGTCTATGGCCTCCAGCTGATCCTTATACTGCTTTGCCTCATAGAGAGTCACATCCTCCAGCATCAGCCTGGCCGTTCCCGGATAGCCAAACTCCTCCTCCATCCGGTCCAGCCCCACCCGTGAGGGGGCGGTCTTAGGCAGGTACTCTGTCAGATCATAATTTACATTCACAAACAGCATGGCAATCAGTGAAAAAATGCAGCCCACAGTGAAAATGCTTTCGATCAGGCCCTTTTTTCTCATGATCAGCCGGGCCAGGCGAACGGAAAAGCCTGCTGTCTCATCTATCTGTCTATCTTTCTGTTTCTTTCCCATTTCTTATTGCTCCTTCCCGTCTGTCAGCGCATCAGTATGACCATAAAGCTGCTGCTTCCCTGATCCTCTCTATGGGCAAGCCCCACATACCGGTAATACGAAAGAGAATATTTACGGTCCTGCCTGCCGCTCTTCTTCTCCAGCTGGTCTGCCAGCTTTTCATATGCCTCGCTGCCGTCCTCACAGCTGCGCAGATACAGCTCCAGCACACTGGCGCTTTTCCTGTAGGGGATCGAAGCCAGATACTCACTAAGCTCCCCTTCCCCGGGGATCCGGTTGTCCGCATAGCCATAAAGAGCCGCCTGCTCCAGACGATGGGCCGCCGCTTTATTGAGCATGGCATCCATCTGGAAGGATGCGTACCGTTCACGCCCCTCCTCTGTCTCTGACTCCTTTTCCTCATTGAGCGCATCAAACAGGGCCTGCTCCTCCTCATCATAACAACCAGCCTCATAAGTCCCCCCGTCCGTATCATCCAGGCGTCTTGCTCCCAGTAAAATCCCTGTGTCCTCCGAGCAGTTGTACACTGTCTCATCCAGGACCAGCTCTCCCAGGTTCAGCCCCCCATCCTCATGAAAGTAATACCACTCCCCGTCGATCTCCCGCCAGCCAACTGACATGGCGCCATCCTCTGTATCCAGGTAGTAGGTTCTGCCGCCCTCACAAAGCCAGCCTGTGCAGGCCCGGCCCTCCGGCTCCAGCCAGTACCATTTTCCCCCGTATTCGGTCCACTGGCCCTCCGGCGCACACTCCGCTCCCAGGGCCTCACCTGCCATGCCGGGACATCCTATCACAAATACAGATATGAATGCCAGACAGATCCATGCTCTCAGCCATCTTTTCATCTCGTCTCCTCCGCTGCTGTTCTATGTAAGATATGTAGTTTACACAACTTTCGTTTCTTAATTGACATTTGTTCATTTATTAACTATAATGGATTATACTAAGTTATGCGGAAAAAACAATAATTAATTTACCAGCTTTTGATGACTAATCAACATTTTCGCATTATGTGTCAAAGAAAATTTTTACAGAAACATGGAGGACATGGGTATGGGTACAGAAGGTATGGACAGACGGGTAAGAAAGACACGAAAGCAGCTCAGGGACTGTCTCATTTTGCTGCTGAAGGAGAAAAAGATACAGGATATAACAGTGCGGGAGCTGACGGAAATGGCCGACTTAAACCGCGGGACCTTTTATCTTCATTATAAGGATGTATTTGATCTGCTGGAGCAGACCGAGACAGAACTTCTGACGGAATTTTACGGCCTGGTAAGCCGCCACAGCGCCTCTGACTTAAAACAGGGGCTTTCGGAGCTTTTTTATGAGATTTACTGCCTAGTCTATGATAATTCCGCGCTGGTAGAGATCCTTTTAGGAGAAAATGGAGATCTGAAATTTGTGAACCGCCTAAAGGAGCTGATTCAGGATAAGTGCTTAAAGGACTGGATGGAAATCTTCCGCTCCGGAAATCCTGTTACCTTTGATCTGTATTTTTCCTTTATCCTGTCAGGCTGCGTGGGACTGGTTCAGCACTGGCTCTTAGAGGGGCTTAAGGAGACGCCGGAGCAGATGTCCCGGCTCACCGAACAGATCATCACCACCGGCATCGGCGTTCTGGAACACGATCCCTTTGCGGAGACGCCGGATTTATGATATGATAGGCTCAGTAAAAACCGGAAAGGAAACTGTGCTATGAATACAGAAGAATTATACAGGATCAGAGGAATGGTCCGTTTAAAGAAGGGACAGGGACGTTCCTTAAAAGCAGGCGGCGCCTGGATCTATGACAATGAGATCGATACCATAGAAGGGGATCCAGAAAACGGAAGCCTGGTGGCAGTGGAGGATTTTGACGGCTACCCTCTTGGAACCGGTTTCATCAATACCCGTTCCAAGCTGACGGTGCGGATGCTTTCAAGGAAGCGGGGCACCGTAGTAGATGACGCATTGATCGAAATGAGAGTGCGGGCCGCCTGGGAATACAGGAAGGCGGTAACCGATACCTCCAGCTGCCGGATCATCTTCGGAGAGGCGGATTTCCTGCCAGGGATCGTCATTGACAAGTTCTCTGATGTACTGGTGGTGGAATCCCTGGCCCTTGGCATCGACCGGTTAAAGCCGGTGATCGTGGAGCTGGTAAAGAAGGTACTGGCTGAGGACGGAATCCAGATCCGGGGCGTCTATGAGCGCAGCGACGCGAAGGTGCGCCTTCAGGAGGGAATGGAGCGCTGCAAGGGCTTTATCGGCGATCCTTTCGACACAAAAGTGGAAATCCTGGAAAATGGTGTCCGCTACCTGGTGGATGTAGAGGACGGTCAGAAAACCGGCTTCTTCCTGGATCAGAAATACAACCGCCTTGCCCTCCAAAATCTGTGCCGCCGGATCCAGCCGGAGCAGGTTCTTGACTGCTTTACCCACACCGGCTCCTTCGCCCTGAATGCCGGAATCGCAGGCTCCGCCCATGTGCTGGGCGTGGATACCTCAGAGCTTGCAGTGGCCCAGGCCAGGGAAAATGCGGCTTTAAACGGCTTATCTGACCGGGTTTCCTTCCAGTGCGCCGATGTATTTGACCTCCTTCCCGCCCTTGAAAAGGAAGGCCGCCAGTTCGATGTGGTGATCCTGGATCCCCCTGCCTTTACCAAGTCACGAAGCTCCATCAAAAATGCTGTCAAGGGCTACCGGGAGATCAACCTAAGGGGAATGAAGCTGGTAAAGGACGGCGGCTACCTCGCCACCTGCTCCTGC
Organism: uncultured Clostridium sp.; assembly: GCA_900549235.1. GTDB lineage: Bacteria > Bacillota > Clostridia > Lachnospirales > Lachnospiraceae > Enterocloster. Next base: position 50,132 of record URNT01000015.1, on the reverse strand, counting down.
TCCCACTTTATGGATCCTGAGCTCTTTACAAAAACCATCCGGGAAGCCGCCTCCTGCGTCCACAAGCGCCTCCGCCAGATCGAATACCGTACCCAGGCGGCAGACCATCCGATTTTGTGGGCGGCGGATGAATCGTATTATCTGAAATTTTATATTTTCCAGGTGTGTGAGGAGAAGTAAAAATAAATATACCGATTCAGTCAAAAAACAGCTCCAGGTTTTCCTTCCCTGGAGCCGTTTCTATTCTAATCTTCAATCCCTCTTATCTATTACAACAATACATACTTCAGCACAAACAGCACCGCCAGCACATACATCAGCGCACTGATTTTCTTCTCCTTCGCATGACCGGACACCAGGTTGATCACTACATAAGAAATGATACCCATTGCGATGCCCTCGGAGATGCTGTACATAAAGGGCATGGCGATGATACAGATGTAGCTGGGGATCGCTTCGGTGTAGTCGTTAAAATCCACCTTAAGGATGGAGGTTACCATGAGGAAGCCTACCACGATCAGAGCCGGAGCCGTCGCAAAGGACGGAATCGCCAGGAAAATCGGTGACAGAAACAGGGACAGACCAAAAAGCAGAGCCGCTACTACAGCGGTAAGGCCGGTACGCCCGCCTTCTGCAACACCGGAGGCGCTCTCTACAAAAGTAGTTGTAGTAGAGGTTCCAAATACAGCGCCAAGGGAGGTTCCTACCGCGTCTGATAACAGAGCGCCCCGGATATTAGGAAGCCTTCCATCTTTATCCAGCATATCTGCCTTGGAGGCAACGCCGATCAGAGTTCCCAATGTATCAAACATATCTACAAATAAAAACGCGAACATAATAGTCAGGAAATTCAGAGATAAAATACCGCTGAAATCCATTTTCAAAAAGGTGGGAGCCATGCTGGGGATACCAAAGCCGGAGGAAAGATCCGGCAGCACGCTGAACATACCCAGCTCCGCATCCGGCCGGTACAGACCGGTCAGCTGGCAGATCACGCCTAAAAGCCAGGTAATAAGGATTCCCCAGAGGATATTGCCCTTTACATTCTTAACCAGCAGTACAGCTGTAATCAGGATACCGATCAGAGCCAGAAGAACGGTGATCCCCTCTGAGAAAAAGGTCCCCTTATCCAATGCCCCCTTAAAGGAGTACACCGATACCAGCGTAGAGCTGTCTACTACGATCTTCGCGTTCTGAAGACCAATAAAGGCGATAAACAAACCGATGCCCGCTGATACCGCATGCTTTAAATTCATGGGGATGGCATTGAAAATAGCCTCCCGCACATTAGTAAGAGAAAGAGCGATAAAGATCAGACCCTCTGCAAATACCGCTGCCAGAGCCATTTCCCAGGTATACCCCATCTGAAGCACTACAGTATAGGCAAAATAAGCGTTCAGTCCCATACCAGGCGCCAGTACAAAGGGGTAATTGGCAAAGGCCGCCATCATCAGCGTAGCCACAAAGGCTGCCAGGGCCGTAGCGGTAAATACAGCCCCCCGATCCATACCGGCTTCGCTTAAAATGTTCGGATTTACAGCCAGGATATAAGCCATGGTCATAAAGGTGGTGATCCCCGCCATCACCTCTGTCTTCACATCTGTATGGTGCTCTGACAACTGAAAGACCCTCTCAAAAAACCCCTGCTCTGTGTTGTTTTTCATATTCCATACCTCCAATCATTATTTGCGCTCTGTCCCATACCTTCTCTAAAAAATCTGTCTTCCTGCTATATACTTGGCTGTGATATGACGTTCGTCAGAAAGATAGATCATCCGTTCCAGACGTTCTCTCACACTGAGAGGCTGGGGATGGGGAATACTCTCATCATCCAGAACCACTGCGTCAAGCTCATAGCCTTCCTCAAAGCTTCCCACCTCTCCAAAGAATGCTCCGCCGCCCTTTGTCCCCAGGAAAAATGCCTCCTCCACTGTAAGTGGCCCTTTCGTATTGTCCACCAGCCTCCAGCGCAGCTTAGACACCCGGATAGCCTCTGCCATGGCAAAGAAGATAGATTCCTTCGTTCCCCCTGCAATATCCGAACCAAGCCCTACTTTCAGTCCCTGATCCAGATACTCCCTTATGGGCGCGATTCCGGAAGAAAGATTGGTGTTGGATTCGGGACAATGGGCGATAAAGACGCCATTTTCCTTCATCCGCGCCTGTTCCTCCTTAGATGACCACACGCAATGGGCCATCACTGTTTTTACCTCACCTCCAAACATTCCAAAATGGTCATATGCATCCCCGTAAAACCCGGACCAGGGACAAAGCTCCTTTACCCAGGCGATCTCTCCCTGGTTTTCCGACAGATGGGACTGTACTGGAAGCCCCTGCTCCCTGGCGATCTGTCCCAGCCGCTCCATCAGCTCATCGGAACAGGTGGGGATAAACCGGGGTGTGATCACCGGCTTTGTATGTTCATACCGTCCCCTGATCTGGGACAGCCATAAAAGCGTATCCTCTGCTGCCGCCTCTGCGCTTTTTTCACGAAGAATATCCGGGCAGTTTCGGTCCATATTTACCTTTCCCACCATGGTCTTAAGGCCGGTCTGCTCCAGCATATCCATAAGAGCTATGGTTGCCGGGCCATGAAGGGTTGCAAAGATGCAGGCCCTCGTTGTGGTGCTGTATTTTAAGCCCTCTGTAAAAATCGAATAGGCTTTTTTCGCATACTCCAGATCCTTATACTTAGACTCCTCCGGAAATGTCCTGGTCTCCAGCCAGTCAAGGAGCTCCAGATCCATCCCCAGAGACCGGAAGGTATACTGAGGGGCGTGAAGGTGAAGATCCACCAGACCGGGTATGATCAGCTTATCTCCAAAATCCGTCACCGGAAAATGGGAAAATGCCTCTGGCAGCTCCTCAAATACGCCTGCCGACCTCCCATCTACACAGACCAGATACCCATTCTCAACCGCTTCTACCTCTCTTAAGCTCTTACTGTAACAAATGTGTCCTTTTAAAACAAAATTTCCTGCCATAAAACACCTCCTGTCCCCAGCCCGCCCAGGGACAAACGTTTTTTGCAGGAAAGAAAAAACTACCGCAGTCCCAAAGGCCCCGCACAGCCTCCCACCCTTATGATCGGAGACGGTGCAGGAACTTATAGTCAACTATTACGGTAGTTGGTAGAAACACTCAACCTTGATTTTGAGCATATATAAGTTCTGGATTTATTTGATTGTGTCAGCGAATAAATTCTGACAATTCGAGTGTATCATATTGTACAACATTTTGTCAATATCGTTTTCATTTTTGTGTACTATTCATACCTCAAAGCCTGGATCGGATCCGCCTTCGCAGCCTTGGAGGCAGGATAGAGCCCGAAAAAGATTCCCACCACAGCGGAAAAAGACACCGCCAGGAGGACAATCGAGGGGCGGATCACCACCTCCAGGTGGAGGAGAGCGCCCCCAAGGAGCACGATGCCGCCGCCAAAGGCAACACCCAGGATCCCTCCGAAGGCGGACAGGATGGCGGATTCCGTCAGAAACTGGATCAGTACATCTCGTGTCCTGGCTCCCAGGGCCTTGCGGATGCCGATCTCCCGGGTCCGCTCGGTGACAGACACCAGCATGATATTCATAATACCGATCCCTCCGACCAGAAGGGAGATGGCGGCGATGCCGCCTACCGCCATGGACAGGCCGCCCATAACGGAATCCATTGCATTCATATCATCCATTGCCGTGTACATATAGATGTCCTCCGGATTCCTGGAATGGAGCCTTGCCACATAGGCCTGGACACGGTCGAAAAACGGTTCCAGCTCCACGTCCTCTGCTGCAAAGATATGAAGCTCATAAAACCAGTCATTTGGCCAGGTAAGAAGAGTATAAGGGATAAAGGCGGAGCAGTTTCCCCGGTTTCCTCCCATCATCAAGGCCTGGAAGGCATTGAGCTTTTTCTTATACACCCCTACCACCGTATAATCGTCTGTATTCTGATAAAGGGTAGTCCGAAAGGTCTTTCCCACTGCATTTTCCACACCAAACAGCTCCATCGCGCTGTCTGTATCCATCACCACATTCTTTTTCCGCCCCAGTATATCTCCCTGGTTCAGATACCGGCCGTAGACCATGTTTACCGGCTGTACCTCCTGGTAGTTGTAATCAATGCCGGTGAATTCAAACTTTACCTTCTTCCTGCGGTACAGGGCGTCAGCCTTTTCATAGGAGCCGCTGTCAATGTAGGCGATCTCATCTCCGAAAGTGTCCTTTATCCGTTCCAGCTCATCCAAGGTAAAATAATCACTCTGGCGCATATCGTCCACCCAGTATCCGGTGGAAACATAGGCCTGAGTCAGGCCAATATCCTCATAAAGTCCCGCAAACTGGGCCCGCATGGTATCACCAATGGAAACAATGGAGATCACAGAGCCGATGCCGATCACAATCCCAAGCATAGTGAGGATGGAGCGCAGCTTGTTAGAGCGGATGGCAGCGCAGGCCATCTGCATATTTTCAAAAAGCATAAGCGGCCTCCTTCCGTTCATCTGATAACAGCTTTCCGTCCCCAAACCGGATAATCCGGTCTGCAAAGGCGGCAATATCCTCCTCATGGGTTACAAGCACCACTGTAGTTCCTTCTTTGTGTAGCTGAGAAAAAAGCTCCATGATCTCGATAGAGGAGGCGGTGTCCAGATTTCCGGTGGGCTCATCTGCCAGAATCAGAGGGGGCTCATTAGCCAGGGCCCTGGCAATGGCAACCCGTTGGCGCTGTCCGCCGGACATCTCATTTGGCAGATGGTCCAGCCGTTCTCCCAGGCCCACCCGGTTTAAAAGCTCCCTGGCCCGCTCTGTCCGCCTGGCTCTGGGGACTCTGGCATAGGTCATGGGAAGCTCTACATTTTTAAGGGCGGAGGTTCTTGAGATCAGATTAAAGGACTGAAATACAAAGCCGATCTTCCGGTTGCGGATGTCAGAAAGCTGGTCTGAGGTCATCACTGCCGTATCCTCCCCGTCCAGGTAATAATGGCCCAGGGTGGGCCGGTCCAGACAGCCTAAAATATTCATAAGGGTGGATTTTCCGGAGCCGGAATGACCCATGATTGCCACAAATTCCCCCTGATGGATGGAAAGATTGATCTTATAAAGTCCCAGCACCCGGATGGCTCCGGTGTCATAGATCTTTACCAGATCCTCCAGACAGATCAGATGGCGTTTGGAAGCAGGATCTGTTTTATTCATACCTCTCCCCCCTGTTCATCAACCGGGATCACGGACTGTCCCTCTGAAAGCTCCTCCCCGCCGGTGGTCACGATCAGCATCCCCTCTGTCAGGGCGCCCTCCTCCTCAGGGATCAGCTCCACATTCAGCTCCCCGTCTATCCCAGTGGTGACCGAAATCCGATGAATACAGCCGTCCTTTACAGCAGCTACCCAGGAGGTATCTCCCTCCTCAAACACAGCCGATACGGGAACCGTAAATACGTCTTCTGCCTCATCTACCAGCAGCCTGGCTCTGGCGGTGATTCCGGCCATCAGGCGAGTATCCCCTCCCTGAACACGGATAATGGCAGGCACCACCCGCTCAGTGGAGCCGTCTCCCTTTTCCTCACCGGTAGGAGATATTTTTATTACCTCCCCCTCGGCTGTGGCCCCATTGAGAATGTCAGCGCTGATCACTGCCTTTTGGCCCAGAGCCACCTTGCCGATGGAATATTCGCTGACCTTGATTTCCAGTTCCAGGTTTTCCAGATTTTCGATGCTGAAAATAGGCTTATCGTCCTCTACCTTATCCGCAAACTGGCCCACTTGAGAATTGACCCGGACAACAGTGCCGTCAATAGGGCTTTTGATCTGGGTATTTTCAAGCTCCTCCTCCTTCTTTGCAAGCTCAAATGCAGCCTGCTCTACCTTAAGGGCATAGGTCTCATCTGCTGTACCGCGGCCATTTTCCACCCGGTAGGACTCCATCTGGCGCCTGGCATCCTGCAGAGCATTGGTACTCTGCTCCATCTCCGTCTGGGGAATGGCTCCGGTTGAAAACAGGACGCTGCTGCGGTTGTAGTCCAGAGAAGCCTTCTCATAATCCTGGACTGCCTTTTCATAGCCAAGAGCGGCCTCCTTATCCTTCTGGGCCTTCTCGGCTGCCGCCTGCTCATAGGCATTTCTCGCAATTTCCACATCCCTTGTAAGATCGGTTGGATCCAGGGAAGCAAGAAGCTGTCCCTTTGCCACATGATCCCCCTCCTTTACCTTCATGGAAATAATCTCCGCATGAATATTGGACACCACATCCACATGATCCGTACCGGAAACCGGCCCGGTAAGAGAAAGGATCTCCTGAATCCCGCCCTTTGTCAGAGGCGTTACCGAAACACGGGTCCCTCCATCCGCCCCCGATGCCCCAAGGCGGATCAGGATGAAGGCAGCTGCAGCCACCACCAGTCCCCCGGTTATAAACGGATGGCGGCGGAGCCTGGCTGCCGCTTTCTTCAGGCCGGCCTTAAAGCCAGAGCTTTTCTTAGATGAAGGCGCCCCTGCCGGCTGCGCCAGCAGCTCCTCCAACTTCTTATCGATTTCATTTTCCATATATCATATCCCCTTTTGCTTGATAGGGATAGTATAACGGGCCAGGATAAAGTTTTGGATGGGGTATTTCTAAAGAATTTTAAAAGAGAAATGGAAGAAATGGGGAAGTGCACCCGCAGTGTCTCCCCCTCCCTTTAACCCATTTTAATCCTGCAGCATTGCATGAGAATGAATATAAAACTCCTCCTGGCTTGGCTGTACTCTCCGTTCCATTTTTTCCAAGCTGTCGTCATAGCGCAGAGCTTCTGCTTCATCAAACTCCATGGCAGGGCTGCTGTAATAGGTCCATTTTCCTTCTTTTAATGCGCCGGGCTTTAATTCCTTTGCCATCATGGCTGCGGGAAAAACGCCTCCATCAAGGGAAATGTTGTACTTTTTACAGCTGATAAAGCCCCGGCTCACATAATTTCCTGGATTGCCGAAGATCACCACCATGTCATAGCCCATTTCTCTGGCCTTTTCAAAGGATTGTTCGATCAGCGCTTTTCCATAGCCCATCCGCTGATATTCGGGAAGGACGCTGATAGGACCGAAGGTGAGGATTTCCTTTTCCTCGCCGCTTTCATCTACCAGCCGGGCTTTGGTGTACATAATATTGCCGATGACCTGGCCGTCCAGTTCGGCTACAAGATCCAGCTCCGGGATAAAATCCTCATGCCCCCGCATGATGCGGACCAGATAATGCTCGGTGCAACCGGGGATGTAGAGGTTATAGAATGCTTTTCTGGTGATGTCTTCTACGCGCTGGTAGTCGGTTGGGGCTTCATTTCTGATAATTAGCATGGGTATTCTCCTTATACACTTCCAAAAATACCCCTAGTCTCATCACATCCCTTATGGCGGGAGGATTACTGCTAGGGGTACACTGTCATAAAAATGATTCTCTTTTGTACCACATATGTGATACATACTTACGATACCTTAAATTGGTGAAAATGTCAATAGAAAATAGAAAGCATATCCTTACTCCCCTATTCCAACAATTTCCCCAACCGCTTCACCATCTCATCCACATCCTCTTTCCCGATCACCAGCGGCGGAACAAAGCGGATCACATTGCTTCCGGCGCTGATGAGAACCAGCTTTTCTTCCAGCAGCGCCTTAGATACCACTTCCCCTGCCGGAACAGTAAGCTCCAGCCCCTGGATCAGGCCCATACCTCTGTGGGCCTTAACGGTATCGCAGCTTTCGGTCAATTCTTCCAGTTTTTCCCAGAGATAAGCCCCAATCTCCTTTACATGACTTACCATATCCCGTTTTTCATAGATGTCCAGCACAGCGCTGGCTCCGGCTGTTACCAGGGGATTTCCGCCGTAGGTGGTTCCATGGTCTCCCGGTACCATGGCGGCGGCGGCTTTCCCTGAGGCCAGAAATGCTCCGATGGGTAGACCGTTTCCAAGGGCCTTTGCCACAGTCATTACATCGGGCTTTACGCCGTAGTGCTGCCAGGCGAACATTTCCCCGGAACGGGCCATGCCGCACTGGATCTCGTCCAGGATCAGCAGCAGGTCATGTTCGTCGCAAAGCTTCCTTACGCCTTTTATAAATTCCTCTGTGGCCGGGTAGATGCCGCCTTCTCCCTGGATGGTCTCCATGATAATGGCGCAGGTCTTTGGGGTAATCTGGGCCTTTACGCTTTCCAGGTCATTGAAATCGGCAAATTTGATCCCGGGGATCAGGGGATCGAAGGGGATCCGATAATGGGAATTGCCAGTTACGGATAAGGCTCCCAGGCTTCTTCCATGGAAGGAATGGTTCATGGCAATAATCTCACCAGTCAGATCCGGCTCTGCCTCCTCGCAGCCATCGGCCCCGTCTCCCATGGCCTCATGGAGCTTGTTGTAATGATAGCGCTTTGCAATCTTAAGAGCGCCCTCCACTGCTTCTGTGCCGCTGTTTGTGAAAAATACCTTATCCATCCCGGAAGCCTTTAACAGCTTCTCTCCTGCCTCGATGGAGGGCTGGTTGTAAAACAAGTTGGAAATATGGGTCAGCTTGTGAAGCTGCGCCTCCACTGCCTCCGTATATTCCTTATCCTCATAGCCCAGTCCCATAACGGCGATGCCGGCGCCAAAGTCCAGGTATTCATTTCCCTCGGAGTCATAAAGATGGACTCCCTTTCCATGGTCAAATACCACCGGAAACCGGTTGTAGGTCTTATACAAGGTATGTTCTGCCCTGTTGATCAGCAGTTCTTTTTCAGCCATGATAATACCTCTCCTCCTGTTTTGAATTGAAAATAGCAGTGCCGATACCCTTGTCGGTAAAGATCTCAAGGAGCAGGCAGTGAGGGATCCGTCCGTCCAGGATATGAACCCTGGAAACCCCATTTTTAATGGCATCAATGCAGTTCTGAAGCTTTGGAAGCATACCTCCGCCCAAGGAGCCGCTGTCTACGAAGGCCTGGGCCTCCTCTACGGTCATTTCTGAGATCAGAGAGTCTTTATCCTCAAAATCCTTGTAGACGCCTTCTACGTCTGTTAAAAATGCCAGCTTTTCTGCCTTCACCGCCCTGGCAATGGCGCAGGCCGCATCGTCGGCATTTACATTGTAGCTTAAGAAATCCTCGTCAAAGCCGATGGGGCAGATAATAGGAAGGAAATCCTTTTCCAGCAGGTCGTATATCACCTCCGGGTCTACCTTATCGATCTCGCCTACAAAGCCGATGTCCTCGCCTCTGGAATATTTCTTGTGGCATTTTAACATCATAGCGTCTTTTCCGCTGATGCCGACAGCCTTTATTCCCAGCTCATGGACCAGCTGAACCAGGCTTTTATTCACCTTATTGAGAACCATTTCCGCAATCTCCATGGTGGGCTCGTCTGTTACCCGCAGGCCGTTGACGAAATGGGGCTCCATCCCCACCTTGCCTACCCAGCGGCTGATCTCCTTTCCGCCTCCGTGGACGATAATGGGCTTAAAGCCTACCAGCTTTAAAAGCACCACATCCTGGATCACTTTTTTCTTTAATTCCTCGTCTACCATCGCGCTGCCGCCGTATTTAACCACAACGATCTTACGGTTGAAACGCTGTATATAGGGAAGTGCTTCAATGAGCACCGACGCTTTCTGCATAGGTTCCAGATTCATAGTGTTTTCCTCCTTATGAACGGTAATCGGCGTTGATTTTCACATAATCAAAGGTCAGGTCGCAGCCCCAGGCTGTGGCTTCTGCCTGGCCCATTTTTATATCCGCAATGGCTGTCACCTCAGGCTCAGACAGGATTTTTGTGGCCATTTCCTCGCTGTAGTCCACTGCCACTCCGTCCTTTATGATCTGCATGGAGCCGGCTGCGCTTTCAAAGAAAAGGTCTACCTGCTCCGGGTCAAATTCCGCGCCGGAATAGCCCATGGCGCAGAGGATCCGGCCCCAGTTGGCGTCATGGCCGAAAATGGCGGCCTTTGTAAGGCTGGAGGTGATAACGGATTTTGCAAGCACCTTGGCCTGATCCTTTGTGGCAGCCCCCTTTACCTTTACCTCAAAAAGGGCGGTGCAGCCTTCCCCGTCTCCTGCCATCTTTTTGGCAAGGGTTTCATTGATGTAGTTAAGGGCCTGGCAGAAGGCAGCGTAATCCTCATTTTTCTCTGTGATCTCCGGGTTTCCTGCCAGTCCGTTGGCAAGAAGGAGAACGGTGTCATTGGTGGAGGTGTCGCCGTCTACGGAAATCATATTGTAGGTATCCTTTATATCCTCGCTTAAGGCCTCCTGAAGCAGCTCCTTGCTGATGGCGGCATCGGTGGTGATAAAGCTGAGCATGGTGCACATATTGGGATGGATCATGCCGGAGCCCTTGCACATACCGCCAATGGTAACAGGCACGCCTCCAAGGATTACCTCTACTGCCGCCTCTTTATTTTTTGTATCCGTAGTCATAATGGCTTTGGAGGCCCTGGTGCCGCTTTCCAGGCTGCCGTCTAACGCCGGGGCCATGGCCTTTATTCCGGCGCAGATCCGGTCCATGGGAAGCTGCATGCCGATGACGCCGGTAGATGCCACCAGAACGCTGTCCTCCGGGATATTCAGAGCCTCTGCCGCCGCCTTTGCGGTTTCGCCGCAGTAATTCATGCCCTCTGCGCCGGTACAGGCATTGGCAATCCCGGCATTTACTACCACTGCATAGGCGGGAGCGCCGCTTGTTACCTGATTCTTATCCCATTTTACAGGGGCTGCTTTTACAAGATTGGTGGTAAATGTACCTGCCGAGCGGCAGGGCGCCTGGCTGACGATCAGGGCCATATCCTGACGTTCTTTATATTTGATCCCTGCAGCCGTAGAGGCGGCCTTAAAGCCTTTGGCTGCTGTAACTCCGCCTTTGATTACCTTATATTTCTCCATCGTCATTTCCTCCCTAAACACTTCCTACAAACCGTGTGATATTTTCTTCATTTAAAATAAATTCGTAGCTGTTAATGTCCTCACGCTCCGTCCAGCCAATCCCTTGCCAAAAGGCATTGCCCACCTGGTTTCCCTTAAAGGCAATGAGGCTTATTTTGCTGATGCCTTCCTTCTGAAGGGCTTCCATGGCAGTCCGGACCATACGGTAGCCAATGCCATGCTTGCGGCAGCCGGGGGCCACACACACATGGTAGAAGCAGCCGGTTCTTCCATCGTGGCCGCAGAGAATATTTCCAATGATATGTCCGTTCTGGACGGCTACCACGCTGGTGGTGGGGTTGCGTTTCAAAAACCGCTCTACCCCTTCTCTGGAATCATCGATGCTCCGTATGCCAAAGCCCTGGATCTCCGTCCACAGGCTGTATACCTGGTCATAATCGGATATTGTCATTTCCCGGATTATAATATCCATTGTTCCTGCCATGTGTGTTACTCTCCTTTTTATGGAAACATGGGGATCTGCTTCAATCCCGTATTCTCCGGCAGGCCGAACATCAGATTCATGTTCTGGATGGCCTGGCCGGCGGCTCCCTTGACCATATTGTCAATGGCACCCATCATTACGATCCTCTTTGTCCTTGGATCGATTTTAAAATTCACGTCTGCAAAATTGCTTCCCTCTACCCATCTGGTCTGAGGCACTGTATCTTTATCCAGGACTCTTACAAAATATTCATCCTGATAGCAGGCATCATAGGCGGCCCTGACCTCCTCGTATGTAACCTCTTTTAATAAAGAAGCGTAAGCCGTTACCAGGATGCCCCGGTTCATGGGAACCAGATGAGGGGTAAAGCTGATGGTCACCGGCTTTCCTGCCGCATAGGAAAGCTGTTCCTCGATCTCCGGGGTATGGCGGTGGGAGGCAACGCCGTAGGCCTTGATATTTTCATTGACCTCGCAGTAGAGACTGTCGGCCTTGGCTCCCCGGCCTGCTCCTGAGGTGCCGGATTTGGCATCGATGATCAGGGTATTTACATCAATAAGCCCGGCCTTTACCAGAGGATATACAGATAGGAAGGAACAGGTAGGGAAGCACCCCGGATTGGCAATAATCCTTGCATCCTTTATCTTTTCCCGGTTGATCTCCGGCAGGCCGTAGACCGCTTCCTCTATAAATTGGGGCGCCGCGTGGGTCAGCTTATACCATTCCTCATATACAGCCACGTCCTTAATACGGAAGTCCGCGCTCAGGTCGATGATCTTTGTTTTTGATAAAATGTCCTCGTCTACCAAAGACGCGCACAGTCCCTGGGGGGTGGCGGTAAAAATTACGTCTACCTGCTCTGCAAGTTCCTTCATATTATCATCCATACAGGAGGCATCCACCATCTTGAACATATTTGGATAAATGGATGCGTACTTCTTATCTATATAACTCCTGGAACCATACCAGCAGATCTCTGTGTCATCTCTCTGAAGCAAAAGGCGTGCCAGTTCGCCGCCTGCATAACCGGTTGAACCGATAATTCCTGCTTTAATCATAACATTCTCCTTTACCTTCCGGATTGATTTCATAATTATACACCTCAAATGTATAATATGCAATAGTTTTTAAAATTTTTATTTTTCCGCTTGCATTTTTTCAAATTATGTTGTATATTTATGAAAGTTCAACAAGCATTATCATGAAATTAATCATCAGGAGGATATAAAGATGAAAGAGAAGGTTGTTTTAGCCTATTCAGGCGGTCTGGATACCACAGCAATCATTCCGTGGTTAAAGGAAAATTTCGGTTACGAGGTTATCTGCTGCTGCATCGACTGCGGCCAGGGCAATGAGCTGGACGGTCTGGACGAGAGAGCCAAATTATCCGGCGCTTCCAAATTATATATTGAAGATGTGGTAGATGATTTCTGTGACAATTACATTGTTCCCTGTGTACAGGCCAATGCAGTATATGAAAATAAGTACCTTTTAGGAACCTCCATGGCACGTCCTGCCATTGCAAAGCGTCTGGTTGAGATCGCAAGGAAGGAAGGAGCTACCGCTATCTGCCACGGCGCTACCGGAAAGGGCAATGACCAGATCCGTTTTGAGCTGGGCATCAAGGCGCTGGCTCCCGACATCAAGATCATCGCTCCCTGGCGTATGACTGATGTATGGACCATGCAGTCCCGTGAGGATGAAATCGAATACTGCAAGCAGCATGGCATCCATCTTCCATTTTCCGCTGACAACAGCTACAGCCGCGACCGGAACCTGTGGCACATCAGCCATGAGGGACTGGAGCTTGAGGATCCTTCCAAGGAGCCGAACTATGACCATCTTCTGGTGCTGGGCGTATCTCCTGAGAAAGCTCCCGACGAGGGCGAATATGTGACCATGACCTTTGAAAAGGGCGTTCCTACCAGCGTAAACGGCGAGAAAATGAAGGTATCCGACATTATCCGCAAGTTAAATGAGCTGGGCGGAAAGCATGGCATCGGCATCGTAGATATTGTAGAAAACCGCGTTGTCGGCATGAAGTCCAGAGGCGTATACGAGACTCCAGGCGGAACCATCCTGATGGAAGCACATCAGCAGTTAGAAGAGCTGGTATTAGACCGGGCTACCATGGAAGTAAAGAAGGATATGGGCAACAAACTGGCTCAGATCGTATACGAGGGAAAATGGTTCACTCCTCTCCGTGAGGCAGTCCAGGCCTTCGTAGAATCCACCCAGGAGTATGTAACCGGCGAGGTTAAGTTTAAGCTGTATAAGGGAAATATCATCAAGGCCGGAACCACCTCTCCTTACTCCCTGTACAGTGAGTCACTGGCTTCCTTTACAACTGGCGATCTGTACGATCACCATGATGCAGACGGATTCATTACCCTGTTTGGACTGCCGCTGAAGGTTCGGGCGATGAAGATGGCTGAGGTGAAGGCAGAGAAGAAGGAGCAGTAAGAAGGTTTAGAAAAATATTGAGAAAAGAAAAAGGTCGGCGCAGAAGGCTGGGAAAGTCTTTGGCGCCGGCTTTAAACTTTTGATCGTCCTGATGTTATTGTAATTTGATGACCATCAATTTTCCATCAATTCAATATATTCTAAGGGTGTTTGGTTACAAATATAATTTTCAAAAGAATATCCTGGAAACCAAAATGTATATTCTTCCAATTCACCTGAATTTGTAGGATGTGACAATCGAATAGTAATGTTCAATCCATTTTCTGTTACATATGTGATGCTATGGTTTTCCTTGCTATAAGGAATTTTTACGCTAAGGTTGCCAAATCCCTCTGGCTGTTCTGCAATATCACTCCACTTTCCCTCTGATTTTTCTTTTTTAAACTGTTCATAGATATAAGTTTTTAACACCTTACTGGTGAAACGCTCTATTACTGCATCTTCATTCATCCACCAACAGTTCTTATCGGCTTGTACCATTTTCTCGATTTCCTGGTATTTTTCTGTTAACTGCCGGTCACGTTCTTCCCATATTCTATCCTCTTCTGCCTCTTCTGATAGCATCTGACGATAAGCCTGCATATCTAACTGCAAATATTGTAACAAGCCATCCGATACCGGACTAGAATATGAAACTGTACCCTCAAAAACTTCCGCTTTATTAAAATAGTCACTTACCGCACCATCAAGATACCATTGTTTTAAAATTGCATCGTCAATCGTCATAGGGTCTTTTACCTGATCACGAAACATTTCTGGTAAATAATTCGTTCCAAAATCACCTACATATCCCTTAAACGACGTATTTGGTTCATTAATCCAGTATGGCATTCCGCTTTTTATATAATAAATGTCAATTGGCTGATAATTATCATTTAGTTTTAATTGCAAGTAGCTTAAAAATGCACTTTTTTCGCCGTTTAATGGTGCTTTTATCAATGCTTTTCCTATATATATTTTTGAATCATTCGTTGGAATCATAATATTTTCAATCAACTGCAAATCACTTCGTTCATCCAAACATTCTATATATTTCTGAATCATGTTAGAAGATAGTTCTGCCAGGGCAACAACATTTTCGTTATTGGAAGCTGTACTAATCTCCCATGCCACATCACTATCACTTCTATCAATATATGGCAGGCATTGTGCCCAGGCACTATTGGAAATATTGCTTATGTATTGATAATTATTAACAACCCACTGGTTTCGCTCAGAATCTGTTAATGCTATATAATAAGCAGTGCTTAAAATTTTGCTTGCCTGCATCATCTGATATAGTCCTGGAGCCAGCTCTTTCAGTTCATTTTTGTAATTTTCACAAAAAGCCTCTGTCGTTGGATTTTCACCCCAAATTATTTTACACATTTCCAATCCAATAGAACCACTTATATCATCGTTCTCTCCTGCGAAAACCAGACTTCTAATATCACCGATTTCATTTAAACAATAAAATCTTCTCATTTTTTCTTTTATCGGAAAATATATATTTCTCCATAATTCTCGTGCCTGAGTGTTAAAACTCGCTAAAATATCGGCAGATACATATTCCTTCTGGTTATACTTCATCAACAGGCCATCTGTAATCGGATTATCTATTACAGTACCAATAGCATTCCATATTTTTGTATCCTGAGAACGTCTTGCCGCATCATCTAAATCATATACACTTCTAGTTTGATCTTCTACATTATCTATAATTTCTAAATCACCACGACCCTCTGCATACGATGTGAAATTTTCAAACTCTTCCATTGTTGCATATGGAATTTCTTCTAAGGAATCCAACACTTCTTCATATCGTTCATATACTATTTCTAGCTCCAAACAATGAGCCAACATTTCCAAATCACCTGCAAGGAAGTCTTCACCGCCTTGATAAATTGGTTTCCATGCACTGCTTCCAGCGTTTACATTTAACGTCAATTCTATTTCTATTGTCTTATCACAAATAGATTGACATAAATCAATTGCTCTATACGCTTCCTGAAGTGTTACATCCTGATTTGCACAGATTGTATTCAGTTCCTGAATTTCTTGCTTTAGATCATGGTCAATTAAATTTACCAAATGCTGTGATTGCTGATTTGTAGCCAATGTGTCTAAGATCTCAAGTCCCTTCATAATAGTTCCACCGAACATATATTCAAAAACTTTTTCCGTCACTTCTGAAGGAAGATTTTCCATAGCCGCTGAAAAAGCATCGGTCACCAATTCTCCTGGTGAATCGCCTTGACGAATACTATTCGCAGCAGATACAATTGCAGCAGACACGCTTGAGCTTCCACCAGCTACTTCTGCACTAATGGCATCCGCAACTGCCGATGTGATCAAATCACCTACTGTCCCGTCTTCCGTTGTATAACTATCTAATGACATATAGTAGTTCTGCATCGTTTCCAATAAACCATTCTGTACATCTGCCCGGGTTATCACCAGCAGTTCTTCTCTGGTATTTTTTTTCTCCTCTAAGATCTTTTTATACTCAGCGATACGTTCTTCTACTTTTTGGTTAAAAGCTGCTCTTTTCCTTTCCTCCGCTGCTTTCCGCAGGTCGGTATCTTCTTGTTTTACAGTTTTGTTATCTAATGCAGTCTCATCTGATTTTAAGGTGTCATCGCCCTCTGGCTCTTGTGTGCTTTTCTGTACATTGTCTGTTATTATTGTTTTATCGGCAGATATACTACACCCTTCCATACTTATAGCTGCAATTGCAAAAACAACTGCAACTGTCACCACTTTTTTTCTACAGTTCTTCATATTCCTTTCTCCCCTAATGTATTAAATTACAAAGACTTTGGCAATTATCTATTTATATGCGTGCGTCATCGTCTCTTATATATACGGTCCCATCAATTTCTAAGGTATTATTATCTTGAACAACCAAATTCCACTCAGAACCAAAATCATCAATAAGACGCGCATGATTATTATCTTGCCATATTACTACTGACCCGTGAGTTCCCGATTTTACCCACTTGCCTTTTCCTATATCGAACCAAAATTCTTGATCATCTTGATCAATAGAAAAAATCACCCAGTCTAAATCCATGTTTGCATTGTCCAAATTATTTTTATTGCTTTTCCACCATTGATAAGACTCGTTATTCTCCATAAATGTTCCATCTAACACTTCTGCATAATTAATTAGTTGACTGGTTGAATCAAAACCATCTGCTGTCTCTGTTCCATTCCCATCCAACGCTGCAGCATTCTCCTGCATAGCCCCATCTGCGCCAAAATAATAAGATTGGCCATCCACATTATACCAACTGTCAGAAACCATCATGCCGTTATCACGAAGGTAGTACCAGACTCCATTTAAAGAAATCCACTGGTTCACTGCAAGTTTTCCATTGAGATTACAATAATACCAATTGCCATCACATTGCATCCAGCCCGTTTTCATATAACCATTCTGATCGAAATAGTACCAATTGTGGTCAATTTCCTGCCAGGTATTGGCTGGATACCTTCTGTCCTCTTGCTGATACCACCACCCCTTACTGTCATTTATCCATTCTCCCCCAAAGGCAGTAAATGATGCAGTAATGGTCAATCCTATTATCGCAGCTATAAAAGCCAATTTCTTCATGTTTCATTCTCCTTCATATTAAATTTCTAAGTAACCCCTATTCACTAATGCGCATTGATATTAGCCGGCAATATGGCTGTAACCGTTGATGATAAAGCCTCTGCTGTCAAGTTCAAACATAGTGGGATAATCATAGCCCGAAGTTGTTCTCACTCTTTCCATATACGCCAGATACTCGGGAAAGGAAATATTTTCAAACAATATTGTGTCACCGCTATATGGATCGCTATAGTTATCATAAAAATCATTTTTGTATGCATAAAAATCAAACTCAGCGTCCTTTGATATATAAATATCCCCCTGGTAACTCCAGGCTGACTCATCATCACCTTCTACGTAATCATAGATTACCCAGTTCTGCAGTTTATAATAATTTCCCATATCCACCAGTACAACCGACTGATCAGGAGTTTCCATTATTCCGAATGTATCAATTCCAGCATAGGGAATTGTTACTGTTGCCCCTGTAACAGCCGTAGAATGTTCTGGATTCATTTTATTTTCAAGTTCTGTAATTACATTTCGATTGGATATTTCAAATTCATTTAGCAGGCTGTCTCCTTGCGCATCAAATTCTGAAATGGAATACGCAGGAGTGTACCAGGATTTGTTGGAAAAATAACTTTTCATATCATCAGAAGAAAACATACGTCCGTGCCTTGCGTAGATTTCATTACGAGCAATGCGCAGCTGTTCCAATGTCAGAACGCTCAATTCATCAGATGTATAGAATCTCGTATTACTTTCTGGAAGTATGTATTCTTCCGGTGAGATCCCTTCAGAAATTTCGTTTTTTCTGCCTTCTGTAAAGGGTACTGTAAGGATTACATCCGTTGTTTGCGATTCGACACTTTCCATACTGCTTTTGGAAGAAAATTCCTCCTCATCTGCGTTGATTTTATCATTATAAATAGCATTGTAATGTTCTTCGCAAAGTCCATCCTGATATATGGCATTCTCACAATTGTTAATTTTACATATTTCAGAACACCCTGATACAGCAAGTGTTATAGCCAATACACATGTTATATTTTTTAATCTCATCCCTTTTTTCCTCCATAACTTTTCAACATCTTTCCCACTGTAATTTAGAAAATAGTTAGAATATTCTCTCAAATAATCATAACATACCTCATTAATATACGCAAGTGCGTACACGCTATTGCGTATAAAAATGTATCCTTTTCTCAAAATATAGAGATAGGAGTTACAATATATGAATGTAAAACAAGCTGTTGCCAAAAGAATTGAATTGCTCTGCAAAGAACGAGGGATTGCTTATAATGAATTAGCAAATATATGCGGAGTGACACCTTCCACGATTTATTCTATTTTTGATGACAGAAGAAAAAACATTACTTTATCTACTGTAAAAAAAATATGCGATGGTTTTGAAATTAGTTTAAGTGATTTTTTTACACACCCCCTTTTTGAAACATTAGAACAAGAAATCCGCTAGAACGTATTTGAAAATTGCTTTTTATTAGCTGTGCATTCCAATTTGTGAGAGATTGAGAGGCCAATGAAGATGGCTGAGGTGAAGGCAGAGAAGAAAGAGCAGTAAGAAGATTTAGAAAAATATTGAGAAAAGAAAAAGGTCGGCGCAGAAGGCTGGGAAAGTCTTTGGCGCCGGCTTTTCTATTTCCAACCCTCAGGCATATGTTCATGTCCCCATTGGCAGAATGCACGCAGGATGGGCATGATGCTTTCTCCCTTTTCTGATAGGCGGTGCATCTTCCATTTCCCGTCTACCAGAGAAATGGCGTAAGCAAAAGGCCGTACATCAATTTCTTCACAGGGAATCGGATTGTTTTCCATCGTATCACTCTCCTTTTAGATAGTATCTATCAAAAAAGTGTGTTCTTTCACAATTGAGTATACCATGCTATATTTATAAAAGTCCAGAAGAACAGGAGGAATCGAACATGAACCTTTTGAATCATCCGATCAAAATAGGGAATTTAGAAATAAAAAACCGGATCGTTATGCCTCCCATGGCAATTGGAAAAGCGGCCGATGACGGTAAGGTCACATCACAGATTCGTGACTATTATGAGGAGAAGTCCAGAGGAGGCTATATTGGCCTGATTATTACTGAGCACAGCTATGTCAGCGCGGAAGGAAAAGCCGGTAAAGGACAGATTTCAATCGCTGGCAGCGAGGATATAAGCGGTTTAAAACAGCTTGTGGAAACCATACACAAAAATGGCTCAAATGTTATGGCTCAGCTCAGCCATGCCGGAGGAGCTGCCAAAAGTGAGATCACGGGAAAACCCGTTTTAGGTGCAAGCGCAGCCGCCATGCCCAGAACCGGTTATGTTCCGCGGGAAATGTCACTGACAGACATTCAAAAAGTCATAGATGATTTTGCTGCTGCCGCTGTCCGGGCTAAAAAAGCAGGCTTTGATGGGGTTGAAATCCACTCAGCCCATGGATATTTGTTAAATCAGTTTTATTCTCCATTAACGAATCAGCGTACCGGCCATTACGGCGCAGAAACACTTGACGGAAGGTTAAGGCTGCATCTGGAAATCATACACGCAATCAGAGAATCCCTTGGAAATGATTATCCTATTGCAGTCAGGTTAGGTGGTTGTGATTATATGGAGGGAGGTTCCACCATTCAGGATTGTGTTTCAGCTTCAAAACGACTTGAGCAGGCAGGAATCGACCTGTTAGACATTTCCGGCGGTTTTTGTGGTTATGTACGTCCGGGCGCAGCAGAACAGGGATATTTCAGCGAAATGACCCAGGCTGTTAAAAAAGCGGTTCATATCCCGGTTGTATTGACAGGCGGAATTGTAGAAGCAAAGACAGCAGAACAATTGCTTGAAGCTGAAAAAGCGGATCTCATTGGAGTCGGACGGGCAATTTTGAAAGATTCACAATGGGCTGAAAAAGCGGTTTTGTCAATGTAAGAATTTCCTTTTCATTCAGAAAAAACAGGGCCTGGAAGGCTGCAAATGCTTACCAGGTCCTGTTATTATCCCATCCCTGAATGCTGAGCAAGGGCTTGCTGGTTCCCGGACAGTTTCTGCCAATCATCATGCTTCGTTTTGCTTCTCATATCCATTACTGTACTTGCATAATCTAAAATTGCTTTCATAGAAAGTCCCCATCCTTTTTTCTTTGATTATATCAAAAATCCGAATGGGGTGTGCATAATTTATTCATTCATGCGTTTGTCGTGGGGAATTGGGTGAAGAAAATGGAGAACAGCAGAGGCATATGACCTTTGCATTGTGCACAAGCCATCTGCCTCTGTAATCTGATTCCATTCTGAATAAGATAATTTTACTGTTATTCACAGCTTTCCTACCCTTTAAAAGCTGTCTGATGGAACTCTTTTTGTAAATAAAGCTAATTTTGCGTAAAAATCCTCCAGAATAAACCGATCATTTACATCATGGTATACTCGAATAGGGCGATTCTGACCATTTTTTACATATGCCATATTATCTGTAATCAAAGGAGCCTGGATCCAGTCATAACTGTACATATGAGCAAAGAGCAGAACTCCCACTGCCGGAGAATCTCCCAGACACCAGTATTCTCCTGTACGGGTAGTAGCCCTGGCAAAAGAGGTATGTCCATGCTCCTCTAACTGCTCAAATAAATATCTGCCAAGCTCACCGCATGGACGTACTCTATATTCAAGCTCTGCCAGCGACACGATCACCTGGCTATACACATCTCTTGGAATCTGCCATAAAGGAATTTCTGAATTCATTACCACTCTGGCCGATTTTATATCATTATTCAGATTGTATTCATATCCTCCGTCCGGATATTTCGCTCCGCCAATCCATATGCAAGTAAGACGTCCCGCAATCCTTGGCTCCATCAGATAAGCTGATGCCATATCAGTCAGGGGGCCTAAAAAAATCACATAAAGCGGAGTCTCCGCATCCTTCATCGCCTCTTCAACAATCAATCTGGCTCCCTCGGATTCTACAGGCATTTTTTCATCTGTCATAGCCTCTACTGCTCCTCTATATGCCAGCTCCTGCGGAAAATCCATGAGGTCCAGAAGTTTTATCACCTCTTTATAACTGTCTTCCATACTATGGCTGCTCTTTTCTCTGCCAAAATGAGCCGCTATCACTCCCCGATTATCAAACCTGGTACTTAAAAGAGCATGAACAATAGCAAACTGATCATCTGCCTCATTTTTTGCATCTGTATTTACAATGAGCCGGACTCTTTTCCCCTCTGGAATCTTAAATTGATAATGATCGTAAATCATGACAAACCTCCTCTAATTCTATTTCATAACTACTGCTTAACTGCTCCTGACATACCTTCTACAAAATACTTCTGAAAGGACAGATATACAATCAATACCGGTATAATGGAAATCAACACCCCCGCATTCAGCAATCCATAATCTGTCCCATATTCGCCAATAAAGCTCAGTAGTCCATTCGGCACCGTCCGCAGCGCGTCATTGGTTATCAGAATACTCTGAAGCAGGAACTCATTCCAGGTATTTAAAAAGTCAATAATAAATACCGTAGCAATAGCCGGCTTTGCAATAGGCAGGATAATGCTGGCATACAACCTCAACACACCACAACCATCAATGTAGGCCGCTTCATCCAGGTCTCTGGGAATTGAGCGCATAAATCCCCTTAGCACAAGAATCCCGTACCCGATACCGAAGCCTACATATACATAAAACAGGCCTCCATAATGATTGATCAGTCCATACTGAGAAAAGATACGATTCAGCGGGATCAGAGCCATCTGATGAGGAAGCATCATTCCCAACAGAAAGAAAATAAAAATAGCTGTTTTATGCTTTATATTAAGTCTGGTAATAGCAAAAGCCGCCATTGATTCCACCAAAATTCCCAAAGGCACCTTCAGAATGCAGATCAAGATACCATTTTTCATATAGGTCCCCAGACGTCCCTTTACCCAGGCATCTGAAAAATTACTCCATTTTAACTGCTCCGGCAAGGAAAACAGGCTTTCTCCCGAATAAAAATCGCTTTGTGATTTTAACGCTGTAAGAAATACAGTAACCACCGGAGCCAGCCAGATGAGAGCCAGAAGTGTCAAAAGCACATAAAATAGAATACGCCTTGTCTTTTTACTCATCCTATCCTCCTCAATCTTCTTTTGCCGTATAAATAACATAAGGAACAATAATTAAGATCATCATCAGGAACATGATACTTGCCACTGCACTTCCCTTTCCAAAATTACTATACATAAAGGTCTGGGAATACATATAAGTAGCCAGTGTTTCCGTCGAATTAGCCGGACCGCCTCCTGTCATGACTTTAATAATATCGTATACCTTCATAGCCGCAATGATCAGTGTGGCAAATACCACTACAAAGGTTTCCTTCAGCATAGGAAGGGTGATACAGAAAAATGTGCGCGCCTTTCCAGCACCATCAATAGCCGCCGCCTCCAAAATATCTGACGGAATGGTCTGCAGCCCCGAAAGAAACAGGATCATCGGCTGTCCAACCCCCTGCCACATGGCAGCAAAGTAGACACAGTACAGAGAAATCTTAGGATTGGAAAGCCAGGCGGATTTAAAATCTGATAATCCCAGAATTTCCAACACCTCATTAATAAATCCCATATTAGGGTTATACATCCATTTCCAAATTACACCTACCACCACCCAGGAAAGCATATAGGGTACATAAAAAACAGCTCTGTATATCACTCTCCCCTTGAAAGATCGGTTTAATATAACCGCCAGCATAAGAGAGATCCCGATGGTAAAAAATACAGTAAGCAGGATCCAGATAAAATTATTTTTTAGAGCCGTAAGAAATACGGCATCAGCCGTAAAAAGATTATAGTAATTTTTCAACGCTACAAAGCTCTTCTCTCCAATCCCATTCCACGAAAAAAAGCTGAGATAAAAGGAATACAGTGTAGGTATGATCACAACAGAGCTGAAGATAATAAATGCTGGCACTAAAAACAGATAAGCCTTTATAGTTGATTTTCTGCTGTTCAAAGAACTCCTCCTACTGATTTTCTGCCTTATAAGTATCGATAGCAGCCTGAACTGCTGTACCTGCATCTTCTGGCAGTATATCACCAATTACTACTCCATCCTGAGCCGCAAACATCTGATCTGCAACTTGAGCCGGAAGCGCCTGATCCATCTGAGTGTAGATTCCGCAGGCATCCATCAATTCCATTACACCATCAGCAATTGCCAGTGATTCCGGAAGTTCTGCCCCCTTCAATGCAATAGGCTGCTCAATATTTGAAAATTCCGGATTTTTCTCTGAGTCATAATAAAAATCCCAAAATTTAAGAATCGCATCCAATTGCTCATCCGTTACATTTTTATTTACCTGGGTCATCTTTACATAGGCTGCCATGCGGCCAGTCCCATCTTCATTCGACTCAGTAGGAAAAGCAAAAAAACTGTACAGACTGGTATCCTGTCCTGCATTTACAATCTGAGATGCCATTGTAGGACTGTCAATGATCATCGCACAAGTTCCGTTGTATAAATACATACGGCAGTCATTGGGATCCTCCGTCAGGAATCCTTCATTAAACCACCCTTTCTGCTCCCATTCCTTAAATTTTGCAAAGGCCTTTGCAACAGCCTCTGAGCTGCTCCAATCTACAGTCATGTTATTGATACCATCATGTTCTTCTTTTCCTCCATAATACTCCATCAGATCCTGAATATAACGCATCACATGCCAGCCAAACTGTCCGCCAGTTGCAAAGGGAATCACTCCATTTTCTTTTAAGGTTCCACATACCGTCTCCAGTTCTTCAAAGGTTTGCGGAATCTCCAGACCATATTTCTCAAAAATATCAGTACGATACCAGATATTCATCATGGCAATGCTTTGTGGAATACCACTCAGCTGCCCTTCCAAAGTGCAGAGTTCCAGCGCAGATGACAGATATTTATCTTTCCAGTCATGTTCCTCGGCATAATCTGTAAAATCATAAGTAAGACCATTCGCCGGATAATAGGACGCCAAACTTCCTCCCCAGTTGTACCACATATCAGGCAGAGTGTCGGAGGATGCAGCTACTTTCAGATTCGTCTTAATATCATCTGTAGAATAATAGGTAGGCGTAATCGTAATATTGGGATTCTCTTCCATAAATGCCGCAATGATCTTATCTTCAAATTCCTTTCTCTGTGCCATGGACCAGAAAGAAACAGTCACAGATCCACCTTCGCCTGATATCTGAGCCTCACTGGATACAGACGCGTTTTCACTTACCCCTTTGTTTTCTTCTGAAGCCGTTTTTCCACATCCGCTGATCAGCCCTGCTGCTAAAACCACTGCCCCCGCGCAAGTCAGCAACATATTCCTTCTTTTTTTCATATTCCCTTCTCCTTTCATATTTATTAAATATTTAATAAATTTCCGAATTTATCTTCGCTTTGTAGAAGATATTCATAGTGTATATGATTTAAAGTCATTTTCCAATGGGTATAGTGTATAATTTGTATATATTTATTTTGTAAGTATTGCCATTTATTGTTTAAATTAACTTTACTAAATTTTATTAAATCAAATTCAACAAACACATTGACTAATCCCCCGGTGTCCTCTATAATAAAAATACACGTTTACGGCAATTTTTATAAGGCAGGATAATCCATGAACAAGATAATCAAAGCAAAAGACCTGGCACAGATCTTAGGGATCTCTCCTTCTACCGTGTCTATGGTGCTTAACAACCGCCCCGGAATCAGCGAAGCCACTAGAAAACTCGTTTTTGACAAAATGAACGAGCTCAGCTCCACCCCCTCTGTCTATACCGGAAGGCCTCTAGCCAACGATTTTATTTACTTTGTCATTTTTAAAAAACACGGAAAAGTAGTAGGTGATACTCCATTCTTCTCACAGTTAATCGAAGGAATTGAACATTCTGCAAAAAGCTGCGGTTTTAATTTGCAGATTGCTTATTTCAACGAGGGCTGTGACGCATCCTTATCCCTTCCTCTGGTCCATACCAAGGAATGCCGGGGAATCCTTCTTCTGGCCACTGAAATGAATGTCTCTGACGCAGCAGTTTTTACCTCCTTAGGCTGTCCTGTTGTTCTTTTAGACAACAATTTCTACGACATTGCCTTAGACTGCGTTGTTATCAATAACCGACAGGCTGCAGGCTGTGCAGTAAGGTATCTGATCAGCAGCGGACACTCTCAGATCGGCTACCTGCATTCTGCTATCCATATCAATAACTTTTCGGAACGCAAGGAGGGATACCACCGTGAATTAAAAAGAAACAAGCTGGAAATCCTCCCTCAGCACGAATACAAGCTGACCCCTACCATAGATGGAGCTTACAATGATATGAAAGAAATCCTTTCCACCCATCCAGAACTTCCTACTGCGTTTTTTGCAGACAATGACATCATCGCCCTGTCCTGTATACGCGCCTTCAGGGAACAGGGAATTCGTGTTCCTGACGACATATCTGTCGTTGGAATCGATGACATCCCTATGTGTGAGTTGATGGAACCGCCTCTTACCACGATGCATGTCCCAAAGCACCAAATGGGGGTATTAGCAGTAAAACGGCTGATGGAAAAACTGGAGGGCAGCAGCCGAGAAATTCTGACCACAGAAATACGAACCAGCCTTATGAGGAGAGGAAGTGTAAAAAGCATTTTATCTTAGAAATAGTAAAAAACTGCGGCACCGAACAGCTTATTTACTGTCTGGCGCCGCAGCTTCCTTATATGAATTCTCCTGCTTTATAAACAGGCACTGATCTCACATTATCGTTTCCTCGATCCCTTTTCTGCTACCCACATCAGATTCCTGAAATATGTTAGATTACCTAATTACCCCTTCCTCCAAATCCGAAATCATCACATCCAGCGCCGTGATCCCCCCTTCTGCCGTATACCACACAGCCGGATGAGCCAGATAAATAAGGTTCCCGTTTTTATACGCATCGGTTCCCATTACCAGCTGGTTTTCCATGATCTCCGGCGCCAGCTTTGCGCCGTCTGTTCCAATGGCTGCGTCACGGTCCATAACGAATATGTATTCCGGATCTTTTTCTACAATGAACTCAAAGGAAGCCTCATTGCCATGGGTGGAGGTGCTTATATCAGCATCTGTACCGATATTTTCAAAGCCGATCTCCCGGCCAATCAGGGAGCAGCGGCCGTCATTTCCCAGCACATTGAAGCTGCCACTGGTGCACATACCGATGATGGCTGTTTTTCCGGAAGCAAACTCCTTCAGTGCGCGGATCCGGGAATCGAAACCGGCCATCTGCTCCTCTGCCTTATCCTCCAGACCGAACATGGAGGCAATGGTACCTGCATTTTTATGCACGCTTTCAACTACTCCCAGTTCCTGATCCGTGGACAGATAAACCACAGGAGCAATCTCACTGAGGGCATCATAGGAGGACGCCAGACGGCCGCCGATAAAGATCACATCCGGCTCGCAGCCCATGACCGCTTCCAGATCTGCCTCCTTGATGGTACCAAGATTTACGATCTCCTCCTTCATATAGCCCTGGAGATAATCAAGGGTTGTGGAAGCAGAGCCCACCACACGGTCTCCCACTCCCAGAGCATCCAGAATATCCAGTGCGGCCATATCCAGCACAGCGATGCGCTGAGGATCATAGGGCACTTCCAGCTGCACCTTCTCACCGGCCCCATTCAGGGATGTCACTGTGACGAAAGCAGGGGCCTCCTGATTTTCAGAAGCCTCGGAAACAGACACCGGATTTTTAACACTGCAGGCCGCCAGACTTCCCGCCACTGCTGCCGCAAATACAAAAGCAATCAATTTTCTCATGGTCATATACACTCCTTTTTCTTGAAAAGTACCGAAACAATAAGGTCTATTTAATAATAAATGGACAATGGCCTGCCCCCGATATTTAAGATTTCAAAATCCACCTGATAGATTTCAGACAGGTTTTCTTTCGTGATCACCTCTTCTACCGTACCGAATCTGGCGATTTTCCCGTCCTTAAAGGCACAGATATAATCAGAATAAAATGCCGCGTAATTGATCTCATGGAGCACCAGGATCACGGTTTTCCCCAGCTCATCGCAAAGCCTTCGGACGATTTTCATCATATTTGAAGCGTGATAGATGTCCAGGTTATTGGTCGGCTCATCTAGCAGCACATATTCCGTATCCTGCGCGATCACCATGGCGATCAGGGCCCGCTGGCGCTGGCCTCCGGAAAGCTCGTCTATAAACCGGTCCTGAATTTCTTCTAATTCCATATATTGGATGGCGCGGTCTATGATCCCGGTATCTTCAGCCGTTATGCGGCTGCCGGAATAAGGGAACCGTCCAAAAGCAACCAGCTCCCGGACCGTCAGTTTCATCTGGATATGGTTGGACTGAGTCAGGATCGCCAGATGCCTGGAAAGCTCCCTGCTTTTCCATTTTCCTATATCCTTCCCCTCAAGCTCCACCAGGCCGCTGTCATGAGCCACCAGCCGGGAAATCATCCCCATGACCGTAGATTTTCCCGCTCCATTTGGCCCGATCAGAGAAATGACCTTTCCCTTTGGAATGTGAAAGCTCACAGCGTCCACTACGGTTTTGCCGTCATATTGTTTTGTCAGATTTTTAATCTTCATGATCACACCCTCTTTCTTGTCAGCAGAAGATAAAGAAAATAAATGCCGCCGCCTGTGGTGATAAACACACTGACGGGAACCCCATAGGAGAAAACCCGCTCCACCATCAGCTGGCCGCCGATAAGAACCACCATACCAAACAGGGCTGAGCCCAGGATCAACAGGCTGTGGCGGTAGGTTTTAAGCAGCTGGCGGGATAGATTGGCAATGATCAGCCCTAAAAAGGAAATAGGTCCTACCATAGCTGTAGCAATGGCGATACACAGGGCCACTCCCAGCAAAAGCCGACGGACGCAGCGGTCATAATCAACTCCCAGATTGATGGCCTGATCCTTTCCCAGGGTCAGCACATCCAGAAGGGCCAGGTCTTTTCGCAGAGCAAAGATAACAACCGACAGCAGGATCACAGAAAACACAATGATCTCTGAATTGATATTGCTGAAGCTGGCTGTCAGGGACGCCAGAAGGCTGTCATATTCATTGGGATCCATAATGCGGGCCAGCGTCGTCTGGAGACTTCCGAAAAAGGAGGTCAGCACCGTACCCACCAGCAGAACATACAGCACATTGTGCCGGGTTTTCTTAAAGATCCAGCTGTAGATCACCGTAGCCAGAATTCCCATAAGGGTCACATCCACCGCAAAGGAAAGCCTGGCATTCACCACAACCGCGCTGGCTGATCCCAGAAAAAATACCACCGCCGTATGGATCAGCGTATAAAGAGAATTCATTCCCAAAAGACAGGGAGTGACGATGGTGTTCTGAATAATGGACTGAAACACGATGGAGGCCCCTCCTATGGTCAGAGCCGTGATCAGCATCACCATGAGCTTTGGCGTCCGGATCCGCATGGCATAGGAAAACAGCCTGGGATTATCTATATTTACCCCTATGAGCATATAGCCCGCCGCACACACAGCCGCCATCCCGGCCATGAAAAGCAGCCTTTTACGGTTGTCCCAAAAAATTCCGTCCTTCACCTGCCGTCACCTCCTTCTCCTGCTGGAATCCGGGTCCCGCAGCTGGAAGAAGAACCCCAAAGCCGTACAGCCTTACGCCCATGCTTTAACCGGTAAAATAAAAGAGCAATAAAGATCAGACTTCCCAGAACCCCTACGATCAGTTCAATGGGCAATTCATAAGGAAATATGACCACCCGCCCAATCATATCGCATACCAGGACAAAAACTGCTCCAAACAGAGCCGTATCCGCCAGGGTTCCCCGGATCCTGTCCCCCTTATACATAGCCACCACATTTGGGACGATCAGACCGATATAGGAAATGGATCCCACTACCACCACCACGCTGGCAGTGATCATGGCAGCAATCGTCAGTCCCATAAACAGAACCAGGTTATAAGGAATTCCCAGATTTTTAGAAAAATCCCTGCCAAGACCTACGATATTGAAATGATTGGCAAACAGGAAGGCAAGGAGCACAAGAGGCACTGTCAGCCACACGATCTCATACCGTCCTTTCATAATCAGTGAAAAATGTCCTACCAGCCAGGAGGACAGAGCCTGGGTCATCTCATACTGATAGGCCAGATAACTGGT
The DNA here is from genome assembly GCA_900549235.1 of uncultured Clostridium sp. Classification (GTDB taxonomy): domain Bacteria; phylum Bacillota; class Clostridia; order Lachnospirales; family Lachnospiraceae; genus Enterocloster. Next base: position 20,570 of record URNT01000015.1, on the reverse strand, counting down.
CACCCCGCCAATCACATTTCCAAACATAATGCCCACCAGCGGCACCATGACTGCATCCTTAAACTGGATACGCTGGATAAACCAGACAAAGATCCAGGTGCCCAAAATGGCCGCTCCAAAGGAAAACAAAGCCCGCCCCCAGAGAGTCGACTCCGGCATAAACAGCAGAGCCAGCAGGATGCCAAGCTGGGCCGAGGAAATGGTAGCACCTGTGGTAGGTGAAACAAATTTATTACTGCAGAGCTGCTGCATCATAAGACCCGCAACGCTCATCCCCACTCCAGTACACAAAATTGCCATAAGACGCGGGAGCCGGGAAACCAGAAAAATTTCCCACAGCCTTATATCCCCCGCAAGCAGCTCCCCCGGCGTCATATCGATCACCCCCACAAACAGGGAGGCCGCCGACAGTACCAGCAGCAGGAGGGCTAAAATAATAGTGGAACGAATCGATTTGATAGGTTTCACTCCTTTCTGTTGAATGCTTAGTTAGCAAGAGCTAACCAGCAAGTCAAAATTATAGCACATGAGTTAGTCATGTGCAACTAAAATTTTAAATACGGAGTACACAAAAAAGAGAACTGTGAAAAAAGAGCTGAAACACTCCAGATTTCACAGTCCTTTCTTATTCTCTCTAAAATTCAAAGGGCCCCCCGCTAAATAAAATCATCCGCCTTTCTGCCTGTTCATCTTCTCCTCAAGGCATTCACCCCAGCACCCTCCGCACCATTTCTCCGTCAAACACTACCTGCTTTACCTGATCTGCCTCGATCTGATAAAGGGCATTGGCAGCCAGATGCTCCGCCGCCTGCTCCAAGTCACGAATTCCGGTGGTATCGGCGTATTTTTCGATCACCGCGTCCAGTGCCTCATCTGTGATGATGCACTCATGCTCGGCCATGTTCATGCGCCTGAGCACCTTTTTCATAGCAAATCGGGAGAAAATGATCTTCTTTTCCTCCGGGGTGTAATCCGGAATATCGATTACCGCGAACCGTGACATCAAAGGCGCGCTGATCAGTGATTTATCATTGGCAGTGGCAATGGGATATACGCCTACGGTAGGCACCATACATTCCATATAGTTATCTGTAAAGCCCAGGTTATCAAGAAGGGTTAAAAGCACATCCGCCGGATTTCCATTTCCCTTTCCCGCTGACGCCTTATCCAGCTCATTGATGATAAATACCAGGTTAGACTCCCCGGCTACGGAAAATGCCTCCATAATAATACCCGGCTTTGCGTTGGTGTAAATACGGGAGCTTCCTGTCAGCTGCTCCGGATCGCTGATAGAGCTCATATCCAGAGTGGTCCAGGGAAGCTTTAATATCCTGGCAACGGCATAGGCAATCTGGGACTTGCCGGTTCCTGCTGGTCCTACCAGAAGAAGGCCATAAGCCGGAAGGGTGTGGGTGCGGTTGATCTGGATAATGGTCTCCATGATTCTCTGCTTTACCCGCTCCATACCGTAAAGCTCCTCATCCAGGATCCGCCTGGCCTCAGCCGTATCTATGGCTTCAAAATAATGATCCTTCCACTGGATATTCATCATCAGGGACAGGGCCCTCTGGGCGTGGCGGCGCTCCTCCGGCGTCACCTCATTGGAACGGGCCACAGCCAGGTTCCGCCTGGCCCAGAGACGGATATTATCCGGCAGGGTCCGTCCGGCGCAGGTCATAAAATCGCTGATGCTCTGAAGACTGGTCAGCTTCATGCTGTCCCCGGCTTCTGCCTGCTCCTCGTCCTCCTCATCCAAAGAAGGGGCGCTGCTGGCTAAGAGGCGCCGGATCATAAACTGAAGAAAGCCATCCTCAGCGGAAAGCTTGTTCCCCCCGCCAAAGGCAGTCTCCCGGATCTTGTAAACCGCATAGCCCTCTTCCCGGTTCTCACCGGACAGCTGTACATGGATATGGTTCTCTCCCAGCCATTTAAGAAGACTTACAAAACGGGCGTCCACCCTCAGAATGTCTGCACTTACACTGCCGCCCTCCTCCTTAAATTCAAAGGCTGTCCGCCTGGCCTGATTGGTAAAGATGCCGCAGGAATGATGAGCCCACCTGCGGTCCCGGTTGTCCAGCACAAGAAGGGGCTTCTCAGGGGAAGCCTCCGGCTCATCGGACCGGAAAGCGGTATACGTGCAGACCGGCTCCTTTGAGGCTTCTGGTGTTTCTTTAAAATCAAAAACTGGCATATGGTATACTCCTTTAAGAAACTTATTTTTAAACAGTTTATCACATTTTTATGCTCTAGAATAGGTTTGAACATTCATTCCCGCTGCCACTCTATTTTCTTCCTCTCTTTCCCAATTCCCAGAAAGCCACCGCGCTGGCTGCCGCCACGTTCAGCGAATCCACCCCATCCCTCATAGGGATCTTCACTGTATAGTCACAGCCTGCAATGGTCTCAGAAGCCAGTCCGTCTCCTTCGGTTCCAAGTATAACAGCCAGTTTTTCCTCCCCTGCCAGTCCCGGATCATCCATGGAAACCGAGTCTTCGCTGAGAGCCATGGCTGCCGTCTTAAAGCCCAGCCCTCTAAGTGTCGCAAGCCAGTCCTCATCTTCATCAAAAAATGTCCATGGCACCTGAAATACCGTTCCCATGCTGACTCTGGCCGCCCGCCGGTACAAGGGATCGCTGCAGCCGGGAGTGAGAAGCACCCCATCCATCTGAAGAGCCGCTGCAGAGCGGAAAATGGCTCCCACATTGGTGGGGTTCATCACCCTGTCAAGGACAGCCACCCGTCTGGCCCCGGCGCACAGGCTGGCAGCAGAGGTCAGAGAACGCCGCCGCATGGCGCATAGCACCCCTCTTGTCAGAGGAAAGCCGGTAAGGCGGGACAGCACCTCAAAGGAGGCCGTATACACCGGCACCCCGCCGCAGCGGGCGATCACCCCGGCCCCTTCCCCCTCCACATGCTTTGTCTCCATCAGAAGGGAAATAGGCTCATAGCCCGCATCCAGGGCCCGCCCGATCACCTTAGGGCTTTCCGCTATAAAGATCCCTTCTGCCGGTTCATAATAATGGAGCAGCTGGACTTCTGAGAGTTTTGCATAAATATTCAGTTCCGGTCTGTTAAAATCTGTAATTTCCATTTCATTTCTCTTTTCTGTGAAATAAAAACCCGGATGGGCAGCCATTCCCAGCCATCCCACCCGGATCCATTTTTACAGGCTCTTTACAGCCGCAATTACATTCTCAACTGTAAATCCAAATTTCTTAAAGAGCTGTCCAGCCGGTGCGCTGGCGCCAAAGCCCTTCATAGTAACAGCCACGCCGTCCAGGCCTACATATCTGCCCCAGCCGAAATCGCCCAGGGCTTCTACAGCTACTCTCTTTCTTACTGCCTTTGGAAGCACGCTTTCCTTGTACTCTTCGCTCTGCTCCTCAAAGAGATCCATACACGGCATACTTACTACCCGCACGTCAATTCCCTCTTTTAAGAGCTCTGCTCTTGCGCCTACTGCCAGCTCAACCTCAGAACCGGTTGCAATGATGATAGCGTCCGGAGTTTCCTTTGCAGAATCCTCCAGGATGTAAGCGCCCTTTAAAGCCTCCTTGCTGGAGCCTGCCAGCTGAGGCAGGTTCTGCCGGGTAAGCACCAGAGCGGTAGGGGTCTTTTTAGAGGTCACTGCACTGTACCATGCGGCAGCTGTCTCTGTAGCGTCTGCCGGACGGAATACATGGAAGTTTGGCATGGAGCGAAGCATAGCCAGCTGTTCGATGGGCTCGTGGGTAGGTCCGTCCTCGCCTACGCCGATGCTGTCGTGGGTAAACACGAAGGTCAGAGGCAGGTTCATAAGAGCGGACAATCTTGCCATAGGCTTTGTATAATCACTAAATACAAAGAAGGTGGATACGAAGGCGCGGAGGCCGCCGTGGAGCATCAGGCCGTTGCCGATGGCTGCCATAGCCAGTTCCCGGACACCAAAGTGAAGGTTGCGTCCTGCGTAATTCTCCTTTGAGAAATCTCCCATATCAGCCATATAGGTCTTGGTGGAAGGAGCCAGGTCAGCCGCACCGCCGATCAGGTTCGGCATCAGCTTTTTCAGCTTCTGCAGCTGCTTTCCGGATAAGCTTCTGGTAGCGTCCGGCTTCTCATCATAGGCCCAGTAATCCTCACTGTCGTAAGCCTCTTTTGCCAGGTCAGCATCATAATACTTGTCCCAAAGCTCCTTCATCTCAGGATACTTCTCACAGTATTCTGCAAATAATACCTCCCAGGCGTCCTGAGCCCTGGCTCCCTTTGCTGCCAGTTCTTCATAATTTGCGTATACGTCATCTGGCACAAAGAATGGTTCCTGTGAAGGCCAGCCCAGATTTTCCTTCATGGCGGCTACATTTTCCTCACCAAGAGGCTCACCGTGGGCGCTTGCCTTGCCCTGCTTTGCGGGGCAGCCGTAGCCAATCTGAGTCTTAACGGTAATAAAGGAAGGACGTGCGGTATCTGCCTTTGCCTCCTCGATGGCCTTTCCGATGGCATCCAGGTCATTGCCATCCTCAACGGTAATCAGCTGGAAGCCGAAGGCCTCCATCCTTTTCTGTACATTTTCTGTAAACGCAATATCGGTATCCCCCTCGATGGAAATCTTGTTTGAATCGTAAAATACGATCAGCTTTCCAAGTCCCAGGGTCCCTGCAAGGGAAAATGCCTCAGAGGAAATGCCCTCCATCATACAGCCATCGCCGCCCAGCACATAGGTATAATGGTCTACCACCGGATAGCCTTCTTTATTAAACACAGCGGCCAGATGAGCCTCGCCCATGGCCATACCTACCGCCATGCCCATGCCGGCGCCCAGAGGACCTGTGGTAGCCTCCACGCCTACGGTGTGGCCATACTCAGGATGTCCCGGAGTCAGGGAATCCATCTGGCGGAAATTCATCATGTCCTCCTTTGTCAGGCCGTAGCCGAACAGGTGGAGCAGGGAGTATAACAGGGTGGAACCGTGGCCTCCTGAAAGGACAAAGCGGTCTCTGTTCTTCCACTGAGGATCCTTCGGATTGTGGTTCATATGGTTGGCCCAAAGCTCATAGGCTGTAGGAGCAGCACCTAAAGGAAGTCCCGGATGGCCGGATTTTGCTTTCTGCACAGCATCTGCTGCCAGAACACGGATTGCGTTGACTGACATGGTATCAATCGGTCTCATTAAATTCCCTCCATTCTGACGTAAAACCTTACGTCTTTAACATTTGCTACTGTAAAATCTAATCGTTCCTATTATAGCAATTACCGATGGGACAGGCAAGCACTTCCCGGCTATATTTTCCCTGGACACAAAAATATTAAAATTAAAACACATATTTATCACATTTATCAAGTAAAACAGACTGTAATGAAAATCTGAGGAGGAACGTATTTTGATTGAAGTAAAAGATCTTGTAAAGGATTACGGCGGCCATCTGGCAGTTGACCATCTGAGCTTTACGGTGGATAAGGGCCAGATCTACGGCTTCCTTGGCCCCAACGGCGCCGGAAAATCTACCACCATGAATATTATGACCGGGTATCTGGGAGCCACAGAGGGGGAGGTGACCATAGACGGCTACAGCATTTTAGATGAGCCGGAGGAGGCGAAGAAACGGATCGGCTACCTGCCGGAGATCCCCCCGCTCTACACGGATATGACGGTATATGAGTACCTTCTCTTTTCCGCACGTTTAAAAAAGCTGCCGAAAGCCGGACGGGAGGAGGCCATACATGAGGCCATGGAGCTGGTAAAGCTGACAGAGGTAAAAGACCGGCTGATCAAAAACCTTTCTAAGGGCTATAAGCAGCGTGCAGGCATGGCTCAGGCCATTCTTGGAAAGCCGGAGGTGATCATCCTGGATGAGCCTACGGTGGGACTGGATCCCAAGCAGATCATCGAGATCCGGGATATGATCCGCAGCCTTGGAAAGGAGCATACCGTTATTTTAAGCTCCCACATCCTTTCCGAGGTCAGCGCCGTCTGTGACCAGATCCTGATCATTGCCCATGGAAAGCTGGTGGCCAGCGGCACCCCCCAGGAACTGGAACAGCAGATGCAGCAGACAGATCATCTGAAGCTGGAGGCCTGGGGCACTCATCAGGAGATTCAGGAGGTTTTAAATGAGCTTTCGGAGGTTTCCTGTATTTCCTGCACCTCTGACCCTTCCGGAGATATGTCAGAGCCTACGGTACACAGCCTGGATCTGCAGCTTTCAAGGGAAGCTTCCGAGCTGGAGCTGAGAAAGCAGCTGTTCTTCGCCTTTGCGGACCGCCGCGTCCCCATTCTTTCCATAGCCGCGGAGCACGCTTCCCTGGAAGATGTTTTCCTTGAGCTGACAGAGGCGGATATAGAACCAGAGGCAGAGCCCGAAGCCCAGTCTGAGGATGAAAAGGAGGAACCAACATCATGACAGCCATCTACCAGCGCGAACTGAAATCCTATTTTGACTCCATGACAGGCTATGTGTTCATTGCCTTTATGACCATGTTCATGGGGATCTATTTTATGGTCTACAATATGCTCAGCGGGTATCCCTATTTTTCCTATACCCTGAATTCCATTCTGATGATACTGATGATCGCCGTTCCGGTGCTGACCATGCGCAGTATGTCAGATGAGCGCCGCTCCCGTACCGATCAGATGCTTTTAACCTCACCGGTCTCCGTGTGGGGCATTGTTATGGGAAAATATCTTTCCATGGTAACGGTATTTGCCGTCCCCATGGTGATTGCCTGCTTCTGTCCTCTGATCATCAAGGCTCAGGGTACAGCCTATCTGGCTGAGGATTACGCCTCGATCCTGGCATTTTTCCTGCTAGGCTGCGTATACATTGCCATCGGCCTGTTTATCTCCTCCCTTACAGAGAGCCAGCTGATCTCCGCAGCAGCTACCTTCGGCGTCCTTCTGCTCCTGCTTCTGTGGCCTGGTCTGATCTCCTTTCTGCCCACCGGAGCCCTGGAGTCCATGATCGGCCTTATGATCCTGTGGAGCCTGGTTTCCTTTGTACTTTACCGCCTGACGGAGCATACAAAGACCGCTCTGATCTGCGAAGCCATCGGCATCGCTGCCCTGGCGGCCGCCTATCTGGTACAGAAAAATGTTCTTGAGCGGGGCCTGACAAAGCTCCTGGGCAAGATCGTGCTGACAGACGTTTTTGACAGCATTCTTTCCAACCATATGCTGGATCTTTCAGGGATCCTTTATTATATCAGTGTGGCTGGCATCCTGCTGTTCCTTACGGTTCAGTCCGTAGAGAAACGCAGATGGAGCTGACAGGAGGATGATTATGAACAGAAAATTAAGAAAAGGCGGAATGGCGGCGGTATTTACCCTGATCGTCATTGCCGCTGTGATCCTGGTGAATCTGATCTTCGGGAAGCTTCCCGCCAAATACCGCAAGTGGGACTTAAGCTCCAGCCAGATCCTTACGCTGGGAGACACCACGAAGGACATACTGGATCATCTGAACAAGGAGGTTACCATCCAGGTCATTGCCGACCCGGATCAGGTGGATGAGCGGATCACCTCCTTTGTAACTCTGTATGAGGACTACTCTGATCTGGTAAAGGTAACCATGGAGGATCCGGTCCTTCACCCGGACGTGCTGACCACCCTGGATGCCGAGGTAAATACCGTCCTTATTTCCTGCCCGGAAACAGGCAAAAAGACCTCTGTTTCATTTAATGACATCATAGAGATCGATATGATGGCCTACTATCAGTACCAGCAGATTCAGGAAACTGCCTTTGACGGCGAGGGCCAGATCACCAGCGCCATTAATTATGTGGCAAATGACATCCAGACCACCGCCTACACCCTCAGCGGACACCAGGAAACAGCCCTTCCCGCCACTGTCACCGACAGTCTGACCAAGTCCGGCTTTACCATGGATGAGCTGGATCTGATGACCGCGGAGGCTGTACCGGCTGACTGCAGCCTTCTCATCATCAACAATCCGCAGAAGGACATTTCCTCTGACGAGTACACCGTCCTTTTGGATTACCTGAAAAATGGCGGCCATCTCATGCTTCTTTCAGGAGCTACGGAGCAGGAGCTGACAAACCTGAACCAGCTCTGCGGCGAATATGGAATGTCCCTTTTAAATGGCTTTGCGGCAGACCAGGCACCCCAGCATTATTACCAGAACAATCCCTTCAGCGTGATCCCGGAATACGACTTATCAAGCGGCCTGTTTACCGGCATCGATTCCTCAGAAAGCGCTCTTTTGACCTACCCGGCGGCCCTTTCCATCCAGGAAGACTTAAGAGACGGCCTTGAGGTAACGCCCATCCTTACTACCTCTGACTCCGGCCTGTTTGTAGACCCGGTAACTCAGGAGCAGACAGAGGGAACCTATGTGCTGGCCGCTGTAGCTACCGAACCCACAGGCACAGTTTCCGGCGGGGAGGCAAGTCCGTCAGAGGCAGAAACAAGTGCAGAGGAAGGGGATTCCGACAGTGCAGCCCCAGATGAGCCCACAACGGTATTTACCGTTATCGCGGCTCCCTCCCTTATCGATGAAAGTGTGCTGACTCTGTTCCCGAACATTACCAACCTTTCCCTGTTTATGAATGCGGCTGTCAATCATATGCCTGGAGTGACCAGTCTTTCCATTCCGGCAAAGAGCCTTGAGACTACCTACAATATGGTAACAGCCGGCGGCCTCTGGAGCGCCCTGTTTATCATTGTGATCCCGCTGATCTTCCTGATTGCAGGCTTTGTAATCTGGATGAAGCGCAGAAAACGGTAAGGAGGCAGCTCTATGAAACAGACAAAAAAGAAACTGCATCCCATGATTCCCTGTGCAGGCGCCCTTGTGGTGCTCTGCGCGGCCTACGGGCTGATCCTTTACAGCGAAAAACAGGCAGCAGAGTCAGAACTTGGGGATGCGGACCAGATCTATATGACCAGCCTTTCTGATATAACCGCTATTTCCTGGACCCCTTCTGAAAACCTTGCCTTTGAAAAAGAAGGGGATACCTGGTACTATGATGGAGACCATGAGTTCCCTCTGCGCCAGTCCCTGCTCACCAGCCTCTCTGATACCCTGGGAAAACTGCCTGCTGACAGGGAACTGCAGACGCCGGAGGAACTTTCCGCCTACGGCCTGGATGAGCCTTCCGCCACATTTGAGATTACCATGGAGGACGGCAGTACGGCTTCTCTTCTGATCGGCAGCCAGGTGCCAGGCACCGGTGATGAAAGTACCGGCTACGAAACCGTTACGAAGGAATACTATGCCGCCCTGGAGGGCCAGGACCAGGTCTACACCATCGGCTCCTATCTGGTGGACACAGCCCAAAAGGAGCTTTATGACTTCCTCCAGACCGAGTCCCTTCCCTATATCTCAGGCTCTGATATTTTCCAGCTCACCGTAACAAAGAACGGAAAAACGGAGAAATTTTCCAAAGGAGACGAGGATGAGGACGGCAATATCACCTGGTACTCCGGCTCCTCTGATACACCTGAGGCAGACGGCCTGACTGCCTTAGATGACTCTGCCGCCCTCAACAACCTGGCTGAGGCAGTCAGCGGCCTGTCCATCCAGTCCTGCGAAAACTACAAAGCCAGCGAGGAGGATCTTGCCGCCTGGGGGCTCACAGAACCTGTAATGGAGATAACCTGGACCTATAAGAAAGGGGATACCACCGATACCATCACTCTCGCCATCGGCAGCACCACCGAGGACGGAGCCAGCTATTATACAAAAAAAGACGGCTCCAAAGCCGTCAACCTGGTATCTGCCGATGCAGTTAAAAAATGTCTGAACGCAGAATACCCATCTTCATAAAAAGGCTCAAAAAAAGCGCTGCCGCCCGGCAGCGTTTTTTATGAAAGTTCCTTGCTCCGCTCTTTCAGTGTAAAATGCTTCTTCTGAAACTCCAGTACCCCCTGATCCCGCAGCCGCCCAAGCTCGCTTGACATGGCGCTGCGGTCTACTCCCAGATAGTCAGCCAGTTCCTGCCGGCTGAGGGGAATGTCAAAGCTTCTCCGCCCCTGGGAGACGGCCTCTTTTGACAGATAAGACAAAAGCTTGTCCCTGGTGGTCCTTCTGGAAAGGTGTTCCAGCCGTTCCGACAGCTCCACCTGCTTTTCAGAAACCAGGCGCAGAAGGTTGTGGATCAGCCGGGTGTGGAAGCCGCAGGCCAGGGAGCAGAAGGTGATCATCCTCTGATAATCCAGAAACAGCACCTCACATTCTCCCTCCGCCTCCACCATTACCGGCAGCACTGCCCTTCTGGCGCAGGCATAGGCTTCTCCGAAGGTCTCTCCCTCTTCCAGCCTCATCAGTTCCTCCCGCTCTCCCCAGAAATTCTCATGAAGCACCAGCGCCCTTCCCTCAAGGAGAAGCATCACCTGATCCAGGGATTCTCCCATCCGGAAAATGGCCTCTCCCTTTTCAAACAGGATCCTCTGGGCTCCGGTACATTTTAACAGCGTCTGGATCTCTTCCTCATTGATCCCGTAGAAAAGCGGAGATTTTTTCACACGCTCCAACCATTCTTCCATTCTGCACCTGCTTTTGTTGTGTTTACAACATTTTTATTGCATATCCAACGTCTTTTTACTGTTCCAGCTGTTTTTTATACATCTCAATTACCTGCTTCATAGCCTCCGGGCCGGGAGCGCCGATGGTCATACGCTTCTCCACACAGGTTTTCATGCTGATGGCCTCATAAATATCTTCCTCAAATACAGGACTGATCTCCCGGTACTCCTCCAGGGAAAGATCATCCAGGGCAATGCCCTTTTTGATACATAAAAGCACCAGCTGGCCTACAATCCCGTGGGCATCCCGGAAGGGTACGCCGTGGTTAACGAGATAATCAGCTGCGTCTGTGGCATTGGTAAAGCCATTTTTCGCACTGGCCTCCATTACGTCCTTTCTGAAGGTCATGGTAGCCATCATGCCGGTAAACAGAGACAGGCAGCCTTTTACCGTATCGATGGCGTCAAAGGTAAGCTCCTTATCCTCCTGCATATCCTTATTATAAGCCAGAGGAATCCCCTTCATGGTAGTCAGCATGGACACCAGAGCGCCATATACCCGGCCGCTCTTTCCGCGGATCAGCTCCGCAATATCCGGGTTCTTCTTCTGAGGCATAATGCTGCTGCCTGTGCTGTAGGAATCATCGATTTCCACAAACCGGTATTCATTGGTATTCCAGATGATAATTTCCTCACAGAACCGGCTTAAATGCATGGCAATAGTAGACAGGGCGCTTAACAGCTCAATGAGGTAATCCCTGTCTGCCACCGAATCCATCGAATTAAGAGTAGGGCCGTCAAAATCCAGAAGCTCTGCCGTATAGGCCCGGTCTAAGGGGTAGGTGGTTCCTGCCAGAGCGCCGGAACCTAAGGGGCAGTAATTCATCCGCTTCCTGATGTCTGCCAGACGGAGCCTGTCCCTTGTAAACATCTCAAAGTAAGCTCCTACATGGTGGGCCAGGGTAATAGGCTGGGCCTTCTGAAGATGAGTAAAGCCCGGCATAAAGGTCTCTGTATTCTCCTCCATAATAACCAGAAGCTCCTTTAACAGCTCCTTAAGCAGTCCATCCAGCTCATCGATCTCGTCCCTGGTGTAAAGCTTCATGTCAAGAGCCACCTGGTCATTGCGGCTGCGTCCGGTGTGAAGGCGCTTTCCTGCCTCGCCGATCCGCTCCGTCAGGGTTCCCTCCACGAAGGAATGAATATCCTCATAGCCCGTTCCCTGGCCGATCACCAGCGTTCCCTCATCCAGATCCTTAAGGATCCCCTGAAGTCCCTGGATAATGACCTCCTTGTCCTCGTCAGATAAGATCCCCTGCTTTGCAAGCATGGTCACATGGGCTATGCTTCCCCGGATGTCCTGACGGTAAAATTTCTGGTCAAAGGAAAGGGATTCGTTAAAATTGTGTACAAGCTGATTGGTTTCCTTGGTAAAACGTCCGCCCCATAATTTCATGGCTGCTGTCTCCTTACTTTTGTTTTTTCTTCTTTATATAAGAGCCGCCTGCAATGGCAGCCAGTACAAGCACCGACACTCCGGTGATCCACCGCCCAGTCACAACGCCTTCCGGCTCATAGCTTAAGCGGATGGTGTGCTCTCCCTCTGTCAGATCCACTGCCAGAAAGGTATCAAATATGTTTCTCGGTGTAACAGTCCTTCCGTCTACAGTCAGGCTCCACCCCTTATCATAAGGAATACTGGTAAACATCACCCCGTCCCGGTCCGCCCGGATAGTTCCCTCAAGCCGCGTATCGGTCCACACCGTCAGCTTAATGGGATACCGGTTCATCACCTCATAGGCCGCCTTTAAGCCCTCCGGGTTAAATCTCCACACCTCGGCCTGAAGGGAGGTATTGGCCTCATCCTTAGACTCCAGAGTCACCGTTTCGCCGGCGATCACCTTTCCAAGCTCCAGAAAATAGCCCCGGTCCGCATTGTCAAAGCTTAAGGTCCGCTCACCGATGGAGGCGGAAACCTCCTTCACCTTTTTGTTGGTTACATAGACATAATAATCTCCTGTATCCTCCGCCGTAAAGGTCAGCTTCCTGCCCTCGTTTAAGCTGTCATTGATTACCAGCACATCCTCCACTCCCAGAAGCCGGCACAGGTCATTCTGCACCGCCGCCGGATTCCCGGAGTCCAGGATCCAGTTATTCCCCACGTCCTCCGGCATCATAAATGCCACCGGCAGGGTGTAGAGATTTTCATAGAGCCACATACTTCCCTTGCGGCCGATCTGCTCATACAGCTCACTTCCCGGCTCCTGATCCGGGTAGACGCCGTACTTCACCGCAAACAGGCTATTCACCAAAGGGGTGCTGCCTGTAATGCTGTAGGCGTTGGTAGAGCTTTCGCAGCCCAGACTGCGGAAGAAATCGGAAAGAGAGGCATTTGCCGTAGAGGAAAACAGGGATACGGAAGGAAAATTCATCCAGGCGCCGTCATTTTTCGTTTTCTGGTCTCCCTTTTCCACCCGGTAAAAGGTATCTCCCCGGATGCTTCCCGTCAGCTCCTCCACATCCTCATTGTCCTTCACATAAGCCGTCCGGCTGGTGGTAGGCACGCTGGTCACCGCCATATTCACCGCCGCCTCCACAGACACCAGAGCCAGGGCGGCTAAAAGAACCCCGTCCAGGCTCCATTTCCGGTTCTTGTAAAGGTAAATCAGCCCTGCATACAGAGCCAGGAAAATGATTGCCCCGTAAAAGACGGAGAAATGAAACTGCTCGCTGTTATCCACCAGCTTCTCCGCCAGAATCACAAAGACCGCCGAGCCTGCAAAGGCCATGGATACCTTTCTCCAGGGCACCCGCCACAGGCCCAGATAGGCCTTGTAGCACATAAGAAGCACCAGAGCGATATAGATAAAGGACTGGCGGCAGGGAAGGCTGTTGGGATAATGAAAGCCATGCCAGATAAAGTTTAATACATTCGTTGAAAAGCTGGCGTAAAAGAACAGGAGCAGGCTCAGATACACCGCCTTTTCCCTTGTGCGGATCTCCCTGCTTCCGATATAGAGAAGCAGAAACATCAGCACCGCCACGCCGCAGTAGATATTGGGCCAGTGATCCAGCCCGATCTCCGTTCCCACATTGCCGATATGTCTGGCAATCATATCAAAAATGGAGAAATAGGAGGTAAAGGTGGTGGGAAAATCAAACTCTCCCGAAGCCGTAGCCTTTAAGGCAAACACAGCCGGCAGCATGGATGCAGCCGCAAGGCCGCCTGCCAGAAGAGAATACACCGCAAACCGCCACAAGATCCCGAAAAAGGCCGCAATCCCCTCCGGCGGATCCAGAATCAGCCTGGCCGCCCAGTAGATCACCAGAAACAGGCAGACCATAATAGAGATATAGTAGTTGGAGAGAATAGAAAGCCCCAGGGCGATGCAGTAAAGAAAGCCCTTTCTCTCCTTCACCAGCTGTTCCAGGCCAAAAAGCACCACCGGGAACAAAAGAATGCAGTCCAGCCACATGATGTTCCAGCTGTAAGCTGCCATATAACCGCTCATGGCATAAAAAATGCTAAACAGACCCGCACCGAACTCTCTGGTCCCGCAGTGCTTTCTCAGATACCAGGCAAAGGACAGGCCGGAAAGCCCGGTCTTAATGACGATCATATAGGTCATAAATTCAATGATAAACCGCTTGGGACACAGCACAATCAGCCAGTTTAAGGGACTAGCCAGATAATAGGCATACAGAGCTGAAAAATTCACTCCCATACCAATATCCCAGCTGTAGAGCAGGCTTCCTCCATGAGTCAGCTTATACTGGAACTCGGAAAAAAAGGGCGCATACTGGTGATACATATCCGTCCTTAAAAAGCTTTCCTCTCCAAAGGGAAAGATCCCCCTCTGGGCAAAAATAATGATCATCACCACCACCGGCACAAAAAATGCCGCCAGCAGCCCGTCTGAATGGCGCAGGATCCGAAGCCTGCGCGTCTCCTTTTTCTTTTGTATCTTCAATGGCATCTGTTCCGTCCTTTTATCCAAATCTGTCTGATCCACGCTCTTTTTCTCCGGGTGTTCCACCAGCCTTATGATGGCGTCAAGCTCCTGCTCCACCCGTTCAATCTCCTCACGTTTCATTACAGCTACCTTTCTGCCTGCCCCTTTTTAAAGATCCAGATCTTACTGAATATATAATTCAGGACCATATTCACCAGGGAGGATGTAAGCTTGCATAAAAGCTCATAGCCCAGTCCCCGGTCGCCTCCCAGCTTCACCATAAGGATCATAAGAAGCCAGGTGACCACTCCCGAAAATGCCCTTGCCGCCACAAAGGCGCCTATCTCCTTCCACAGATAAGAGGGCCTCAGGTTATAATTCTTAAATACAATCAGCTTATTTACCACATAGGCAAAGAGCACCGCCGCCACCCAGGACAGGGCCTGGGACAGTTCTACACTTACGTTTCCCTCCCGCAGGACTCCGTATACCACAAAATCCACTGCCGTAGTAAGAAAACCGCAGATCACATAGCTGATGGTCTCATAATTGACACATTTGTTCCATATTTTACGCAGCATTCCCTGCCTCCTTTATTGAGCCAGTATAAAATCCTCTGCCCCTTCCGTAAAGTGCAGCTCTCCGTCCTCTGTTATAAAGATCCCGTACACATCCTCCATGGACTCCAAAAGCTCTGTGCCCTTCTCAAGCCCCAAAGCAAAGGCCGTGGTGCTGAGTCCATCCCCGTCTACCGACAGGGGCGAGAGAATGGTCACCTGCACCAGGCCGTTTTCATAGGGATAGCCGGTAGAAGGATCCAGGATATGATGATAATTCACCCCATCCTTTATAAAATGGCGCTCATACACGCCGGAGGACACCACTGACAGATCCCGGACGCCTACCACTCCCACTGTCTCCGTATGGGAGGCAAATGGCTTCTGCAGCCCGATCTGAAAAGGCGTACCGTCAGGCCGTTCTCCCAGGCACAGCACATTGCCCCCCAGGTTGATCACAGCGCTTTCTACCTTTTCCTCCTTCAGGTAATCCTTGATCCGGTCCGCAATATAGCCCTTGGCGATGGCTCCCAGGTCGATGGTGGTCTCATCATTTGCAAATACCACCTGATTTCCTGAAACAGAGACATTTTTATAGCCTACCCTGGGAAGGGCCTCCTGGATTTCCTCCTCTGAGGGCACCTTCGGATCCTCAGCGTTAAAATCCCACAGGCTGCTTAAGGGCTCTATGGTAATATCAAAGGCTCCCTCTGAGAGAGCACTGTATTCAAGGCCCTTTTTCAGCACCTCTGCCGTCTCCTCTGACACGGTAAATTCCCGCTCTCCCGGCTTTCTGTGGTTCATCTGATAAATCTCGCTGGTCTCTATGGTCTTGCTGAGAAGCCCCTCATACCAGGCGCACAGATCCATGGCCCCCTCAAGCACCTCCTCGTCTCCGCCGGAATAAAGGGTGACTGTCACGAAGGTATTCAACAAAAAAGACGACCGGCTGATGGGTTCTCTGCTCGCCGCCTTGCAGCCCGTCAGCCAGGTCGTACTGATGCCGAAAATAATCCCTGCAGACAGGAGCCATCGTATCCTTCTGTATGCAGTTGTATTTTTTGTATGTTTTTCCATTTTCATGCCTTACATTCTAGCACCGGCCAGCCTAAAAGTCAATCTTCCAGCTGTGTCTCACCGGGAATGGATGAATAAATATTCTTAATTTCCTTTAAAACATAATGGGTACGGGTAGCCGATACCCCCGGCGTGCTCTTTAGTGTGCGGTGGATCCGCTCCAGCTCATCTGAGGACTTGCAGGTAAGCTTCAGTATAAAATCGTAGTCCCCGGTCAGGTAATAGCAGTCCACTATATTTGGGTGGTTCCGGATCAGATCCGTAAAGGAATCGTGAAAACGTGGATGCTCCAGACTGACCTCCATCAGGGCGGTTACGTCATTGCCCAGGGCCTTGGTATCCACCATCACCGTATAGCCCCGGATCACCCCTGCGTCTTCCATTTTTTTAATGCGGTCCAGAACCGCGGATACTGACAGATGAATGGCTTTGCTTATGTCTGAGGCAGTCTCCCGCCCATTCTTCTTCAGTATGCTTAAAATCCTGTAATCAATTTTATCCATTGAATTCTCCTGTCATTCTTTCCATTTTGTCTGTCCTGGTATATAATAGCATAAAATCCTAAGGAGTTGAACCATGAATCTTTCTTATTTGAAATATGCGGCGGAGGTGGAGAAAACCGGATCCATCACCAAGGCTGCCCAGAATTTCTACATGAACCAGCCCCATTTAAGCAAGATCATACGGGAGCTGGAAAAGGACCTTGGAAGCCCCATCTTTGACCGTACCAGCCGCGGAATGGTCCCCACCAAAAAGGGAGAGGAATTTCTGCGGTACGCGAAAGCTATTCTGGTCCAGGAGGAGCAGATCGACGCCCTCTGCGCCAGAAATAAGGAGCGCAGCCTGGACATCAGCCTCTGCGCCCCCAGAAGCACCTACATCGCCGTGGCTCTCGGCTCTTTTATCCGTGAAATGAAGGACGCCTCCCATATGAACCTGCGCTTCCGGGAGACCAACCTGCGGGATACCATCCGCCATGTAGCCTCCAGAACCTTTGATCTGGGCATCATCCGGTACCATTCTCTGTATGAAGCTTCCTATTTAAAAATGCTTCAGGAAGAAAATCTGACCTGGACCGGGCTATGGGAATTTTCCTTTGGCGTCCTTATGTCCTCCGCCAGTCCCCTGGCTGAGAAGGAGGGGCTGACCTACCTGGATCTGTCCGATTTCCTGGAGATACAAGAGGGAGATATGAGGCAGCCCTCCTTTTCCTTCGAGGAGGAAAACAGCTCCCCAGCCGGAGGCCCCAAAGGCCGCTTTGTCTCCGTCTACGACCGGGGCAGCCAGTTTGAGCTTTTAAAACAGCTTCCTGACTCCTATATGTGGAGCGGCCCCATCCCCTACGAAAGCCTTGCCTCCTCCGGTCTGGTCTTCCGCCCCTGCTCCTGTCCCGGGAACCGGCATAAGGACCTTCTGATCTTCCGCAGCGGCTACAAGCTGTCAAAGGAGGAAAACCTTATGCTCTGCCATCTCCAGCGGATCATCAGCCAGCTTTCCGAATAAATCCTTAATTTCCTGAAAGGATCCTGGCAAGCTCGCTGTCCCCATCCAAAATGATGGTCTTATCCTCTCCCTTTAAAGATGCCTTTAAGGCGTCCAGGGAGCGGACATAATTATAGAAATCCGCCTTTGATTCGTCATTGTAGGCGTCGCTCAGGATCTGCATATATTTTGCTTCCCCCTCTGCCTTGATCTTCTCCGCCTCTGCCTCTGCCTTAGCGATGGTCTCCTTCACCGTCTTATCCGTTTCATTTTTAATAAGAGAGGACTGATACTCTCCGTCTGCCGTATACTGGGCCGCTATGTTATTACGCTCTGAAATCATGCGCTGGTAGACGGATTCCTTGTTGGAATCAGGCAGATCCAGCTTCTTTGTCTCCACCGCATAGATATGGATGCCGTAGGGATCCATGGAATCTCCTATGTTTTCTGTGATCACCGTCGCAAGCTCCCCATCCCTTCCGGAAATAATATCCGCCTGATTGGTAGCAGAAAGCACATTTTTAATAGAGTTATAAACCACATTTTCCAGGCGCACCTCTGCCTTTTCACGGCTGGCGTTCAGAGAGGACAGGTATTTCACCGGATCGCTGATGTCCCAGATCACAAAGGAGTCTACAGTCATCACTTTTTTATCCTTGGTGGTCACGTCACTGGGATACAGGTCTGAGATCATCCGATACTTTGGTATCTTCTGGACGGACTGCAGAAATGGGATCCGAAGGGATGGACCGGCCTCGGACTCCACCCGCACTACCTTGCCGAACTGGACAATCAGGGAATATTCATCGGCCCGTGTGACCACAAGAGGGTTGGCGATCAGCACCAGAGCCAGGATCACAAAAAGGATCACGGTAATCCGTATGGATCGGACTGTTTTTTTCATTGGCTGCCTCCTTCTGCCTGAGCTGTGCCGGCAGTTTCATTTTTTACAAAAGAATCCAGAGGAAGGACGGTCTGGGTGCCGTCTGTGCCGTCGATGATCACCTTAAGTTCCGGCAGCAGCTCCTCCATGGTCTCATAAAACATACGCTTTTTTGTAATCAGGGGGTACTTGATGTATTCCTCATACATATCGTTAAAGCGGGATACCTGGCCCTCGGCCTCGCTGATCCTCTGCTGGCGGTAGGCCTCCGCATCCTTGGTGGCCTTGTCTGCCCTGGCATTGGCCGCGGGAAGCTGCTCGGACTGGTATTTCCTGGCTTCATTGATCTTCGTATCCATGCCCTGCTTGGCGTCCTCTACGGCCTTAAAGGCATCGTTTACCGCCGCTGTGGGAGGTTCCGCATCCTGTATGGTCACGTTGTTGATCCCCAAGCCGATGTCCTCCGCCTCCAGCCGCTCCGATAAAAGCGACTTCACCCGTGCCTGGATCTCCGCCTTTCCTGTTGTGATCACCTCGTCTACGCTGTAGGAACCTACAGTATCCCGGATGTAGGACTGAGCCAGATTCTTTAAAATGGTAGTGGCCGACTCACGGTTTACATACGCCTTAATGGGATCTATGATCTGATACTCGATGTAAAAATCCACATTGACGAAGTTAAAATCCTTTGTGATCATCTCCGATTCTGAGGGAATAGAGGCCGGATCCTCAGAGCCGCCGCCCTCATAGACCTCATCCTGGCTGTAGCTGGGGTCATATCCAACCGCCATACCCTTGATCTCCTTTGACATCTTGTGGACCCGCTGGATAAAGGGATACTTAAACTTAGGCCCGGAGGTGGTTACGCTGGAGGGAATGCCAAAGGTGGTGATCACCGCCATCTCATTTTCCGAAAGGGTGTAGAAGGAATTAAGGCCCCCAAGGATCAGAATGGCTGCGATCACGCCGGTCCTTATCCAGAACATCCCCCGCCTTATGCCCCGTCCCAGCTTTTCTTTCGGAGACTCTCCCTCCTGGTATACTACATTGTCATCCTTCTTTTTCATATACGCTCCTTCTTTGCACTGTTTGATGCATTGAGTATAGCACATTCTGACAGGATTATGTTAATTTTTCAAAAAAAGTAAAGGTTTTTTATATTAATTTTAGGAAGATACCCCAACTGGAATACCGTTATTCCGATTTTGTATCTACACTGCAGCGGCAAAACGTGGTATGATAAGTGTGTTAAAGAAATAACGATTCCCAGACTGTTTCTGAGAGTACACAATACATAACAGGAGGTTTTACATCATGAGATTTACATTACCAAGAGACCTGTACCACGGAGAAGGCGCCTTAGAGGCCTTGAAAACCTTAGTGGGAAAGAAAGCCATCGTTGTTGTAGGCGGCGGCTCTATGAAGCGCTTCGGATTCCTGGATAAGGTGGTAGATTATTTAAAGGAAGCTGGTATGGAGGTGGAGCTGTTTGAAGGCGTTGAGCCGGATCCATCCGTAGAGACCGTTATGAAGGGTGCGGAGGCTATGCGTAAGTTTGAGCCTGACTGGATCGTTGCCATCGGGGGCGGCTCACCTATCGACGCAGCAAAGGCTATGTGGGCTTTCTATGAGTACCCGGATACCACCTTTGATGAGCTGATCATCCCATTTAACTTCCCTACCCTGCGTACCAGGGCAAAATTCTGCGCTATCCCCTCTACCTCCGGCACCGCGACCGAAGTAACTGCCTTCTCTGTTATCACAGACTACAGCAAGGGCATAAAATATCCTCTGGCAGACTTCAACATCACACCAGATGTTGCCATCGTAGATCCTGCCCTGGCTGAAACCATGCCAAAGAAGCTGACAGCCCACACAGGTATGGACGCTCTGACACATGCCATTGAGGCATATGTTTCTACTCTTCACTGCGAGTATACAGACCCGTTGGCTCTCCATGCCATCGAGATGATCAACGAGTATCTGATACCATCTTATAACGGCGATATGTCCGCCCGTGATAAGATGCATGATGCACAGTGCCTGGCCGGAATGGCATTCTCAAACGCACTTCTGGGAATCGTACATTCTATGGCTCATAAGACTGGTGCAGCATATTCAGGCGGCCACATTGTTCACGGTTGTGCAAATGCAATGTACC
>URNT01000014.1 GCA_900549235.1 uncultured Clostridium sp. | reverse complement strand
GCACGTGGATAATGTTTGTCTTGTCAAGTCTGTATTCGATCTTACCAGCCTTGATGTCGTTGATAGCCTTGGTTACGTCCATGGTTACGGTACCGGCCTTTGGGTTTGGCATTAAGCCCTTAGGACCAAGTACACGGCCCAGACGACCAACAACGCCCATCATGTCAGGAGTTGCAACAACAACGTCGAAGTCTAACCAGCCGTCGTTCTGGATCTTTGGAATAAGCTCCTCAGCACCTACGTAGTCAGCACCTGCAGCCTGAGCCTCGTCAGCCTTTGGTCCCTTAGCGAATACTAAGATGCGTACAGTTTTACCTGTTCCGTGAGGCAGTACAACAGCGCCACGGATCTGCTGGTCAGCGTGACGTCCGTCACAGCCTGTTCTGATATGAAGTTCTACAGTCTCGTCAAATTTTGCAGAAGCGTTCTTTTTAACTAATGTAATAGCGTCTGCTACATCATAAAGCGCAGTACGGTCTACATTTTTCATAGCCTCTGCATATCTTTTTCCTGATTTCATTGTGATTAACCTCCTAGTGGTATTGACGGGGGAATCTCCCTCCCACGTTCATATATACGGGTGTGTTCGCACTAAACTCGATAAGACCTCGTTAAGTGCCTCTGGATGTTCGCTCGGCTAAGCTTGAAAAGACCTCGCCAAGTCTCGCGAACGACTTTCGCACTAAACTCGAAAGGACCTCGTTAAGTGCTCAATGTCATTCCTCTACAGTTACGCCCATGCTTCTTGCAGTGCCGGCAACCATGCTCATAGCAGCCTCTAAGCTGGCAGCGTTTAAGTCTGGCATCTTGGTCTCGGCAATCTTCTGAAGGTCAGCCTTCTTAAGAACTGCAACCTTGGTCTTGTTTGGTACACCAGAACCGCTCTTAAGTCCGCAGGCCTTCTTGATCAGAACGGCTGCAGGAGGAGTTTTGGTGATGAAGCTGAAGCTTCTGTCCGCATATACGGTAATTACTACAGGGATAACAAGGTCTCCCTGGTCTGCTGTTCTTGCGTTGAACTCTTTGGTAAACTGAACGATGTTAACACCGTGCTGACCAAGAGCCGGTCCAACTGGTGGTGCTGGTGTTGCCTTGCCAGCTGGAATCTGTAATTTGATATATCCTGTTACTTTCTTTGCCATATCAGGCACCTCCTAAAGTTATGTGGTATTGTCGGGAATGTCCCTCCCACCAGCTTCTGTCCTGCAGAAGCTGATTTCAAACGGGGCTGCTTACATCTTCTTGACTTCAGCAAATCCCAGCTCGACCGGAGTCTCACGGCCGAACATCTCTACGTTGATTGTGATGGTCTGCTTACCGTCGTTAATCGCCTTGATGGCGCCGACCGTATCTTTCCATGCACCGGAGATAACGGTAATCATATCTCCCAGTTCAAAATCGACTACTACATCCGGCTTCATAAAGCCAAGGCTTGCCATCTCCTCTTCGGTCAGGGGCACAGGCTTAGAGCCCGGTCCCACGAATCCGGTAACGCCGCGGGTGTTGCGTACTACATACCATGTGTCATCGTTCATGACCATGTTGATCAGTACATAACCCGGGAACATCTTCTTGTCAGCCTTTTTCTCCACGCCGTTCTTCAGTTCTACAACCGGCAGCATGGGAACAGACACCTCTAAGATCTGATCCTGAAGGTTACGGTTTTCGATGGTTTTCTCAATATCGACTTTGACCTTATTTTCATAACCTGAATAGGTATGGACTACATACCAATTTGCTTCTGACATACAATCACCCTCATCTTTGTATTAAAGAATAAAACTTAAGCCAAACTTCATGATCATATCGAGCACCGCAATCAGGGCGCCGATAAAAACGGACATGGTAATAACTGCTACTGTCTGCTTGGCTACTGTCTCCTTATCAGCAAAGACGATTTTCTTGTACTCATGCTTCAGGCCAGTGAAAAAGCTTGGCTTTTTCTCTTTTTTAGCCGTTTTCTTCTCTGCTTTGTCAGCCTTGGCCGCTTTTTCTGTGGTTTCTACAGTGCTAACTGTATTTTCTTCCATAACTTCACGTCCTTTACTGAGCAGAATTACTTTGTTTCCTTGTGTAATGTATGGCTCTTGCAGAATCTGCAGTACTTCTTGGTTTCCATACGATCAGGATGAGTTTTCTTATCCTTAGTCATGTTGTAATTACGCTGCTTGCATTCTGTACATGCCAGTGTGATCTTTGTGCGCACGACTTCCACCTCCACTTAATATTATCGTAGTTCACATTTTGCTCCACAGGTCTAATTTTAAGCATAAAAAAAAGACCTATGTTCTTCCATTCGCCCGTTCACTATACCATAGAAACCATTTCCCGTCAAGAGGTGGGACACAGTTTTTTTGCGGTGAAGGGGCGGCACCTACCGCCCGGTTCCGATGAAAACAGAGGCAAAATATACCTTTCTGACCCCTGCTTCCTTCAGGAGACGGGCGCAGGCTTCCATGGTGCTGCCAGTAGTATAAATGTCGTCCACCAGAAGGACACAGCTCAGTCCATGAGGCCGATAGGACAGGGAAAATGCCTCTCGAAGGTTTTTAAGGCGTTCTGAGGCGCTTAAGGACTTCTGAGGGGCGGTTTTCCGGCTTCTGAGAAGGAGATCGGCGCATACGGGAATGCCTGTGGCTTCTGACAGGCGCCGGGCCAGCTCCTCGGCCTGGTTGAAGCCTCTTTTTTTCAGGCGGCTGGGGTGGACGGGAACGGGAATCAGCACCTGGGGTGCCAGGCGGTGCAGACGGGGGCCGAAGCGCTCTGCCATAACGGCGCCGTAAAAGTCCAGGTACTCCCGTTTATTTTTGTATTTGATCCGAGCAATGGAACGGCTGGCGGTATCGTTGTAGTTGTAGAGGGCCATGCCCCGGTCAAAGCTGTAGGAGCGGCGGGCGCAGTCAAAGCAGTATTCGATGCCGGGATCCCCTACCTCCTTGCCGCATTTTTTGCACAGAGGGCCATTCACAGGCAGAAGGGCTTTCTGGCAGGGCGGGCAGATCAGGCGGCCTTTTGGAAGGACGATGCGGCCGCAGACGGGACAGCAGCGGGGGAACAGGATGTCGAGAAACAAGGACAGAACGGGGCCGGTACATAGATGTTTTTGATTCATGGAATGTGTCTCCCTGACGAATGTCATTTGATATTGGATGGAGCCGGCTCTATGAGAGTGAGCCGGCCTGTGTATAGATTTCTTCGATGCGGGCCTTTAAACCGCAGTAACGTTTCTGCTCCTGGCAGTTAGAGGCCATGGTGTAAAATGCATCCGGCTGGCCTACCAGGCAGACGCAGGCCCGGGCGCGGGTAACGGCAGTGTAGATCAAGTTCCGGGTCATCAGCATACGGGGGCCGGTGTACATGGGGATGATGACTGCCGGGTATTCGCTTCCCTGGGATTTGTGGATGGTAATGGCATAGGCAAGCTCCAGCTCCTCTAACTGCTTAAAGCTGTATTCGATCATTTTCCCCTCGTCAAATTCAACGGTAAGGGTTTCGGCGTATTCGTTGATCTCCCGGATGATGCCCATATCGCCGTTGAACACGCCTGTTCCCTTGTCTGTAGGGATACCATAGCGGCTGCGGACCTCCCACTCCATCTGGTAGTTGTTTTTGATCTGCATCACCTTGTCTCCAGTGCGGTAGATGGTTCCTCCGGCTTCTTTCTCCTTTTTGGAGGGATCCGGGGGATTTAAGAAGCTCTGGAGGATCTGGTTCAGCCGTTCTACCCCAAGGGCGCCTTTTCGCATGGGTGTCATAACCTGAATGTCATTTGGCTGGGCGTGGACGTAATCCGGCAGCTTTTTCTGGATCAGAGTGATAGCGGCGCTTATAACGGCGTCAGGATTGTCCCTGCGTATAAAGAGGAAATCATTGCTCCGCTTTGACAAGTCGATGGGCTCGCCGGCATTGATCTTGTGGGCATTTACAATGATGTCGCTCTGGGCGGCCTGGCGGAAGATCCGGGTCAGCTGGACCACATTAAAGCAGGCGGAGCTGATTATGTCCCGGAGAACATTGCCGGGGCCTACGCTGGGAAGCTGATCCACGTCTCCTACCAGGATCAGGCGGGTACCGGGATTTACTGCTCTAAGAAGGGCGTGCATCAGGCTTATGTCTACCATAGACATCTCATCGATGATGATCACGTCGGCATCCAGGGGATTTTCCTCGTTACGGTCAAAGCGCATACCGGGGCCGTTTTTGTCTCCCGGGACTCCGGCAGGAACCAGCTCCAGCATCCGGTGGATGGTCCTGGCCTCGCAGCCGGTAGCCTCGGTCATGCGCTTGGCCGCCCGGCCGGTAGGCGCCCCCAAAAGGATCTCCATGCCTTCCATCTCAAAGTAGCGGATAATGGTGTTGATGGTGGTGGTCTTGCCTGTGCCGGGGCCTCCTGTGATTACCAGAAGGCCGCTGTTTACCGCCTCAAGCACCGCCTGCTGCTGAAGGGCGTCCAATTCCATTTTCTCCTGCTTCTGTATCTTCAATAGGTTGGCCCGGATCTCCGTTTCAGGAATGTCGCCCCGGATGTTCAGATCGTGGAGCATCCGGGCGGCATTTAACTCCAGATAGTAGTAATGGGAGGAATACACCAGAGGCCCCTCCGGCGAGGGCTTTACTACCAGGCGGCGGTCGATCTGCATATCCATCAGGTGCTTTTCCATGGATTCGGCAGGCACCTTTAAAAGCTCAGAGGCCTGTAAAAACAGTTCCTCCTGGGGCAGATAGGTGTGGCCGTTCATGGTGGCCTGGAGAAGGATATAGAGGATGCCGGCTTTTATGCGGTAGTCGGAATCGGTAAAGATCCCCACCTTTCTGGCAATCTCGTCGGCCATCTTAAAGCCTACTCCGGAAATGTCATCGGCCAGCCGGTAAGGATTTTCCTTGATGATACCGTATAGGGAGGGGCCGTATTCCTGGTAAATCTTGGCGGCCAGGTTCATGGTAATGCCGTAATTTTGAAGGAACATCATGGCCTGGCGCATATCCCGCTTTTCCTCTACCTGCTCCGCAATGGCCATGGCCATTTTTTCACTGATGCCCTTTACCTCGGACAAACGCTCCGGCTCCTCCTCCAGCACCCGGAAGGTGTCTGCCTTGAAATGGCGGACGATACGGGCGGCCAGGGCGGCTCCCACCCCTTTGATGGCTCCGGAGCCCAGATAGCGCTCCATGGACTGGGCATCCTGGGGGATCTTCATCTCGTATGTCTCGATCTGAAGCTGCTCGCCGTAGACCGGGTGCTCTACCATGCGGCCGCTGGCCTCGATCATATCCCCCTCTGCCGCATAGGCCAGAGTTCCTACCATGATCACCTCGTCCCCGTCCATCTGGTCGGTGACACCTAAGATAGTATAACCATTTTCTTCATTGCGGAATTTGATCTTTTCTATAAATCCTGTGATAGTTGCCATAATCACTTCCTATGTATAAAAAGAACCCGGCTCCTCACCGGGTTCCTGTTATCAGTAATCCTCTCGGCCGCCGCCGATGCCCATAGAGGCTTCCAGGGCGGAGGTCATGCCGTGGGCAAATTCGATGAACTTGCCGGTGCCGATAGCCACTGCTGTCAGCGGATCCTCGGCAATCATGGTGGTAATGCCTGTCTTTTCCTCGATCAGGGCATCCAGACCGCTGAGCAGGGAACCGCCGCCGGTCATCACGATGCCTCGGTCGAAAATATCTGCCGCAAGCTCCGGAGGCGTCCGCTCCAGTACATTGTGTACGGCGTCTACGATCTGAAGGGCCGGCTCTCTTAAGGCCTCCAGAGTCTCGTCCGAAGTAACTACAATGGTCTTTGGCAGACCGGTTACCAGGTTCCGGCCCCTTACCTCCAGGGTCAGCACCTCAGGACGGCGGTAGGCCGCGCCGATATTGATCTTGATCTCCTCAGCGGTACGCTCACCGATGAGGAGGTTGTGCTTCTTTCTCATATAGCGGACCAGGGCTTCGTCGAAGTCATCTCCCGCGATCTTGATGGATGTACTTACAACAGGGCCGCCCAGAGAAATGACGGCAATGTCCGCTGTACCGCCTCCGATGTCTACGATCATATTGCCGCAGGCCTTGCCGATGTCGATGCCGGCTCCGATGGCTGCCGCTACAGGCTCCTCGATAATCGCCACCTCGCGGGCTCCTGCCTGGTAGGTAGCGTCCTCAACGGCCTTCTTCTCTACCTCTGTGGCTCCGCTGGGGATGCAGACGCTGATCCTTGGCTTGCGCAGGGTCCTTTTTCCTACGGCCTTGGTGATGAAATATTTGAGCATCTTCTCTGTAATGGTATAATCAGAGATCACGCCCTGGCGCAGGGGACGGACCGCTACGATATTGCCGGGGGTTCGTCCGATCATAAGACGGGCCTCCTCCCCAATGGCCATGATCTTGTTGGTGTCACGGTCGATGGCTACAACAGACGGCTCCTTTAATACAACGCCTTTTCCTTTTATATATACCAGAATACTGGCTGTCCCTAAGTCTATTCCAATATCATTGGACATCATTGAAAACATATAGATAGCTCCTCCTGAATCTAAGCACCGGGTTTCTATGCATTGCTTCTATTATATACAATATTGTGAAGTTTTCAAAGGGTTTTTTTGATTTTTATATTCTTTATCATTTCTTCATTATATGTACACAATTTAGTCACATTTGTACTGTAATATATACAGTGTTCACCGAGAGGTGGACAAGGCCTTTGTTTCAAGTGATTTACTTGGAATCACAAAGCTTTTTCATACTCATACCGGATGGTCGAAAGGCCATCCGGCCCCCCTATTGATCGTTGGTCATCTGCATATCGCTGGATGGCTTTTTTATTTGATTTTTTACAGTTTTCGTCAGTTGTTTTTAATAATTTTTATGTTTATTTTATAGAACGTCCACATTTTAATCACAATTTACTGGCATAATAAAGGAGAAATAGTTAATAAGCTTTTTCATACTCATACCGGGTGGCCGAGAGGTCATCCGGCCCCCCTATAACATTTTCTTTTTTATATACCTACCATTCCCACGCAGGCCCTGAAGGGCCTGCACTTTTTTTGTCTGCCGCTTTCCGGCGTCCAGATCTCATAACTATCTATACTTTCCCGTATTGGAAGTATAATCAACACGTAATGCAAAAAAGGAATTTCAAAAAGTATTTCAAAAAGAAAAAGGAGAGTGCATTAATTATGAGAAAGCAGACAAAATTAGTTGCTGTATTATCCACAGCAGCACTGCTCGCTATTGGTGCATCCATGACTTCTTTCGCAGCGACAGGCTGGGCTGAGGAGGACGGCACCTGGGTATACTATGACAGGGACGGCGAGCGTGCAACCGATCAGTGGAAGAAATCCGGCAATAACTGGTACTGGCTGGACAGCGACGGCGAGATGGCTGTCGATCAGCTGATCGAGGATGGCGACAATTATTACTATGTTGATGTCAACGGCGTAATGGCCTCCAATCAGTGGGTTGCCATTGAGAATGAGGACGCAGGCGAGGATGATGAACCGGATCACTACTGGTACTATTTCCAGGCAAACGGCAAGGCTTTATCCAACGGTGACAATGACAAGGTTTCTTTAAAGACAGTTAACGGCAAGAAGTATGCCTTTGACGATGAAGGAAGAATGCTCTACGGCTGGGTTAACGCTGACAGCGCAGAGCGTATTGACGATACAGACGGCGACGGCTTCAAGGAAGGCGACTACTACTTCGGTACTCAGGATGACGGCGCCATGACCACAGGCTGGCTGCAGATCGACATTACATATGACGAAGCAACCAATGACGACTATAAGTACACTGCTGCCGCATTTAATGATGACGAGGATCAGACCCGTTGGTTCTACTTCCAGTCCAATGGTAAGAAGGTAGCTGCTGATGACAGCGACCGCACCAAGGATAAGACTATCAACGGAAAGAAGTACGCATTTGACGAGTACGGCGCCATGGTAGCTGAATGGTCTCTTGATGAAGAGTCCTTATCCAGCGGCTCTCTTGCTTCCTACAGCAGCACAGTTGCAACCACCAGCGAGGTTATCACCGGAAAGGCAGCAGATTCCCAGTATACACAGGCATGGAGATACTTCAACAGCGTTGAGGACGGTTCCCGTGTAAGCAAGGGCTGGTTCAAGGTGGTTTCTGCTGAGTACCTGAACGAAGATAAGTACAATGATGATGAGGAAGCATGGTACTACGCAGACGGCAGCGGCAATCTGTACGCAGGCCAGTTCAAGACCATCAAGGGCAAGAAGTACGCATTCCGCGACGACGGCCGTATGCTGAGCGGTCTGAAGTTCATCAAGGAAGATGCTGACAACGAAAGCCTGGATGTATATTCCGATGATGACGGTACCTATAACTTTGACAACGAGGACGATTTCCTTAAGAATGCCGTTAACTTCTATGAGCCAAACGGATACCTGTGCTACTACTTCGGTGACGGAGAGGACGGCGCTATGAGAACCAACAAGACAACCGTTGAGATCGATGGCGACAACTACAACTTCTACTTCGAGAAATCCGGCGGCAGCAAGGGTGCCGGTGTGACAGGCGAAAAGGATGACAAGCTGTATCAGTCCGGTATGCTGTTAAAGGCTGATTCCGATGATAAGTACATTGTTGTAGAGAAGGCAACTCACTACACCAATGACGGCAAGGTTGATTATGAAACCTACAGAAAATTAGACGATGCCAAGGACTTCTTAGAGGAGGCAGAGGGCGTTGACGCAGCTGACGCCATGGCTGGCAAGAGCGGCGATGATGCCGTAAATGTAGGAAATGGTTCCACCAAGAAGGCTGAGGATCTGTCTGAGGCTTACACCATCACCTACAAGGATAAGACTCAGACCGACGGCGTTGAGTACACCTACATCCTTGTAAATACCTCTGGTAAGGTGATCGACGGCAAGGGCAAGAACAAGGACGGCAATGATTACTACTATGTAACCGAGAAGAAGGCTTCCGGTGAGAATGCAATCGTAGCAGTTTATGTTGAGGACTAAGCTTTAAGATAAGCTGATCTGAAATAAGGGGGAAGCGTTATAGCTGATATAGATTTATGTTAGCTATAACGCTTCTTTTTTATCCCGTAAAACACAAGGAGGTACATTTTATGCTGAAACGAAAACTTATTATGGCCGGACTGCTGTTCTGTCTGGCCTCCTCTCCCGCTCTCCCGGCGCTGGCGGCTGAGACTTCTGCTTCCACTACCATGGAAAACTGCGGAGCCTATCTCTTTGAATGGAGGCCCATTGACTGCGGAAACGGAACATATTTTGCCATCCTGTCAGGTCAGAACAGCATTGCCGAAAGCAATGTGATCCTGAACCGGGGTTATGACTACGCCTATACCTTTGAGCCTATGACTTATCAGAGGCCCTGGGGTACGGTGCCGGATCTGGTCAATGTGGACGGTGTCTGGGGAATCCCGGAAAACTGGTCCTCTCTCCCGGAGGGAACCCAGCCGGTGCTGCAGATCGTTCTGAAAACCAACAAAAAAACGTTAGATACGGACAAGCGTTATATCAACGTGGTTCATCTCCCGGACAATGTAAATGCCTCTGAGCTTCCTGCCGAGGTCCGCAAATACCTGATTAATACAGACGGATCTGACGCAGGGGCCTACAACGGCACTGTCACACCGGGCTGGGAGCAGCAGGCAGACGGCACCTACCGGTATCTGAAGCCCGACGGCACTTATGTATCCGGGGGCTGGCTGAATGTAGATGACAGCCAGTATTATATGGATGAAAACGGGATCATGCTGGCGGATACCATCACACCGGACGGATATTATGTAAATAGCAGCGGAGCAAAAACCTCCTATATACCCGGGTGGTTCCAGGAGGAGGACGGAAGCTGGCGGTATATTCTGAAAAATGGATATTACAAGTCCAACAGCTGGCTCCAGGATACAGACGGAAAATGGTATTATTTTAACATGGCGGCCTATATGGCAGTGAATACCATCACGCCGGACGGGTACTATGTGGGGGCTGACGGAGTATGGGACGGCGGAGAATCCACGGCGGTACAGGAGGAAACAGTGAACCTGGGACCGGGAGTACAAACTGAGACAGAGGAAACAGGCAGTAATACAACTGAGTAGGTGCAGCAAGCGGCATGAGGACTTCAGGATGATGATCTCATGCCGTTTTTTTTGCGGAAAACAAATGAACAGATCAGCTAATTCTGTCTATTTTTTTGAAATAGGGGGTGCTATTTTGTTAAATTTACACTTTTTCACTGAATTTTCACACTTTTCAGACGGCATGAGCCATTTTGTATATTGTTTTTTTTGTGAGAAATGAGTTAAGATAAGTTCCAGTATAAATGATGTCTGGAGCAGAATATGAAAGGAGCAGAAGTGATGGATGCAGTGAGAGCAAAGAACCTGCCTCTGATGCTGGAGGCATTTGAAGACTATCTGACGAAGCACAATATGTCACAGAATACGATTACAGCCTATGTCTACGGGGTGAAACATTTTTTCGGACACTACAGTGAAATGAATCCGGTGAACCTGGGGCTTTACAAGGTATATCTGCTGGAGCATTTTCAGCCCCAGACGGTGAATATGAGAATACGGGCCTTAAATTCCTTCTTAAAGTCCCAGGGAATCGGGGACTGGCGGGTGAAGGCTCTTAAGCTTCCCAGAAAAAGCTATATGGATCATGTGATCAGCCAGGCGGATTATGAGTACCTGAAGCGGCGGCTGTGGGAGGACGGGCAGTATACCTTTTATTTTATTGTCCGCTTTATCGCGGCTACGGGGGTGCGGGTCAGCGAGCTGGTGGATATGAGGGTGGAGGATGTGGTAAGAGGCTACAAGGATATTTATTCCAAGGGCAATAAGATGCGCCGGATCTATATCCCAAGCTCTCTCCAGTCCAGCCTTCTTGCCTGGTTAAAAAGGGAGGGAAGGAGCCGGGGCAGCCTGTTTTTAAGCCATCTGGGGCGGCCCATCTCCATTCCCGGCGTCAGGGCCCAGCTTAAGTCTCTGGGCTGCCGCTACAGCCTGGATCCCCAGGTGATATACCCTCATTCCTTCCGGCACCGGTTTGCTAAAAATTTTATCGAGGGAGGAGGGGATATTGCCTTTTTGTCCAATCTCCTGGGGCATGACAGCATCGAAACCACGCGGATCTATCTGCGCCGCACCAGTACGGAACAGGCGCAGATCTTTAATCAGGTGGTGGACTGGTAATGGAAGAACAGTTGGAGGAACAATTTGTCGAATATCTGAGGCGGCAGGATGCCTCTGCCAATACCATTGCCAGCTGCCGGGCCTCGGTACGGCTGTTTGAAGGACTTTACGGGGAAATAACTGCCCAGGTGACAATGCAGCGGCTGATGGGCTTTAAGGAATATCTTCTGGGGCATTATAAGCCTTCTACGGTGAATAACCGGATCTACGGCATCAACCGGTTTCTGGATTTTCTGGGGCAGACGGACTACCGGCTGGCGGCTGTGCGGACTCAGAAGCTTCCCTTTGCGGACTCCACTCTCACTCACGAGGAATATGAGCGCCTGCGTCAGGGACTTTGGGATGATCAAAACCTGTTCTGGTATTTTATTGTTCGGTTTCTGGCCTGTACGGGCGCCAGGGTCAGCGAGCTGGTGCAGATCAAGGCGGAGCATGTGGCCCTGGGGTATATGGATCTGTGCTCCAAGGGCGGAAAGGTGAGACGGATCTATTTTCCCGAAGGGCTGGCTAAGGAGGCAGGCAGATGGCTGGCACAGACGGGAAAACGGTCGGGTTTTTTGTTCTGCGGAAGGAATGGGCATCCCATTACCACCCGCGGGGTGGGAAGCCAGCTGAAGGTCCTTGCAGAGCGGTACGGGGTTCCAGAGAAGCACGTATACCCCCATGCCTTCCGCCACCTTTTTGCCAGAAATTTTCTTAAGAGGTGCAATGATATTGCCCTGCTGGCGGATCTTATGGGGCATGAAAGCATCGAGACGACGAGGATTTATCTGGTGGAGAGTTCGGGGGAGCAGAGGGAGGTGGTGGATCGGATTGTGAGGTGGTGATGGGTGGTAAAAATGTAATAACCGTTTCCATATGAACACCTCCTCCTGCTGCCAGGTATCGGTAGGTCAAGTCTGCCTTGCCACTACGAAAAAGCGGCCGTCTGCCTGGGTATATTCGCAGGTGGTCAGGATAATGAGCCGGTCGCCCCAGGATAGCTTTACTCCGGTGTCATAAAAGCAGTTGGCTTCCATGAAGCTGCAGAGGCGGCTGAAATCTTCTTCTGTACGGGCCAGAAGCATGGTCTTGAAAGAATCGTCCAGGCGGGCTGCAGGCTGCTTAAAGGCGCCTGCCACCTCATAGGTGCCAAGGTTCTCCAGGGTGTCGAAGCGAATCATCGGATGGTCCTTCCAGAAGGCGGGATCATCATAGTTTTCGATCTCAGCGAACATGGAGCCGTTTTTCATATGGTGGCCGTAGATCAGAAGGCTGGGGTCTGTTTCGGGGCTGCATTCCCCGTCTATGAAGATCATACCGTAGGCAGAAGGGGTTTTATCAAAGCCATGGTCCAGATAAAATTCCGGGTTCTGGGGGGTATACATGACGGGGTAGTCTACTTTGGTGCCAGGAATACGGATCCAGCCAGTCATATCTGTATTTTCCTCATGGAGGGCCTTGTACTGGGCCAGGCGGGCTGCTGTCTCCTTTTCTTCTTTTGAAGGCTCCTCAGCGCCTTTGGAGGGCTCCGGAGGGGTTTTCCGTGCCTC
Organism: uncultured Clostridium sp.; assembly: GCA_900549235.1. Classification (GTDB taxonomy): domain Bacteria; phylum Bacillota; class Clostridia; order Lachnospirales; family Lachnospiraceae; genus Enterocloster. The sequence continues at coordinate 74,492 of URNT01000014.1, read as the reverse complement.
CTCCATCAAGGTATAGATCTGATCCAGCTGCTCCTGGCCTTTTTTGTATTCAAGCTCTTTCTGATACAGTTTCCATCCCAGAAATACAGCCGCGGCCAGAGCAATCAGGGCTATAAGGGTAAATAAATGCTTCACCAGGGTATGTTTCATTGTGTGTCTCCATTTTATGATATATAAAAAGCAGCGGTTTCTGATCCGCTGCTTTTATCGTCTTTATGAACGGCTGTAACGCTTGCGCATATAAAGGGCTGTGCAGGCGATAAGCAATGCCAGCAGGATACCGAATACATATCCTGAAGTTCCTGTATCACCCAGCTTCGGGATGTTTGCCAGCGGGACATCCGGATCTGTGATGACAATGTTCATGTCTGGATCTTCGCCGGTCCATGGGCCAAGAGGCACTTCGGAGTCCTCGATGGCAGATACTACGCGGTTTCCGCCGCCTCCACCACCTCCGCCGCCACCGCCTCCTCCGGAGGGGGTGGTGCCTTCGACGCAGAATACCCAGTCAACTGCATCGAAGCGGTCCGCAAAGGAGTTGTCAAATACAGGCCCGGGAAGCTCCAGGCTTACAACCAGATCGGACTGGCTCCCTGCGGCAAAGCTGCCCAGAGTGATGCCGTAATCGCCGTCTGTAAGAGCCTGGTAGCCTTCCTCCGGCTGTTCGCCGTCTGCGCTGCCCCGGTAGATCACCTGATCATCCAGGGTAAGAGTCATCTGAATCTGATCCAGAATGTCGCTGCGGAAGGTTTTGCCTTCTGCTGAGGCGACGCTGTCTCCTCTTACTGCGGTCTGACCATCCTCTGCTGCGGTAAAATCAGAGAAAGCACGCATATACATGGTTACTGACCGGGAGCTTCTGTTTGCCAGAACAACGGTATTGCTTATGGTGTCTCCCGGCATCAGCTCTTTCATATTGGAAAACAGATCCTTGTCTCCGTATCCGACTACCACACTGGTATCAGAAGCATACCTGCCGCTGCCTGCTGCATCCACTGTGTCTGCAGCGAGTGCAGTCATGCAGCTCATAACCGCAACGGCCAACGCCCCAAAGCCCGCTATTATTTTTTTATATGGTCTGAATATCATAGCTTATTAACCTTTCTCGCTGCGAATGCATCGGTTATGGGGTTAGACCAGCAGGCGGAGCCTGCCAGGGGGATTAATGAATTACTCTGCTGTCTCTGTATCGTAAGATACAATCTCCTTGCCTGAGAATGCTGCAATCACTTCATCAACTGTAAGTTCATCTCCCTCTACAAGATTGTCTGCCTGAATTGCTTCTGCTACTAACTGAACATTTGCTTCAGTAATATCTGCACCATTAGCATTACCTGCATCTTCAGATATTTTTAAGTCAGTAATAAAACTAACTGTTTCATCCTCTGGAGCAACAACCCAAGTATAGTAGTAATAGCCATCTCCGCCATTTACCCAATATCCTTGACCAGCTTCAGAAAATACAGGTTCAACAATGCCTTCAATGCTGTCATCCATCTTAATCTTAGCACGAATTAAAGCTCTATTCTTTCCCTCATTCTTAACTAATGCAATCTTTTCTAAGGTTGATCCAGGAGTTACAGGATTTCCTTCGCCAAATTCAACACCAGGATTACTTTCAGTAATCTTCTCTCCATTCTCCCACCATGCAATATCTACATTACCAGTAGTAACTACATTGGTTGCTGTCTCAGTATCTGTGAACCAGGCCAGGGTTCCTCCTACTGCTAATGTTCCTACCATTGCTACCGCTGCTGCTGTGAGTGCTACTTTCTTTTTCATGTTATTACCTCCACTTTAAAGTTATATTTTTATTTTATGTAAATTCATTTTACATCTTATTCATTGCCTTCCGGCAGGCTTGCCATATAGGCAAATGCTTCCTGGGCGGTGTTGATTTCTTCCGGCAGGCCCTCGCTCTGGATACATTCTCCATATACGGTGATGTCCAGAAGATCCTTGATCCGCTCCATCTCGCCGCTGGCTGGGTTGTCTACCTTCAGTTCAACTGATTCATATAGAGAGACCGTGCTGTCCGGGCCTACGACTCCTTCATAATACCAGTAGTCATCTGCCCCCTGAGTCCAGCTATAATGCTGATTTCTCACCGCCTCCACTGATACGGTTCCTGTGGTTCCGTCTGCTTTCATATAGCTTATCCCTGTGGGATAGTCCACACGCATCCTGACATACACAGGTACGGAACCTTCATTTTTAATACCAATGTCGGTTTTTTTCAGTTCTTCAACTTTCTCGATTACTGTTATATCGCTGTTTCCAATCCGGATCACGTTGGTGGCTGCTTCTGTATCTGTGAACCAGGCCATTGTTGCGCCGGCGCCAAGAATAACAAGGAGCAGAAGAACCGGAATCATATATTTTGATGTGGTCAGCCACTTTGCTATTTTTTTCATTTTCCGGCTTTCTCCTCCTTTTCATCTTCCGGCTTAAGGATTTCCGGTATGATCTGAAGCAGTATAAACACGATTACATATGCGCCTATACTGAACATTCCTTTCGGGGTCCGCATGTACAGCGGCAGGTAGCCTACATAGGGAACGGACATACCGGCTTTTCCGATTAAGGAATCGTATGAAACCGGAGCGATGTCCACGTCCTCATTGGCATCTCCTTTTGTGACAAAGGTCTGATTGTCACGGTCCACAGAGACCACCCGGTGGGTGGCAATGGCATTGTCACCCTTCCGGAAGGTAATGGGGTCACCAGGCTGTATGTCCTCCGGCTGTACATGCTTGTCTACAATCACAACGCTTCCTACATGGTAAAATGGCTCCATACTGCCGCTCATTACTGCATAAATGTCGTTGCCCATGAGCTTTGGAACGATCATAACCGCTCCTGCTGCCAGTACCGCCAGCACCATAATTACTGAAATCAGATTACAAATTCTTGATACAATCTTATACACGTTTCTTTTCCTCCCAAAATCTGTTTTTTATGTCTCATCTTCCTGTTTGCTTTTGGAAGGTACCCATCCCATGCGGTCTGCCAGAGATGGACTGGTTGAGCTTGGCTGGTACTCATAGGAACCGTTTCCATCACTTACCACTTTATTTACTACGCATGATACATCCGTGAAATAGCTGTCTGTGGTCTTGTAGTTTTGGAAGGCGGCTTCGCCTGTTCCTCCTCCTGCTATAGTGACCGTCTGCGGATTCTCTGAACTGCACTTATATTTCAGAGTGGGGATCTCAGTAATCCGGTAGGTTCCGGCAGGAACTGTAAATGCACCTGTATCCGCACTGGACGCACCCTTGGATACCTGTATGGTTTTGTAGAAGGTCATCTTTACATTACTACTTTCATCCAGCTGTTCCACTTTGAAGGTGAATGTACGGTTTTCTTCGATGGCAATGCCTGCTCCACTTTCATCTACGATCTGTTTTGTGATCGTAAGAGTTCCATTTTCCGGTGTGTACTTATTCTGGAAGGTGATGGTTTCGTTGCAGTCAGCCTTTGGGGGCAGTGCAATGGTTACTGCATTGTTTTCCGGCTGCAGCATATTATCCATTCCGCCGCCGGCTTTCCACACTGCCTGAAGAGCCAGGCTGTGTGCTCCGTCTGCCGGCTGTGTCAGATTCTCTGTGATCGTCACTGAGGTTACCTTTTGGGGCAGACCAGTCAGTGAAATGGAACCGTCAGCCTTTAAGGATGTGGTAATCTGATTGTCAGTGTTAATCGCAGCGTCTTTGCTGTCCAGCTTGACTGCCTGTTTTTCTTCATCAGTCAGGCTCTGGCCATTCTCAAGGTTCAAGGTGATCGTAAAGCCATAATCTGCATCCGGGTATGGATTCGGACTGTTATCAACTGTTTTCTTAAGGGTCAGCTGGTGGGCGTAATATCTATTGGTGAAGGTTACAGTGTCGCCATTTTTTGCATTTACAGAGACTGCCTCCACTGACTGATCGCCATTTTTCTGGACGGTAGTTGACCATGCACCTTGAGTATCCGTTTCCGTAATCACAAAGGTTTTATCCAAATCCTCTGGTTCAATCTGTACTGCAGTGGAACCACCCGCCAGAACCTGGACGGATTCATAGTCTTTGGAAAGAGTGCTTTCTTCGCCTCCTGTGATTGAAAAGCCGAAGGTATTGGAAGGCGCTGTTCCTTCCACCTTCTTTTCTATGGTAATGCAGCCATATTTCGAGAAGGTGTTGGTGAAGGTGACTGTACTGTTATTTTCAGGAATTGTTCCTTCAAATTCCAGGGTTTCCGGCCTTTTATTAGTTGTAGACTCAGTTGTGGAGTCTGAAACGGCTTCGATTTGGGTCAGCACATATTCATCCGCATTATCACCTGTAAGCTTCCAGCCTGTTTCTGCTACTGTATAGGATGTTCCCTCCGGCAGATCCGGAAAGGTAATGGATCCGTCTGCCTGCAGTTCAAAGGTGTATCCGTCAGCAGTTCTAGCCGCTTCTGCAGGCGGTGTGTAGCTGTCATAGCCGAAATCAGAACCGAAGGTGATTGTAAAGTCATATGTACCTCCTGCGTTATCCTCAGGTTCAATACCTGCTACCTCCTTGGTGATGGTCAGACCTGCTTTTTTTACCCCGGGAACTACTACCGGATGCGGGAAGTCTTTGCTTCCTCCCTGATAGGTCAGGTCAGCATAGACATTTGAATGATAGCCTTTTTCATCTTCATGGGTTCCTGTGTCTGGATCACCAGTTTCCTCGTCTGCTGTACTCTTAACTGCTTCTACACGGTAAGTAAGGGTTCTGGTAGCATTGCCAAGCTGGTTCAGATCTCCACTTGTTTCTGTTCTTCCAGCAAACCAGGTAATCTTTCTCGCACTGCTGTCGTATTCAGCAATTACCGTCTCACCGTCTGGGTATGTATATGTGGTTATATTCCCTGATGTTGAAGCAGAGAGCTGAATTCCCTTATCTGTTACCGTCTGTGTACCATTTTCATCGGTTCCATCTACTTTGCCATCTTTGAGCCATAATTCCAGACCAGAATCCGGAACCTTTACGCTGTCGCTCAGCACGTCGGTAACGACTGGATCGGTAACTTTAGTCTTGATTGTTATCTCACTTATAATCTCTCCTAATTGCTCTTTAAGCTCATCAATGTTATCCGCAGGATAATATTTAGTTACATACTCTGATGTTTTCAGCCATTCTCCCTTTGATCCTACATCATATCCTATGGTATATATAGATGCATCGGGATGTGTCTCTGCAAGCTTCTTCAATTCATTTATGGCAGCCTTTTTCGCTTCATCTTGATCGGAAACATAAGAAAATTTACCGTTCTTGGTTTCCTTTACATATTGATAAGGCTCGCCATCTGTCATATAAATTACCACCTCAGGATTAGAATTAGGCACGTCTGACAGCTTATGTCTGGATCCCAGGAATCCAGCAGCGCTATGAGTATTACTATCTTTCTTCAAAGAATTAAGACGAGCTTCTACTTCGTTTGCCGAACCACCGCCTACTTCTCTCCAGCCTTCTGTAACATCAGTATAATACCCGGTACTTCTAGGATCATCATATGAGCAATAGCCGCCTTCTTTAAAATTATCTTTTTCTTCATCACCAGAGAATGCAATTACACTCATCTGACTTCCTTCAGCTAATTCCTTTGCCATATCTATAATAGCCGTTTTCATAGCTTTAAAGTCACTCTCTCTGATACTGCTCGATTTATCCATAGCCACTACAACATTAACCGGCTGTCCTTGTTCCGATGGAATCGTAGTCTCCATCTCATCCCCCGTTACCTCCAGTGTAATGTCATATTCACCTGCGTCTCCCTTGCTCCAGTCTTTCCAGGCACGCTTGGCGACCTGAGGATCCAGTTCTCCAAAGGTATTGGTACAGGTAAACAGGAAACCAATATCTTCGTTCATCTGGTAAATAGGTGAATAGTAATATTTCCAGTCATCCGCTTCCGTCCGGGTTCCGCTTTGGTTGTAAGCTGTAGCTCCGTTCTGCCCTTCTCCGCTGGTACTTATATTCCACGACGGAGTGCTGTCACTGTTGTAAAGGACTTCTTCTATATAGAAATACTCATCTTCCGCTATCAGCTCCTCAGCTGTAACCGTACCTGCGCCAAGTATCTCATATGGTTGTATCTCTATCCCATCTGTCCGGTCCCCACTTGTCCTATAAAAGTTTAGGGCTTCCAGATCATTGGAGGTTACAACATTAAAGCTGTAACTTTCCTGATACTCTTTATCTGTCAGTTTTCCGCTTAACTGCTTTGCAAGCTGAATGCCATGCTTCGGAATAACCGGCAGGTTAAAATCCAGTTTGCAGTTAGATGCGTAGCCACCTCGTTCCAGATAGTAGAATTCCAGTGTGTATTCTGCTGGGTCGTTGGTGAAGAAGTTTTTATCTTTGGACCCAATAAGTTTTGTTATAGTTGTTGTATAGGTTGTTGCCCCACCAACAGGTTTCTTTTCATATATATCACCCGCATTGTGGATAACGGGACCTTTTTCACGTAGTTCCTTAGCATTTTCATTTGTGTAGCTAATCGTTCCGTCCGCAAAGTTAATGGAGCCGTCCATCCTTCCGTGATTTCCGCCGATGTCAAGAACCAGGTAGCTTGCTCCTGTATTCTTATTTGTCAGATATACCCATACATCGTCATCTCCGCTGAAGCTGAACTCCATATCCTTGTTCATATACTGGCCATTTTTCGGCTTGTAAAAATCAAACTGCATTTTCATGCCGAAATACCAGTTATTTGTTCCAAAGGGCCAGAAGCCGTCATTTTCATCAATCTTATCAAGACTCTTGGTTTTTGAGTTGTACTTTGCACCGTCTTCATCACTGTTATAGCTGTATCGTCCATTCTCTAAAGCGAAGAAATCGTTAACACCTACGTCCGAATAGACCTTAATAGCCTTCTGTAGGATCATTACCTGTGTTTCCGGAAAAAGCGCATCAAACAGTTTCTCACGTCCTAGCATATCCGGAATCCCCTGGTAAATGTTCTGAGCCTGATCATAAGAATCATTCGACCAGTATCTGTTTATAACTGCTCTATCCTGCCCGCCACCGAATAAAAATACATTTTCATTTTTATCATTTAACTTGGCAGTATTTTTCAAATATTTGTTGATTTCAAGATCGTATTCCTTGTTATTTAAGTCACTTTCATTTTCTGTATATAACGCACTTTCTGAATAATCATACAGACTAACCTCAATATCCTCCAGCGATCCAGCCACATCCGCCAACGGCACAATATCCCCTACTCTCACCCCATAAAACGCAACTGCGCTTGTATTGGAGGCTTTGGGAGTTGTGTCTTCTTCTTCTAATTCCAGGGAGAATACGGCCATGGAGATGTTCTCGGCATCTTCTGCCAGGTCCACGGTTTTAAGCTCTTTGTAGATCAGAGTGCTTTCACTGACGTGAACCGGCTCTAACCGGGTGTATTCTGATTCGTCCAGGCTGCTTACGAAGCTGGTCTGGGACTTTCCGGCGTTGCTGTCGGTGGCGATGGATACCTCGCTGTCCTCCTCCGGCTCGGAGGGTGTTGCCTCTGGAAGGGGATCGGCTTCGCTGTCGGTTGCAATGGGAAGGAGCTCGGCCGCATGAGCGGTTATGGTTCCTGTGAGAATATCCACTGCTTTTCCAAGGATGGATACATCTGAATCAGCCGCGTCTTCCTCTGTCTCTGTGTCGGTACTGCTTCCTGTATCTGTATTGTCCCCGGCTTCATTTCCGGTGTCTCCGGCGCTATCCTTGTCTTCGTCTGGTGTCTGGTTTCCGGTATCTCCGGTATTTCCGCCTTCTTCCGGCTGAGCTTCGGTTTCCTCTGGCTGGCTTCCGGTCTCGTCAGTGCTTCCGCTTTCCTCCGGCTGGCTTCCGATTTCATCGGTGCTTCCACTTTCCTCCGGCACCTGGCTTCCGGTCTCGTCAGTGCTTCCGCTTTCCTCCGGCTGGCTTTCGGTCTCCCCGGCGCTTTCGCTTTCTTCGGGCTGGCTTCCAGTCTCATCAATGCTTCCGCTTTCCTGCGGTGCCTGGCTTTCACCTGTTCCGGCTGATTCTCCGGGTTGTGTGGGCTGTGAGGCAGAACCGCCTCCGCCGCCTGAGCCGCCGCCGGGAACCAGGGTTCCCTCGTCTTCTTCATCCTGGATGGCCTTGTATTCTTTTAAAAGCTCTTTTTTGCTCTCTACATGAATGATTTCTGTAAGCTTATCTCCAAACAGAAGCTGATACCCCTGTTCTTCACCGCCTTCATTTTCGATCATGAAGGTAAGGGTCTCGTCTCCAGTGAGATGATAGGTTCCATCCTCATCATCAAAGCCCTGCCACTGGGGTGTCAGGAAGATCCTGAGTCCTGTATCTGCAGGCATGGACACTCCTTCTGCCAGAAGGGAGGGCGCATCTGTCAGTTCAAATGAGGTCATATCGAAGCCGGTCCCCACCGCATTGGAGGAGGTGGCTACGACAGACGGCGGCTGTACCATCTGCGTATTGCTGACCGCATTGTACGCTGCCTCTCTGAGCTTTGCTCTGTCAAATTCAAGTACAGAGGCTTCCTTTTCGGATTCTGCACCTAAAGCAGTGGATCTCCCGCTGATCTGCAGGGAGCTTGCGACCATACAGACCGCCAGAAATGCTGCCAGTCCTTTTTTCATCTTTTTATGTATCATCCTCATACTCTCACCTCTGCAACATGATTTTATAGTCGGGCATTTCTGCCAATATAACATTTCCTCTCCGATACATTACCACATTGCCTATCACCACTTTTATCACTTTTTCAAAAAAATCCGCCATTTTTCACAAAATATACAAAAAGCCCCAGAACCGGTTCGTTGGCTCTGAGGCTTTTCTTATTTTTTATTCTGTTTTGAACGGATGGGTGTGATCTGGCAGGCTACGTCCCGGCGGTTTCCGCCCAGCTTTTCGTAGGAGACCATGATCCTGGAGAATATTTTCCGGCAATTTCTAAGCTCTGCCTGATTTAAAATGATCAGAAACTGACCTGTATTGTAGCGGGTGTAGATGTCGCCGCTGCGAAGGGAGCTTTTTATGGCCTGGGACAAAAGCTCTCCTTTCTGATAGGCGGACTTGTTCTGGGCAGGAACCTTCTGGCGGTTTACAATGGTGCACTGCATAAGGGAGGCGGGAATGTCAACCCGCTCTGCCATGCGCTTGAGGAAGCAGTAGACGTCCACAAAGTTGGGATAAGAGCATTTGTAAGCCCCACTCCCCATATTTTCGCCTGTATCCGCATCTAAAAGGTGGCGCTGTATGTCATGGATGTTTTCATAGCCTCCCTTCAGATGGCGGCTGATGCTGCGGAGGCGCCTGAGCATCTCCTCTGAAGCGGGCCGGCCGGATGCCGCGGTGTAATCCTGGGTCATTTTTTCATAAGCCCTGTATGCCTGGTCGTATTCACCCATGGCCATAAGGGCATCCAACTGGCCCAGATGCCATTCTTCGCAGGGCTCGATGCCGGAAGCCTTAGAATACAGGGTGTAAAGATCCTCATAGCGCTCCTGCTCCAGAAGGTCATGGCCCATAAGCCTGGTGCACTCGCGGTACAGCTGCTTATAATACAGGGTCTCCGGGATGACCCATTCTTCCATGGAGTTGCGGGCAAGAAGATCGCCCCGGTACAGGTTCCAGGCCTGATACAAAAGCTCCAGGCTCTCCGGCAGCTCTGCCTCCCTGCCCTCACGGATCAGACGGGCAAATTCCAGGGCATCTACCTCCACGGGAATCGCTGGATCCCAGGTGCAGAAACCATTTTCCGAGGAAATATAAGTGCCGCCTGGAATCCCTGCCTGTGAGAATATCTTCCTTAGGCGGTAAATGCCGTTGTTGATGCTGTTGTTCTGATTGCTGCACTCATCATATTTGTAAAGATCTACCATGAGCTTTTCCTTTGATACCTTGCCGCCCGGAGCCAGCATAAGGATCTGGAACAGCTGAGCAAGCTTTCCATAGGGATTTCTTCCAAGAGAAATATTCTCATCTCCCCAGGTCACCGAAAAATCCCCAAGCATTTTGACGATCAGCTTTTTTTCTTCCTTTGTCTTATCCACTGTATCATACTCCCCGCTTGCAATCTGCTTACCATAATCTTTCTGTATTGTAGCACATTCTCCCCCGGCATTTCAACTGTGCCAAGGGATTTCCTGTGAAATTTTACGGCAGTTCCCCTCCGCCCCTCCTCTTACATTTCTTAGGAATATCACCTACTATTAAAATGCTGCGGCCTTAACAGCACATTTTACAAAAGAGGAGGTAATTTTAATGAATGGAACCTGTAAACAGGCACCTGTCCGGGGGGTGGAGCAGTTCGGGAAGTATCTGAATGCCCGGAATATGGCTCACAATACCATTGTGGTGTATTGCTACGCGGTGGAGCAGTTTTACAGCCTGTACCCCCAGCTCACTTCCAGAAACCTGCAGCTTTATAAGGTGTATCTTCTGGAGCATTATAAGCCCCAGACGGTGAACCTGCGGATCCGGGCGCTGAACTGTTTTATAGAATACCGGCAGGCAGCTATGGGGCCAGTGGCTATGATCAAGGTTCAGCAAAAGACGTATCTGGATAAGATCATCAGCCAGGCGGATTATGAGTATCTGAAGCGGCGTCTGCGGGAGGATGAGGAGGATACTTATTATTTTCTGGTGCGGCTGATCACGGCCACGGGGGTCCGCGTCAGCGAGCTAGTGGCCTTTGAAGCGGAGGATGCCAGGCGGGGCTATAAGGATATTTATTCTAAGGGAAATAAAATGCGCCGGATCTATATCCCATCTTCTCTTATGGCGGAGCTTGGAGAATGGCTCAAGAAGGAGCACCGGAGCTGCGGAGCCCTGTTTCTGAATCGGTTCGGGGCCCCTGTGTCTCCCTCCGGCATACGTTCCCAGTTGAAGGTCTTTGCTTTACGGTACGGTCTGGATCCGGAGGTGATGTATCCCCACTCCTTCCGGCACCGGTTCGCGAAAAATTTTATTGAGAAATGTGGGGATATTGCGCTGCTGGCGGATCTTCTGGGGCATGAAAGCATTGAAACCACCAGAATTTATCTGCGGCGGAGCAGCTCGGAGCAGTACAAAATCGTGAATAAGGTGGTGGACTGGTGATGGAGAAGATGAATGAGGATGAGCTGTTGGAGTGGTTCCGCGAATTTCTCATAAAACGGGGAGCCGCAGGCAATACGATTCAGGTGTATCTGACCTCAGTGCGGTTATTTTACAGCCTGTTTGATGAGATTTCTGTGGAAAATATGCAGGAGTATAAGGGGTGGCTGATGAAGCACTATAAGCCGAATACGGTGAATACCAGGATCTACGGCATGAACCAGTACGTGAAGGCGCTGAGTTCTGAAGGGGAGGGGCAGTCTTACCGCCTGCCTTCGGTGAAGCATCAGCAGAAGCCCTTCCTTAATAATGTGATCTCAAAGCGGGATTATGAACGGCTGAAACGGAATCTGAAACGGGACGGAAAGATGTTCTGGTATTTTGTGGTGCGCTTTCTGGGGGCCACAGGGGCCAGGGTCAGCGAGCTGGTGCAGATCAAGGCGGAGCATATCCAGATCGGATGTATTGACCTGTATTCCAAGGGCGGGAAGATCCGCCGGATCTATTTTCCCGAAAGGCTGTGCGGAGAAATGTTGTCCTGGCTGGCGGGTCAGGGGATCGAGACAGGCTTTGTGTTTACGAACCGGCGGGGACAGCAGATTACTCCAAGAGGAATCAGCAGCCAGCTGAAGGTATTTGCCAGACAGTACCGAATCCCGCCGGAAACGGTGTATCCTCATTCTTTCCGGCACCGGTTCGCCAAAAATTTCCTTTTAAAGTTTAATGATATTTCTCTGCTGGCGGATTTAATGGGGCATGAAAGCATTGAAACCACCAGGATCTATCTGACCCGCTCCTCGGATGAACAACGGGTACTGATTGACCGGATCGTTACCTGGTAGGTTGCATTTTGGGAAAGAAACGTGTATGATTAAGAAATCACAAAGGAAGGAATGAAAGGGAATGTACGAGTATACCTGGTATCAATGGCTGGCATTTTTTTATATATACTGTTTTTTCGGATGGATCTTTGAGTCAGTTTATGTGTCTTTTAAGGAGCGGAGGCCGGTGAACCGGGGATTTCTGCGCCTTCCCCTCCTGCCTCTTTATGGAACGGGGGCTGTGATGATGCTGTGGGTGTCCCTGCCGGTAAAGGATCATCTGGGGCTGGTGTATCTGTCGGGGGTGGCGGCAGCTACGGCTCTGGAATATGCCACCGGCTGGGGCATGGAGCGGCTGTTTAAGATGAAATACTGGGATTACAGCGGAAAGCGTTTTAATATGAAGGGCTATATCTGTCTCTCTTCCTCTGCTGCCTGGGGCTTCCTGACGATTCTTCTGACGGAGGTGCTGCACCGGCCGGTGGAAGACTTTGTTCTGGGACTTTCACAGACGGCAGAGCTTGCGGCTGTGGGAGTATTGTCCCTGGTTTTCGCGGCGGACGCGGTACAGTCTGTGCGGGCGGCTCTGGATCTTGCAAAGGTGCTGGAGGCGGTCAATGTCATGCGCCGGGAGCTGGAGGAAATGCAGGTGCAGATGGCTCTCCTCCGACAGGAAACAGGGCAGCGGATGGAGGAGGCCAGAGAGTCTGCCCTTATCCGTCTTGAGGGCGTAAAAGCGGATGCCTCTGCCCGGGCTGCAAGGCTGAAGGAGGGCTCCGAGGAGCGGCTGACGGAGGTGGCTGAGCGGACTGCCAGGGGACTGGAGTTCCTTCGGGAGTATGCGGCCAAACGGAAGGCTGCCCTCAGTGAAAAGGCTGCGGGGGCTGCTGAGCTGGCGGATGAATGGCGCGGACAGATGGCCAGGATCGAGGAGCTTGGGAAGCTGCAGGAGCGATTGGAAGGTCTTGGACGGAAGGCTCTGGAGATCCGGGAGATGCTTAAGAAGATGAGATAAAAAACAAGGGGCTGCGGTTTTCGCAGCCCCCTTTTTTCAGACCTTATATCATTTTATCAACCATTGCCATCACAGCGTCGCCCAGTGCAGCTGCCTTTGCTTCTGCGTCTTCCAGTGAACTGCCCTTGATGCCGTAGTAGAATTTGATCTTCGGCTCGGTGCCGGAAGGCCTTACACAGATCCATGCGCCGTCGGTCAGGTCGTAGTAGAGAACGTTGGACGCAGGGAGTCCGGTTGAGGTCACTTCTCCGGTTTCCATATTTTTGATGGTATCCAGCTTGTAGTCTCTTGCGGATACTACCTTGCAGCCTCCTACCTCAACAGGAGGATTGTCTCTCAGTGTCTCCATAATAGACTGGATCTTTGCCAGGCCCTCGATGCCGGATAAGCCGATGGACTTAACTGCATCCTTGTAATAGCCGTACTTCTCGTACATAGCCAGCATCGCATCCCACAGGGTCATGCCCTTCTGCTTGTAGTAAGCGGCAGCCTCGCAGAGAGCGGCGGTTGCAGAGATAGCATCCTTGTCGCGGGCATAGGTGCCGATCAGGCATCCGTAGCTTTCCTCCATACCAAAGAGGTAAGTGCCTTTGCCGGTATGCTCATTCTTTAAGATCTGCTGTCCGATCCACTTAAAGCCGGTAAGAACCTCGATCAGCTCCGCACCGTATGCCTTCGCAACAGCATCGATCAGGTTGGTGGATACGATGGACTTTACAACCTGTCCGTCTGCCGGGATCCTGCCTGCTTCCTTCTTCTGGCTGAGAACATACTCGCAGAGCAGAGAACCGGACATATTGCCAGTAAGAGGAATGTACTCACCGGATTTTGTATCTTTTACATATACGCCCAGACGATCTGCATCAGGATCTGTTGCCAGTACCAGATCCGCGTCCTTTTCCTTTGCCAGCGCAAGACCCAGCTGGAAAGCTTCCTCTGCCTCTGGGTTCGGATAGCTTACAGTTGGGAAATTGCCGTCAGGCAGCTCCTGCTCCGGCACTACATATACATGGGTAAAGCCGATCTCCTTCATCACTCTTCTTGCAGGGATATTTCCTGTGCCGTGGAGCGGTGTGTATACGATGGAGATCTGATCCTGCATCTCATCAATGGCCTTCTGGTTTACCACCTGGGCCTTAACCTGGGCAATGTATTTGTCATCGATCTCTGCACCAATCACCTCGTACCTGCCGGATGCCAGAGCGGAGGCCTCATCTGTGGTCTTAACAGTGGACAGATCCTCAATGGCAAGCACCTCCTCGGTCACGCCCTTATCGTGAGGAGGTGTAAACTGAGCGCCGTCCTCCCAGTATACCTTGTAGCCGTTGTACTCAGGCGGGTTATGGCTTGCTGTGATGTTGATACCTGCGATACAGCCCAGCTCGCGGACTGCAAAGGACAGCTCCGGTGTGGGGCGCAGGGACTCAAACTTGTAAGCCTTGATGCCGTTTGCCGCAAGGGTCATAGCTGCTTCCATGGCAAATTCAGGGGACATATGGCGGGAGTCATAAGCGATGGCTACGCCCCTGTCAGCCGCGCCCTGCTTGATGATGTAATTGGCAAGGCCCTGGGTCGCGCGTCTTACAACATAGATGTTCATACGGTTGATGCCGGCGCCGATGATGCCGCGCAGACCTGCGGTGCCGAACTCCAGATCCATATAAAAACGCTCTTTGATCTCGTTGTCATCTCCCTCGATGGCACGGAGCTCTGCTTTGGTCGCCTCATCAAAATACGGATTTGATAACCACTCCTGATATATCTTCATATAGTCTTTCATGTTTATACTCCCTCCTATAAAATGTTCCCATGCAATACCTGCATTTCTGTTACGATTATACTATATTGCACCAAAAAAAGGAAGGGCGTGCTTGTATTTTTACACGAAATGTTTTAAATGCCGCAGTCCTTTCCCAGCCTCGCAAGGAACCTGCGCCTGGCCGGCTGCTGCTGCTCCAGGTTCTTTAATTTCTCTGTATTGCGGCCCGGTATCCAGGCTTTGTTTGTATTATTATAGAAGTTAAGCTGCTTCCAGTATTTCTCCGGATATAAAAAAAGGTAGTAAAGGCAGATCCGCTCCTTCTTTTCCATGGGAAGGACACGCTCGTAGGATTCCAGCATGGACATCCCCAGATCCAGGTTCCAGCCATGCTTTTCCAGGGCCTTTCTCATCAGGCGGTACAGATCTTCCGCCTGGATGCCAAGGTGCATCCGGTTATACTCAATGATGGCAGTATAATCCCCTCCCATAAGGAGGTGGTGCTGATCCAGATCTCCATGGCACAGATAAAAGGGCCGTTCTCTGGGAATTCCCCCTGCTGCCAGCTCGGCAGCCTCAAGCTCGGCCGGCTCCTCCTGCCACAGCCGCCCCATACCCTCTGCCGCCTCCGCTGCCTCATCCCGAAACATTTCAAAGCTTCCTATAACAGACAGCTCAAAATCGGATCTGCGGTGCTTGGCCCGGATGTAATTGCGGGTGCGCTGCATTTCCCGGTTGTGGCGTTCCAGCTCTGCTTCCGGGGGCTGCTCGCAGGTGGAGCCCATTTTCCATTCTTCCTTAAATTCAATGGCTCTCAGCTGGCGGTGGAGCATAGCCAGTCTGGAAATAGCCTGGCGGAGCTCATAGCCGTCTCTCATGCTGCATTCCCGGTCAGAAAACCAGTCTTTTAATATATAGCGGCTCCCGTCACCAAGGACCGTAAGAAGCTCCCCTTCCTTGTTCCTGACATATCGGTCAGCCCGCAGGCTTGTACGGGTATCCAGGCGTTCCAATACCTGATCTTCAAATTCCAGGCGGCGGACGGTGCCCCGATACTCCTTTAATAATTTAAGTCCCAGGCTGGTCTCACAAATCCAGGCCCCCCGCCCCTTTCTAACTGATACTGTCTCCAGCTCGTACTGCCCCAAAGCTTCCATATACTTATCATTCATAAAATTACCCCTCCACACTCCATTGCCGTTTGACTATTTCCAGCCACACTCTAGGGTATGTGAAGGGGTATTACATTATGACAACATCACTTCCACTGAAGGCGGTGAAGATGTCCATTTAATTCCATTTTTTCAAAGCCATGCTGGCGCAGGGCCTCATAAAGCACAATGGCAGCAGAATTTGACAAGTTCAGGGAACGGATGTCTCCCCACATGGGGATCCGGACGCAGTGGTCTTCATTCTCCACCAGAATCTCTTCCGGGATGCCGGCGCTTTCCTTGCCGAACATCAGGTAGCAGTCTGCCTCATAGGCCACCTCGGAATACACCTTATGGGCCTTTGTGGTGGCAAAATACATCTTTCCCAGGGCCTCAGGATTCCGGTCCAGAAAATCCTGGTAATCACTGTATACCGTCACATCAAGCTTGTCCCAGTAGTCCAGTCCCGCCCGTTTTACCGCCTTTTCACTGAGCTTAAAGCCCAGAGGCCCGATGAGGTGGAGCCTTGTGCCGGTAGCCACGCAGGTACGGCCGATGTTTCCCGTATTGGCCGGCATCTCCGGTTCTAAAAGTACAATGTTCATCATAGGATCACGCCTTTCCGTCCAGCCTGTCCACAAACCTGCGGATCCGCCCCAGAGCCTCCTTCAGGTTCTCAAGGGAGTAGGCATAGGAAATGCGGACGAAGCCCTCGCCGCAGTCTCCAAAGGCAGTGCCGGGAACGACAGCCACCTTTTCCTCCTTCAAAAGGGCTGTGGCAAATTCCTCTGAGGTCATGCCAAAACGGCTGATATTGGGGAAGGTGTAAAATGCGCCCTGAGGCTCGAAGCAGTCGATGCCCATTTCCTTAAAGGAATGAAGCAGGTAGCGGCGGCGCTGATTGTAGGCCTCTCTCATATGAGCCACGTCCGCATCACCGTTTTTCATGGCGGAGACGGCGGCGTACTGGCTGGTTGTGGGTGCGCACATAATGGCGTACTGGTGGATCTTAAGCATCTGCTCCAGGATCAGAGCCGGCGCAGCAGCATAGCCCAGCCTCCAGCCGGTCATGGCATAGGACTTTGAAAAGCCATTGATCAGTACAGTACGCTCCTTCATGCCAGGGAAGGAGGCGATGGTAGTGTGATCCATCCCGTATGTAAGCTCGGAGTAGATCTCGTCAGAGATAACAAACAGATCCTTTTCCACCACGATCCTGGCGATTTCCTCCAATTCATCCTTTTCCATAATGGCCCCGGTAGGGTTGTTTGGAAATGGAAGCACCAGGATCTTAGTCTTATCTGTGATCTTCTCAAGGAGTTTTTCCGGGGTCAGCTTAAACTGATCCTTTTCCTCCAGCTGAATGATCACCGGAACACCGTCTGCCAGCGTTACGCAGGGCATATAAGAAACGTAGCTTGGCTGAGGGATCAGTACCTCATCCCCCTGGTTTAACATGGCCCTGAGAGCAATGTCGATGGCCTCGCTGCCGCCTACGGTAACCATCACCTCGTGATCCGGGTCATAGACCACATGGCAGCGCCGCTTTAAGTATTCGCAGATTTCTATCTTTAAGGGACGAAGACCGGCATTTGAAGTATAAAAGGTGCGGCCCTTTTCCAGGGAATAGATGCCCTCCTCCCGGATATGCCAGGGAGTGTCAAAATCCGGCTCGCCTACACCCAGGGAAATGGCGTCCTTCATCTCGCTGACAATATCAAAAAACTTGCGGATCCCGGAGGGCGGGATGTTTACAATTTTGTCTGATAAGGGATTTCTCATGGGGTGATCAGCATCCTTTCATCCTGGACCGGTTCGCTTATAATAGTTCCGTGGTCCTTATATTTCTTTAATACAAAGTGAGTAGCCGTACTCAGCACAGACTCCATGGGAGCCAGCTTGTCTGATACAAACTGGGCTACCTGGCGCATGGTCTTGCCTTCGATAAATACGGTAAAGTCAAAGGATCCGCTCATCAGATATACGGCGTTTACTTCGCTGTACTGGTAGATGCGCTCCGCGATCTTGTCAAAGCCCATGCCCCTCTGAGGAGTTACCTTTACCTCGATCAGAGCCATCACCTTTTCCTCGCTGGTATTGTCCCAGTTAATCAGAGTGTGGTAGCCGCAGATAATATGCTCCTTTTCCATGGCCGCGATCTCATTGGCCACCGCTACCTCGCTTTCTCCAAGCAGAACTGCCAGATCCTTCAGGTCGATCCTGCTGTTTTTTTCAATGACTGCCAGAATTTTTTCTCTCATAATTACCTTACCTCCATAGTCACTCAATACGATGGATCTCGTCCGGCTGGGGCCGCTCTAAAAACCCGGCGGTCTCATCTCCATGACGGATCTGTCTCGCGATCCCCGGGATCACGCTGCCGATCACAGCCGCCGGGATCCCGGCGGCCTGAAGCTCCCTTGCCAGCTGTCCGCCCCGGTCTGCCGCCATCAGGGCGCAGTTTTCACAGCGGAGGCGGTAGGGATTTAACTCAAACCGCTCACAGATCTCTACTGTTACCTGGCGCATAGGCATCAGGCGCAGATCCACATCCACTCCAGCCCGGTAGATCCCGGACAAATTCCAAAGGGCAGCTAAAACGCCGCCCTCTCCTGCAAACTCACAGGCGGTAATGGGAAATTCTCCCGCCGCCTCTTTTTCACGGATCCACATCTTAAGGCTCACAGGCTCCTGTGCCTCCAGCTCACGCAGGAAGGAGGCAGAGAACCACCCCTTCAGCAGCCCGCTCTTTTTCCTCCAGATCATCCGGGTGCCTTCGTAGCCTGTAAGGCCCGCCATCACCAGATCCTGGCCCGGCTTCATGGAGCCGTCCCGTTTTTCAAAGCCTTCCGGCCCCTGTCCTGCTGTTCTCATAAAAGCCCTCCTTACGCAATGGGTGTGATCTGGACCCCATTGTCCGTGGACGGAGCCTGGGCTCCTGGCCCGCCTGAGGAGCCGGCATCTCCGGGGCCTCCTGAGGAACTGCTGCCTGCGGCTGCGCCGGAATCCCCGGGACCTCCTGAGGAGCTGCTGCCTGCAGACGGGCTGGTGTCTCCGGGACCTCCTGAGGAACTGCTGTCCCCTGTAGAGGGCGCCGGATCGGAAGGCGCTGCCGTACTGCCTCCCTGCGTGGGATCCACAGGTGTCACAGGCGCTGCCGGGTCTGTCACCTCTCCCTGTGGAGGTACCACTGCCGGTACGGAAGGCCCTACCCGGTAAATAGCCTTGGAGGCGTTGTAGGTGTCCTTATGGAGCAGGGTTCTTTCTGTCTCCACACCGTCTACTGTCACTACCTTCCACAGCTGGGAACGGAGACCTGTATGGGAAGACTGCACCCGCACCTTTGCTCCCGGCGCGAGGCTATTGTCCACAATCAGCTGAGGATCTCCCGGGCTTGTGGTCCCAAGGGTCTCAGATACAAACTCTACCTTTCGGTTAGCCGGCCTTGTCTCCTTGCCGTAGATAGTAAAGGTCAGCTTTTTGCCGCTGGTATAGCCCTCCACATAGATGGGAGTGCTGTAATTATTCTTGATCTTCAGATCCTTATAGGTGCCCGCAATAGCCGCGTCCATAGAGGGCTTTACATAAGACACGCTCATGGAATGGTTCTGCCTCTGGACGATCTCGATCTCAGCCTTTAAGGCCGCATTGTACAGGGTGGTGGAGATCTGGCATACACCGCCGCCGATGCTGTCTACCACCTGGCCATTTTCATAGGCCGCCGCCGTCTTGTAGCCATTGGCAGTGGTAAAGGGCTGAAGACACTCATAGCCGGATAATACCTCACCCGGCATCAGCACATGGCCGTTGATCTTGGAAGCGCCTACGGTTACATTGGTAGAGCGGGACGCGCCGCTGCTGCTGAAATCAGTTGTAAATGTACCCAGCACATCATTTACCGCAGCCAGATCCTCCGACGTAACCGCGGGCTGCTGCTCGGTAATGACTGCCGTCACCTGGACAGGGGCATCAAGACCTCCTGCCAGGGCTTCATTTAAAGCGGCCTCTGTGGCTGCAGTATCTACCATCTTGCCCACAACGCCGTCAGTAATTACAAATTTGCCGTTTTCTCTGGTCAGCGTGGCATCCTTAGCCTCTGCGGTGATCCCCTGGCACTGCTCCTCCACAAAGGTTTTCACCATAGCGGAGTCCACCTGGGTCTCAAGGACAAGATCCACCGGCGCCGCCTTCAGATCCTTCTGGGTCATATACTGACGGATCAGGCTGCCTCCCAGGTACTGGGCCGCCGCCTCGTCTACCGCCTCTGTATTGCTCCAGTGAAAGCCAAGGGCCGCCGCAGTGGTCTCTACCTCCTGGCCGTCTACCGTCAGGATCACCTTCTGACCCGCCATCCCGTCCGTGTACTGGGAAAGCTCCTCTTTTGCCTCCTTCAGAGTCTTTCCCGCCAGGCTCTCACCTCCGGCGCTTATGCCTTCCGGGAATACGGGCTCCGCTGCCGCGGTCAGCGGAAATGCCCACAGCATCCCCGCCGCCGCGATCCCCGCCGCCATACTCCATATCTTATATCTCATATTATCTCCTCTTTATATCCTGTCAGGCCCTGTGCAGATCAATACATCACTGCACTTAATACCATAGGCACGATCATGGCCAGCACCAGGATCACTACGATCACACTTGAAATGATCTTCTTTACTTTAGGGTCTCTCATGTTAAGCATGTACATTCACCTTCTTTGAAAATTTTCAGTTTCTCCCATGTGTCAGGATAATATGGTCGATGAGCCTGGAAGCCTCGCTCCGGCTCAGCTTATCCATCTGCACAGTTACGTCTAT
Source organism: uncultured Clostridium sp. (assembly GCA_900549235.1). Taxonomy (GTDB): domain Bacteria; phylum Bacillota; class Clostridia; order Lachnospirales; family Lachnospiraceae; genus Enterocloster. Next base: position 53,863 of record URNT01000014.1, on the reverse strand, counting down.
TCTATGACATTTTAATAAATCCTGCAAGTATTCTTTTTGCCTTTTTGTAGCGGGCTGTTCCCGTTTTGCCTTGTAGAACAGGGGCTTTGAGGTGAACAGCCCGGCCTGGGTCTCGCCGTAAAGCCCCAGGATATGCTGATAGAGCAGATGGGCGGACCGGGCATCTGCCTCGGCCCGGTGGGCGCAGGACTGGGAAATATTGTAAAATTCACAGGCATTTCCCAGGCTGCGGCTGATACCGGCTGGCATCACACTGCGGCACAGTGTCAGAGTATCAACCCCCTCCTTTTCAAATTCCAGGCCCTGATTGACCGCCGCCTGCTTTAAAAAGCTGTAGTCAAAGGGAAGGTTGTGGCCCAGAAGGGGAAGGCTGCCGCAGAATTCCAGAAATTCCTCCATCACAGCGGCAATGGGCGGCGCTCCTGCCACCATCTCATCTGTAATGCCTGTCAGCTGGATGATCCGGGTATCCAGAGGGCGCTCTGGATTTATAAGGGTGGAAAAGCAGCCTCGGACCTGCCCCTCCTCTACCCTCAGAGCCGCAAGCTCGGTGATCCGCTCGCTTTTGGGGTTTAAGCCGGTAGTTTCTATATCCAGGGCAATGTATGATCTGATCATGGTATCCTCTTTTCTTACGTTTCTTTTGTCAGAGTGCAGCCGGGACAGTATTCACGCAGGAAACATTCCCCGCATTTGGGCCTCCTGGCAACGCAGATGGTCCGGCCCAGAGTGATGATATGGATATTCCAGAGAATCCAGTGATCCTCCGGCAGCACCTTCATCAGATCCTGCTCGATCTTTTCAGGCTCCTCCTCCACAGTCAGGCCCAGCTTTCTGGAGATCCGCTTTACATGGGTATCCACTACGACGCTTGGTTCGTGGTAAATGTTTCCCCGGATCACATTGGCTGTCTTTCTGCCTACTCCTGCCAGGGAGGTCAGATCTTCTACCGAGCGGGGCACCTGGCCCCCAAAGCGGGTGAGAAGGTCCTGACAGCAGGATATGATATTTTTTGCCTTTGAATGATAAAAGCCGATGGAGCGGATGTCCTCTTCCAGCTCCCTTATATCAGCCCCGGCAAAGGCTTCGATGGTCTTATATTTAGGAAACAGATCCGCTGTTACAATATTCACCCTGGCGTCGGTGCACTGGGCACTAAGCATCACGGCGATCAGAAGCTGCCAGGGAGTCTCATAATTCAGATAGCACCGGTATTCCCTGCCGTATTCACGATCCAAAGCCTCCAGGATCTGCTCCACCCGCCTGGCGCGGGCGGCCTTTGTCTCTCGTTTCGGGCTCATAAAAGCTCCTCCTTTCGGGGCAATCTGGCTGCGATCACAGCCCTGGCATTGTGGGTAAGGGGATCTCTCTGGCTGTAGTCAAACAACACCAGGCTTCCGTCTCCCATCACCTCGGCGTGGGCCATCTTTGCAAGCTGGCGGCTGTCATAACCCTCATAACCGGTGAGGTAATGAGGGGTCTCCTGCTCCCTCTGAAACAGCTCACGGATATGGGATTTCCAGAGAGACTGATCCCTTGCGAAGGAAGGACGGCTTTTGGCATTTTCCCGAAGGTACAGATCTGTGATCAGGCGGTCCCTAAAGGCTTCCAGAGGAAGCTGCGGGCAGGCGCTGATAAAATCCCACAGGATCTCAAACCGGGCCAGACGGCTGTGGCTGAAACCCGTAAGCTCCCTGGCTTCATAGTATTGGGCCAGCTCCAGAAACATACTGTAAGCGCTGTCATATTCCCTTCCCAAGGCTTCCAATGTAAGGGTAAACTGCCTGCTGTTGTAATAGACCTCCACCATCTCCTCCACCGCCTTCAGCTCCAGAATGTCGCCGTAGGACAGCCAGCGGGTGGAAAGAACCTCATAGGGCGGCGTAAGGGAGGCCCGTATGCCGTAAGCCGGAGCCATTTCTTCCATATAAGAGCCCTTTAATACCTTAAGGAAGCCAAGCTGCAGCTGCTCCGGCTCCATGGCGTATACCTGGTCAAAGGAGCGGCGGAAGGAAGCCAGATCCTCATAGGGAAGTCCGGCGATCAGGTCCAGATGCTGGTGCACGTTCCTGCCCCGGTTGATGACTGCAGCAGCAGCGCCTATTTTCTGAAGGTCCGTCCTTCTGCGGATGGCTGCCAGGGTATCGGGGTTGGCAGACTGGACGCCGATCTCAAGCTGCACCAGGCCGGGACGCATGGAAGCCAGAAGCTCCAGTTCCTCCTGATCCAGCAGGTCGGCGGCAATCTCAAAGTGAAAATTGGTCACCCCATTGTCATGATCCCTTATAAACTGCCAGATGGCCATGGCATGATCCTTTCTGCTGTTAAAGGTGCGGTCTACAAATTTAACCTGAGGCACCCCTGCCTTTAAAAAGAAAGATAATTCCTCCTTTACCCGGTCCAAGCTCCGAAACCGCACCTGCTTATCGATGGAGGACAGGCAGTAGCTGCAGGAAAAGGGGCAGCCTCTGCTGCTCTCATAGTAAATGATCCGGTGCTCCAGCGCTTTCATATCCATAGAACCATAAGAAAATGGAAGGCGGTCCATATCCATCACCGGGCGCCGGGGTGTCTCTATGACCGTGCCGGATAAGGTTTTGAATACAATGCCCGGAAGCTGTCCGGCTTTTTCAGGGAGATATCCACAATGAGACGCCATTTCCTCCCGGTTATCCACCAGAAAGGAAAGAAGCTGTGCAAAGGTCTCCTCCCCTTCCCCGGTCATCACCAGCTCCGCCTCCGGGTTGTCACGAAGGATCCCGGCGCTGTGAAAAGAGACCTCCGGGCCTCCAAGCCAGATCCTGACCTCTGGAAGGACGGCCCGCAGATCCGGAAGAAGGGAACGAATCCACTGAATGTTCCAGATATAGCAGGAAAACCCGATCACGTCGGGCTTTCTGCGGTACAGATCACGGAGTATGGCCTCTGTACTATGATTAATGGTATATTCTCCCAGGCTGATCTCTGCCTGGTCTTTCTTTCCCTGATAGCGCAGCTGTTCCTCAGCATAGGCCTTCAGGCTGTAGATCCCCAGATTAGAATGGATGTATTTGGCGTTGATAGCCGCCAGAAGGATCTTCATGGGCTACACCTCGATGGTCAGGCTGCGGCCGGTGGCCTGGTACTGGTAATAGCGCACCCCAGCGGCATCCAGCATCCGCTTGGAGGCCCGGACGGCCGCAGTTCCGGCGTATTTGTCCCCGCCGTAGACAATGGTTTTAATCCCTGCCTGGATAATGGCCTTGGCACATTCGTTACAGGGGAACAGGGTGACATAGAGCTTGCTTCCCTCCAGGCTGCCGCCCCGGTAGTTTAAAATGGCATTTAACTCGCTGTGGGTGGAGTAGAAGTATTTGGAGTTGTAAGGATCCTCCTTTTCATGCTCCTTCCCCCAGGGGAACACATCATCGGAACAGCCCTTGGGAAAGCCGTTATAGCCCATAGAAAGGATCTTGTTGTCCTGGCTTACGATACAGGCCCCCACCTGGGTGCTGGGATCCTTGGAGCGCTTGGCGGAAAGCATAGCCACTCCCATAAAATATTCATCCCATGTAATATAATCTGCGCGTTTCTCTGACATCTGGCTTACTCCTTTCTATGGTTCCTATACATTTATAATATGATACCCCGCCGCCTTGGACAGCCGGTTCATAATGGCCTGTCCCAGGTGGTCGGCTGGAAAGCTCTCTGAGAAAATGAAATCCACCTTCAGATCATCAAACTCCCGGAGCACCCCATAGAGGTTATGGGCGACGGATGCAGGGTCTTTCCGGGAGCCGATGCTCCGTACCTGGCCTGCCGGATAGGCGTCTCTTGACTCGTCGGTGCAGATGATCCCCACCCGGGCCCCCGCCTTTTGCTTCTCTGCTGCCAGTTCCCTTACCTTTTCTATCATGCGTCCCATATCCTCTGAGGCAACTAAAGCCAGCTCCGCCCTGGGAGCGTAGTGCCTGTATTTCATCCCAGGAGCCTTGGGCTTTATGTCCGGCGATACAGGGCCAAGGATGGCCGGATCTATCGTTACCTCTCCCAGCACCTCACGGAGCATCTCCATGGTAATGGCGCCGGGCCGGAGCACCGACGGAGGCTCGCATGATACGTCTACAATGGTGGATTCCACACCGATCCCCACAGGGCCGCCGTCTATGACCATATCGATCTTCCCCTCCATATCCTCCCATACATGATCCGCTGTAGTAGGGCTTGGGCGGCCGGAGGTATTGGCGCTGGGAGCGGCAACGGGCACGCCGGAAAGAGCGATCAGACGGGCTGCCACCTGGTCGCTTGGCATACGGACAGCCACTGTATCAAGGCCTCCTGTGGTACCGTAAGGAACACGGCTGCTCTTTGGAAAGATCATGGTCAGAGGGCCGGGCCAGAAGGCGTCCATCAGCTTCCGGCCTGCCTCCGGTATGTAAGACACCAGGGGCTCGATCTGGCTCTCCTGTGCCACATGGGCGATCAGGGGATTATCTGAGGGGCGCCCCTTGGCCGCGTAGATTTTACGGGCCGCATCCTCATCCAGGGCATTGCCTCCCAGGCCGTAGACCGTCTCGGTGGGGAAGGCTACGAGCCCCCCTTCCCTTAAAATCCGGGCTGCCTCTAAAAGCTCCTCATCCTTTATATGTTCTCTGTCTTTTATCCTGATCCGTCTCGTTTCCATGGTTATTACCTCACACATCTGCACATTTCTTGTGTCTTACATTTTAGCACCGGTCCTGCCTGACGTAAAGGGGTTCTTCCACTGGATCGAGCCGGGGGCACATTCTTTCATACACTCACCGCACTGGATACACTCCGTATCCCCTACCCGCCGGATGTCCATTTTACAGCTCCTTACGCACCTGCCACAGCCGGTACAGGAGTTCTCATCTACCTTCACCCCAAAGAGAGTAATAGGGGAAAACATCCCGTAAATGGCACCCAGAGGGCACAGGAAACGGCAGAAGCTGCGGTAGATAAAGCAGGCGCTTACCAGAATACAGACCATCACTCCCACCTTCCAGTTAAATAGAGCACCAGCCAGGCTCTTTAAGGAGGGATCAAGGAGCACCAGAGGGATTCCTCCCTCCAGAGTTCCTGCCGGACAGATAAATTTACAGAAGGCCGGTACTGGATACCCTCTGCTGGCCTTATAATACACCGGAAGGATCAGTACAAAGACAGCCAGAATCACATATTTTAACCGGGACAGCCAGGCGGTGGCCCGGTTCTTTTTAAGCTTCGGCACCGGCAGCTTATATATAAGCTCCTGGATCAGTCCAAAGGGACAGAGAAAGCCGCAGATCAGCCTTCCCAGGGTCACGCCAAGAAGCAGCAGGGTGCCCAGGATATAAAAGGGCAGCTTCCGGTCCATGGCCGCCATGGCGTTCTGTAAGGCTCCCAGAGGGCAGGAGCCGATGGCTCCGGGGCAGGAATAGCAATTCAGCCCCGGAACACAGATTCCCTTGCTCTTTCCCCGATAGATGGTCACCTGGGAAAAGCCCTTTAAGTTCAGGTTATAAATAAGGGCGGAAGAAAGCTGGATCAGCTTCCGCTTGTGGTTACTCAGGATTCCTGTTTTCATAGGCATCACCCGATCCCGATGCATTCCAGGCATACCTGAATGGCCTTGCGGAGAGTGTCATGGTATCCCCCCTGGGAAATGCCAATCAGAAGAAAGAGAAGCCCGATCCCAAGGATCACATATGAAAGATGTTGTTTTCCTGTCATGAAGCCTCCTTTGCTTCCAGTCCCAGGGCTTCCCGGTACCGTTCATACATGGTATCCGCATCGGCTGCGCCGGTGGAAATATGGGTGATCACTCCCTCACTATCTACGATCACGGTATAGGGGATTCCGTTGGAAGGGTACTTCATGGTAATCTCAAAGCCCTCATCCAGGGCGATCGGGAAGGTAAAGCCATTTTCCTCCACAAAATCCTTAACTGTCTCAGCATCATCCCCGCAGTTGACTGCCACCAGACTGATCTCATCTCCATAATCCTCCATCAGACGCTCAAACGCGGGCATCTCCATAACACAGGGGCCGCACCAGGTTGCCCAGAAGTTAATCAGCACCGGCTTGCCCTTAAGCTCGGATAAGGTTACCGTACTGCCGTCTACCAGCTGGGCGGTAAAGTCAGGGGCTGTATCACCCTCCTTTAAGGGGGTGCCTGCGCCAAAGGACTCCTCCGCGCCGTCCTGTGCCGCTGTTGTCTCTGACGCAGTGACAGTTTCTGTTTCCTTATTTTCCGTGCCGCCGCATGCTGTGAGCCAGAGTGTCATGGCTGCTGTGCCGAGGGCCAGTTTTGCCAGTTTCATTTTTCCTCTAAGTTTCATTGATTTTCCTCTCTTTTTCCAGATATGAGTAAACCCAGAAGGCAGGTTTACCTTCTGGGTCTTACTCTAGCATACTTCTATGCGGCTGTCTACTTACATATCTATTACATTTTTTCTTCTGCCGCGCTGATCCGTACCAGAGCCCGGTGGAGCTTGGCCTGGGCCATCTTAAGCTCCTGCTCAGAGATCCCCCGGTCAGACAGACGCTGCTGGGCTTTCTCCTTTGCCTGTCTGGCCCGCTCCAGGTCGATCTCATCGCTCCACTCCCAGGTGGTGGCGATCAGACGGCATTGGCCGTTCATCATCGTAAGCATACCGCCGATGCAGGCGGCGCGGCGCACCGTACCGTCCTCTAAGACAACCTGGGCACAGCCCATGCCTACAGCCGTACAGTAATTGCAGTGGCGCGCCAGGATGGCCAGATCACCGTGGATGGTCCGGCAGGACACCTTTTGGGCCTGACCGTCAAACTTCAGTCCGTCCATGGACACGATCTGCAGATGGAAGGTTGCTGCCATAGCTTATGTCCCTCCTTCCTTACTGCATGTTCTTTGCTTTTTCAAACACTTCGTCAATGGTTCCCACAAACAGGAAGCAGCTCTCAGGGATCTCGTCACAAGCTCCCTCAAGGATCTGCTTAAAGCCGCGGATGGTCTCCTTCAGAGGAACGTATTTTCCTTCCATACCGGTAAATTGCTCTGCTACAGAGAAACTCTGGGACAGGAAGCGCTGTACCTTACGGGCTCTGGATACGGTCAGCTTATCATCCTCGGAAAGCTCGTCCATACCCATAATGGCGATAATATCCTGAAGTTCCTTATAACGCTGCAGCACTCTCTGTACGGAACGGGCTACCTCGTAGTGCTCCTTTCCAACTACCTCAGGAGAAAGGATACGGCTGCTGGACTCCAGAGGATCCACCGCCGGATAAATACCCTGGCTGGCAATGTCACGGGAAAGTACGGTGGTGGCATCCAGATGGGTAAATGTGGTAGCAGGAGCCGGGTCCGTTAAGTCGTCCGCAGGCACATATACCGCCTGTACGGAGGTGATGGAACCCTTCTTTGTAGAAGTGATACGCTCCTGAAGGGCGCCCATCTCTGTAGCCAGGGTAGGCTGATAGCCAACGGCAGAAGGCATACGTCCAAGAAGGGCGGATACCTCAGAGCCTGCCTGGGTGAAACGGAAAATGTTATCGATAAATAAAAGCACGTCCTGGTTCTTCACATCACGGAAATACTCCGCCATGGTCAGACCAGAAAGAGCAACTCTCATACGGGCCCCCGGCGGCTCATTCATCTGGCCGTATACCAGGGCGGTCTTGTCGATAACGCCGCTTTCCTTCATCTCTCCGTAAAGGTCATTTCCCTCACGGGTACGCTCTCCAACACCGGTAAATACAGACAGGCCGCCGTGAGCCGTCGCTACGTTGTGGATCAGCTCCATAATCAGAACGGTCTTTCCTACGCCCGCGCCGCCAAAGAGACCGATCTTGCCGCCCTTTGCATAGGGGCAGATCAGGTCAACGACCTTGATGCCAGTCTCCAGGATCTCGGTAGCGGGGGTCTGGTCCTCATAAGATGGAGCCGGACGGTGGATGGCCCAGCGCTCAGCTGTCTCTGGCGCCGGCTGCTCATCTACCGGATCGCCTAACAGGTTAAATACACGTCCCAGGCACTCCTCGCCTACAGGAACGGTAATGGAAGCTCCTGTGTCTACAGCATCCACGCCTCTTACCAGTCCGTCTGTGGAACTCATGGCAATGCAGCGCACTACGTCGTCGCCAATCTGCTGGGCCACCTCGGCGATCAGCTTATGGCCGTTTATATCAATCTCAATCGCATTGAGCAGTGCAGGCAGCTCTCCCTCCTTAAAGCGTATATCCAGTACGGGACCGGTTACCTGCACCACCTTGCCAATATGTTTTTCACTCATACATGAATCTCCTTATTATTACGGTGCACTATGGCTCTTCCGCGCCGGCTACGATCTCAGTGATCTCCTGAGTAATACTTGCCTGACGGGCGCGGTTATAGTACAGGCTGAGCTGATCGATCATCTCACCTGCATTTTTGGTGGCCGCATCCATGGCAGTCCTTCGGGCCGCCAGCTCACTGGCCACGGATTCGCACATGGCGCCGTAAACCAGAGCAGCCAGATATTCCGGCACAATGGCATCAAATACGGTCTCGCTGTCCGGCTCATACAGAATCAGCGAGCGGACCGGCTCCCCGTCCTCCTTCTGACCAAGATCTGCCAGAGGCAGAAGGGAAGCCGCTTCCGGCTTCTGGGAAAGCATGGACACAAAACTGGTGTAGCACATGGCCGCATGGCCGTACTCTCCGGACTTAAAGGCCCGGCACAAAAGCTTTGCGATCTCAAAGCAGTCTGAAATGGAAATGTCAGCAGCCTCGGCAAATTCCTCTGTCACCAGCTCCACTTTCCTTCTTTTATAATATTCAACTGCCTTCTTTCCCACCGGAAGGACCGCGTAATCCTTTCCCCTGGTCTCCTCCTCCACGGCCTTAAACAGGTTGGCGTTGTAGCCGCCCGCAAGACCTCTGTCTCCGGCGATCACAATATAGCACCACTTCTGATTTTCGGACCTCCTTGTATAAACAGAGGTAAAATCCGTGTTCCCTGCCGCAATATCCGCCAGGGTGTCACGAAGAATCCTGAAAGAGGGCTTGCTGGCCTCGGCCCGTTCCTTGGCCCGGCGCAGCTTGGAGGATGCCACCAGTTCCATTGCCTTGGTTATCTGCATGGTACTCTGTATGCTCTTCATACGGAGCTTTACAGCCTTCATATTCGCAGCCATGCTTTTTCCTCCTTTTTGGTTGATGTGAATGGGCGTCCCTTATCTGGACTTTAAGAATCTCTCTGTATAGTCTGTAAGAGCAGCCTTAAGCTTTCCTTCTGTGTCTGCATCCATGGCTCCGGTGGCGCGGATGGCTTCCATGGCGGCCGCGCCGTCTGCATCTGTATCCAGATAAGCATACAGGCCTTCTTCGTATTCTTTGATGTCCTCCACCTCAACCTTTGTGAGGATGCCATTTACAACGGCGTACAGGATGGCTACCTGCTTTTCTACGTCTACCGGCGCGCTGTTGCCCTGCTTAAGGACCTCTACAATACGGGCGCCCTGTGCCAGACGGGCCTTTGTATCAGCGTCCAGATCGGAACCGAACTGTGCGAAGCTCTGAAGCTCACGGTACTGGGAGTAGATCAGCTTCAGGGTACCAGCTACCTTCTTCATGGCCTTGATCTGAGCGTTTCCGCCTACTCGTGATACGGAGATACCTGGGTTTACCGCCGGCATGATACCGGAGTGAAACAGCTCGGTCTCCAAAAAGATCTGGCCGTCAGTAATGGAGATTACGTTGGTAGGAATGTATGCAGATACATCGCCTGCCTGGGTCTCGATGATGGGCAGAGCGGTCAGGGAACCGCCTCCCAGAGCGTCAGACAGCTTTGCCGCGCGCTCCAACAGACGTGAGTGGAGATAGAATACGTCTCCAGGATACGCCTCACGGCCCGGCGGACGGCGGATCAGCAGGGAAAGTGCCCTGTATGCCACCGCGTGTTTACTTAAATCGTCATAGATAATCAGCACATGCTTGCCCTGATTCATGAAATACTCACCCATGGCGCAGCCGGAATAGGGAGCAATATACTGCAGAGGACTTGGCTCGGAAGCCGTAGCCGCAACTACAATGGTATAATCCATAGCCCCGCCTGCCTGAAGCTGGGAAACCAGTCCCGCAACCGTAGAACGCTTCTGGCCGATGGCAACATAGATACAGATAACGTCCTTGCCCTTCTGGTTTAAAATAGTATCAGTAGCAATGGTAGTCTTACCAGTCTGGCGGTCTCCGATAATCAGCTCACGCTGTCCGCGTCCGATAGGGATCATGGAATCGATCGCCTTGATGCCCGTCTGTAAGGGTTCCTTTACAGGCTGGCGGTCACAGATACCGGGAGCCGGAGACTCAACCGCGCGGAATTCACTTGTTTCAATGGGGCCTGCGCCGTCGATGGGCTGGCCGATGGCATTTACAACGCGTCCGATCATTGCTTCACCTACAGGTACGGAAACAACCTTGCCAGTGCGCTTTACTGTCTGGCCCTCGCTGATCCCCTCGTCTGTACCAAAAAGAACAATGGAAACGCTGTTCTCTTCCAGGTTCTGGGCCATTCCGAATGTGCCGTCCTCAAATTCCAGAAGCTCACCTGACATACAGTCTGACAGGCCGCTGGCTCTTGCGATGCCGTCGCCTACCATAAGGACTGTTCCTGTCTCGCTCTGCTCGATGGAGTTCTGGTAATATTTGATCTGGCTGCGGATGACCTTGGAAATTTCTTCCGGTTTTAATTGCATTTCTTACACCCGTCCTTTATACGATGATTTCGGTAACGATCTTACGCATGGAGGCAAGGCGGCCCTCCAGACTTCCGTCCAGCTGCTTTCCTTCCAGCTCTACCTTAAGACCGCCGATCACACGGCTGTCCGTTTTCTGCGTAAGGATAATGGTCTTATTGCTGATGGCCTCCAGTCTGCTCTTAAGTGCCCCTGCCTGTTCCTCAGTCAGGCTCACCGCGCTGGTAACAACTGCCTCAGCGATATTGTGATCTTCATAATAGCGGCGCTTACACTCCGCGCAGCAGTCATTTAACTCCCGCAGGCTGCCATTTTCACATAAGATCTTGAGAAAATTAAGCAGGTAGGCATGTACCTGTCCGGCAAATGCCGTATCCAGGAGCTTTACACGCTCTGCTTTGGGAATGGACGGCTCTGAAAGCAGCCTGATATAGTCCGGGTTCTCCTTAAGGATGCCCTTTACTGCCTCCAGTTCCTCCATAAATACCTCTGTGAGCCCTTCCTCCGCTGCCAGGTCGTAGAGGCTGCCGCCATAAAGTCTGGCAGTTTTTGTCATGATGCCTCACCTACATTCTCAATAAACTCACTGATCAGTTTCCTGTGGTCATCCTCGCTGATCTCGCGCTCGATCACCTTGCCCGCGATCTCCATGGCAATGCCGCCGATCTCATTTTTCATATCGTTCACTGCCTTTTTGCGTTCCTGCCTGATGTCTGCCTCTGCCTTTGCCTTGATACCGGCTGCCTGTGTATTGGCTTCCGCAAGGATGGCCTCAGACTTTGCGGCAGCGGTCTGCTGCGCGGTCTTTAAGATCTGGCTGGCCTCAGATTTGGCGGATGCCAGGCTCTTTTCGTAGTCTGCCTTCATGGTCTCGGCTTCCTCCTTTGCCTTTCTGGCATCGGTAAGGACCGCCTCGGCCATGGCCCTTCTCTTTTCAAGAATATTGTTGATGGGCTTGAACAGAAAACGCTTGATCAGGTAAATCTGGATAAACAGGTTGCAGATCTGCGCAATAAATGTCCACGGTATAATGGTTACTAATTCCTGATGCATATCTCAAACCTCCTGTTCCTGAGACTCTCCTTCCTCCTGTCAGTCATCAGGAAAGGAAGTTCATGAACATACCCGGAGCTACGAAGATCAGCAGCAGGCCGGTTACGAAGCCGTAGATACCGGTGGTCTCCGCGATGGCGCAGCCAAGGAGCATGGTGCTTGTTACGTCAGCCTTGCACTCCGGCTGGCGGCCGATGGCCTCAAGAGCCTTTGCGGCAGCGTTACCTTCACCGATACCAGGACCGATACCTGCGATCAGGGCACAGCCTGCACCAATAGCGCAGCCTGCTAAAGCAATACCACGAGCGAGCATCTGAAAATCTGTCATAATAAATTTCCTCCTAAATTAAAATCTTTTTTATCAATACGTCTTAGAGCGTGTTTGAATCTAGCCTTCAGCCGCATTTGCAATATACATAATGGTCAGCATACTGAAAATGAATGCCTGCATAAAGCCAGAGAACCAGTCAAAATAAACGGATGCAATGGCGGGAATACCTACGCTTAGGATCGGGATGCTTCCAAGCACATCTCCAAGAGCTCCCGGAAGCCAGCCAAGAAGGGCTGAGGAAGCCAGGGCCAGAGCCGCGTAGATCAGTCCGTTGATCACCACGCCGGAAAGTATGTTGCCGAAGTGACGGCAGGCCATACTGATAGGTGTAGCCAGCTCGGACAGGACGTTAAAGGGGGTCATCACCAGAATCGGTGTGGTAAAGCCCTTTAAGTAACCAAGGATGCCGCCGGCCTTGATCTTATTGGCAGTGATCATGATAAATACCACTACCGCCCAGGCGGCCTCTGTGGAAAGGTCTGCCGTAGGACTTCTAAGGCCGGTAAGGCTGATCAGGTTGGACACCACGCTGGTAGTAAAAAGCGCAGCCACAAAGGGAATCAGCTTGTCGAACTTCGTCCCGCCGGTGTTATTGCGGACCAGGTTTGTGGCCTGCTCTACCAGAAGCTCTGCCACTGCCTGGCGCCTGGATATGTTCTCCACCTTCAGATCCCTTGTGAGCCAGATGCACAGTCCTGTGATCAGGGCCATGACGATCCAGCTGACCACCAGCGTTTCTGTAATCATGAAATCGCCCAGGATCGGGATCCCCGTAGGTATCTTAAAATAAATACCGGCGCCTGAAATGTCGAAATTCATCGTCTCACTTTCATCTCCTTTCTGTGTTATTTTTGTGAGGCCATACTGAAAATATTCATCACCTTGATGTAGATGCTTGGGATGAATAAGGGAACGACCCCGGCTGCACCGTTAAAGCACGGAAGGACCAGGGCGGCCACGATCCATACAAGCTGGAGCGCGACACGGTTCCGATAGCTTGCCTTCATATAGTCAAAGGCCAGCTTGTCATCCGTCACCGAGGTAACCCTCTGTACTGTAATGCCCATAAGAAAAAAGTTTGCCACCGCCACAAGTCCTCCTGCGATGCCTCCAAGGATCACCTTGTAGTCAAAGGGCACGCTTTCCGGGAAGACCAGGTGAAGGCCCAGAAAAGCCAGGAACATCAGGCACACGCCTGCTGCTGTCCCTGCCGCAATGCGGGCCGTTTCTTTCTTAACTGCGGGTTGGATCTGCACGATTCATATCTCCTTTCTATAGATGATCGTTGAATGCGCTTCGGTTCTTTTTTTCTTTTTTTGCCCTGGCATCTACGGAACAGTACACCTTATACGCCGTCATGGCAGATCCTCCAAGGCCAAAGAAAAATCCGGGAATATAGATCCAGCTTCCCACCGGGAAGCGGCTGACTGCCCAGCTGCAGAGCAGAAGGCACAGGATAAGGGGAGTCACCAGGGATAAGCCCAGCTGGCTCAGCAGTGTAAGCTGCTGGAATATCTGAGATGTATGCTTCATAAACTCTCCTCTCAAAGAAACATATTTTGGAATAAATACAATTCGATTATACCTTATTAACGAAATTTTAGCAATCCCGTTTCCATGAATTTTTCAAAAAACTTTTTGTTTATCTAAAAAAAAATTGTACATATTTTCCTAAAATGTATACTCCAGGATAAAAAAACAGGCACGCGTACCCTCTTTGAACTGTGTACACATACCTGTTTTTGTTTATCAGTCTGCTATAATCTCCCGCTTTCTGCTTCCGCTCATAAGGCTATAGTAAACAGGAAGCATCAAAAGAGCCAGGATGGTGGAGGCCGTCAGGCCGCCGATATTTACAAGAGCCAGTCCCTGGGTGGTGGTGCCGCTGTCTCCGAAGGCCAAAGCCATGGGGATCATGGAAACAACCGTTGTCAGGGTGGTCATAAGAATGGGGCGCAGACGGGTGGCACCTGCCTCGATGAGGGCTGTGTTTAAGTCCATCTCCATCCGGTACTGGTTCACCGTATCTACATAAAGGATACCATTGTTAACAACTGTACCCACCAGCATCAGGAAGCCCAGAAGGGAAGTCATGCTGATGGCGCTGTCTGCCAGCCACAAAAGCCCGAAGGCGCCGATCAGACAGAACGGAATGGTGGTCATAACCATGACGGAAAACTTAGGTGACTCAAACTGAGCCGCCATCACCACGAATACCAGGAACACTGCCAGGGCAATAGCCTGGAACAGGGCTGCGAATTCCTCTGCCATGGACTCATCCATGCTGCTCCTTACAAAGGAAACATTCTCTGTCAGGTTTGGATTCACTGCCTCCTGCATCAGGACGCCCATGGATCTGCTGTCCGCGTGCTCTGTATAGATACCGCTTATGGTAGCCCGGTACTGCTTGTTCTGGCGTGAAATCGAAGCCGGGCTGTCCGCGAAATGGATCTCGGCCACATCCGTCAGGGCCACCGAGCTTCCCGACGGCGTCTGCAGGGTAATGGACTGAAGCTGATCCAGGGTCTGATACCGGTCCTCAGGATACTCCACCTTAATATCCACATCCTCTCCGTCAATCTCAAGAGAAGCAGGGGTTATGCCGCTGAGCATATTATTTAAGGTGCCTCCCACCTGGGCCGGAGTCAGGCCGGCTGCCTTGGCCTTAATGGGGTTGACCGTTACCTTTACAACGGAAGCCGCATTTTCAAGGGAGGAATGTACCTTTGTCAGCTCAGGCCGGGCACTGAGCGCCGCGGAAACTGTATCGCTGACTGCCTTTAAGTCATCATAATCTGTACTTTCCAGATTCACCTGGAACTCATTCTGGGATCCCATCATGGCTCCTACCTGGGAATAAGCCTCTACGGTGATATTGGTATCCGGGATACCTGCCAGCTCCTGCTTCCACTGGGCTACCACCTCATCTGTTTCCATCTTCCGGTCATCCTTCAGATATACGGAGATATTGGGATCAGAGCTCATGCTCATACCGGTGCTTCCCGCCAGGGCGATATAGGATTCCACATCCGGGTGTACGGAAATGATTTCCTCGATCTGCTTTAAGATGGCATCGGTCTTTTCAATCTTCATACCGGGCTTCATCTCCGCGGTAATATTTACCTGGCCCTGGTCATCCTCTGCCATCAGCTCCATACGAAGGTTCATGGCGATCACAACTGACAGCACCAGAAGAAGCACCGAAGTGATCATAACCAGTGCCCGCTTATGGATCAGTTTACCCATAACAGCCCGGTAGACATCCTGCATCCGCTCTACCGGACGGGACAGAGGAGCTGTCTTTTTCTCAATGGGCTTGTAGATCATATAGCACAGAGGCACCACCGCAATAGCGGAAATCAGGGAGGCCGTCATACAGAATACAATGGTAAAGCCCAGAGGCTTAAACATCATGCCCGTCATGCCCCCAAGCATAGCCAGGGGAAGGAATACAACGCAGGTGGTTACCGTAGAGCCTACAACTGACTGGTACACGATCCCCGTACCTCTCAGTGCCGCGTTAGCAAATTCTTTAAAGCCCGTATCGTCTGTGGCGCGGAAGCAGCTTTCCAGCACAACCGTGGAGTTGTCTACCATCATACCTACGCCAAGAACCAGGGCGCTGAGGGTAATTACATTCAGGCTGAAGCCCATCAGCTGCATCAGGATCAGAGAAGACAGGATAGACACAGGAATGGAGCTTCCTACGATCAGGGACGCCTTCAGATCTCCGAAGAACAGCCAGATGATCACCATGGAAATCACCACCGCCATGATCATGGTCTCGATTACGGAGCTTAAGGAGGACATGATGGAATCCTTGTCATCATCTACAATGGTGATGTTAAGAGTGGGATCCTGGCTCACAAGGCGGTCGATAACCTTATGTACATCCTCTGACAGGGTCAGGGTAGCCGCATCCTGCTGCTTACTGATGGACAGAGCCACAATATCCTCAGCCGGTGACCCCTTGGCGCTGTAGCGGGCGATACTCTCCGCGTCGTCTGCCCCCATATAAACAGCAGCTACGTCGCTTAAGTATACAGTCTGGCCGCTGGCTGCCGTAAGAGGAATATCCTTCAGGCTTTCTAGTGTCTTAAATGGCTGCTCTGTGGATACAGAAAGCTTCTGGTCTCCCACCAGGGTATCTCCTGCCGGGTAGGTTATATCCGCCCCCGCAATATCATTTGCAATAGAACTCATGGTGATACCGTACTGCTTCAGCTTCTCCGGCATCAGTTCTACCTTGATCCGGTTCTGGACGCCGCCGGTAAGTGCTACCTCCGCTACAGTAGACAGTTTCTCAAACTCAGGCACCAGAGTATTATTTACATAATTATAAAGATCCTCATCCTCGCCATGGCTGACTGACAGGGTCATATTCGCCTTCAGGTTGGTGTTCAGCTCCGCTATGACGGGCTCCTCCACATCCTCCGGAAGCTGGGATTTTACCAGATCGATCTGCTTTTTCAGATCATCGTAGGCATCGTTCATATCGGTGCCGTAATCATACATCAGCATGATCAGGGACATATTTTCACTGGATGAGGAGGAAATGGTATCCAGTCCGCTTAAGGTACTGGCGCTGTCCTCAATGGGTTTCGTGACCAGCTCGCTTACGTCATCGGGACTGGCGCCGGGATAAACGGTCATAACGATGATCATGGACATATTCATATCCGGCATCAGCTCTAAGGGTGATTTAAAAACAGAGGATAAGCCGAATACAATCAGGCAGAGGATCGCGAGGACCGTAGTCACCGGCCGTTTTAAAACAAATTTAGTTAAGCCCATGTTCTGCCTCCTTTTACTGTGCCTGGCTCTGTTCCGGCGCCTGATACGTCACCTTCGTTCCCTCTTTCAGCTCAGAGGTCCAGGTAGTCAGAACCAGATCATCTAAAGACAGTCCTGAGCGGATCTCCGTGGTGTCCGGACCGGAAATGCCCGTCTCTACCGCAGCCTCGTGGATGATGCCCTGATCCTCATCATATGTATAGGCATAGGCATCGCCGCCCTTATAATAGATGCTGTGAGTAGGGATCAGCATAACGTTTTCAGCGGATTCAGAGGGAACCTGAAGCTCTACGCTGGTACCGGGAGCCATGGTCTCATTATCTGCCACAGATGCCTTTACCCGGAACAGGCCGATGTTCTGCTCCGCCATATTGCTGACCTCGATAACGGTGCCGCCGTACTCGGTGCCTTCCTTGATCACAGTCAGCTCATCTCCTGTGTTCAGGTTGTTTTTCACCTTTTCTGTTACATAAAAGGTAACATTGTTTCCTGCCTCTCCTGCGATCACAGCCAGCTGGGTAGAGGCGCCTACGGTGTCATGCACCTCCATATTGGTCTGCTGGATCCGGCCGCTGATGGGAGCCGTGATGTGGCTGAATTCCATCTGATTGTCATAGTTGATCTTAGCTGCCTCATACTGAAGGCGCTTTGCCTCCGCATTAGTCTGGTAGCCCTCAAATTCCTGCTGGGATACGAAACCGGAGCCGTAAAGAGGGGTCATGCGGTTCAGTGTGGCAACGGCGTCATCCCAGGCGATCTTTGCCGTATCCATGGTGTTTTTGGCGGAAGCCACCTGCTTGGTGTCGATCTCGCAGATCACCTGGCCTGCTGTGACCATATCGCCGGGCTTTACATTCACTGCGGTTACATCACCGCCGGCCTTTGGATAGATATAGACCATATCTGCCGGCTCCACCGTACCTACCAGGTCTGTGGTAAGATGGATACTGCCCATCTGGGGATGCTCTGCCATGACCACCGGGTCCGGCGTGGGGGCGATCGGGGCTTCTTTCTTAAAAGCCCGGGAGGCAATCAGCCCTGCGGCCGCGATCACAAGAATACCTCCTACAATGTGTGCTTTTTTCATAAGATTCTCCTTTTTATTATCAGCGTATTGTTAACGGGTTTTTAGCGTTTTTTTAACATATCCAGAGAAAAAAACAAGGGAAATAAACTGTTCTTCAACAGCTCTTCCCCATTTTCTTTCTCAGCCTTTTATATTTTAGACATTTCATGCCCATTTTGTCTAACATCAAAATTACCTTAATTAACAACCAGCCGTTGTTAATTAGAATAATTTTTCAAAAATTTTATAAAATTTTTTAACCTCTTTTCATTTTCCGTCCGCCACAGGGCCGTTACATTCGCAAATACCTGCTTTTCCTTATCCGGAAATGGCCGCATCACCAGCCGGTCTCCGAAATTGTGGTAAAATTCCTTAAATCCGATGTGGATCCCCTCGTTTGCGATCAGCGCCAGCTCCAGGCTGTTTACATTTTCATAATAGCGGGCCCGCTCCAGGATGTGCTCCTGGCGGGAGATCAGGTCAAAGAGCTGCAGCTCCGCTCCTCCGAAAAAATTCTTATAAAGACAGAGCATGGTCTCGTCCTTAAAATCGCTCATCATCAGCTCCTCTTTGGCTGCCAGCGGATTTTTCCTGGAAAGAACATAATAAAGGGGCAGCTTTTTCAGCACCTGAAGACGGTAGGAGCCCTGGAGGCGGTAAGAGGTATGAGCAAAGCTGACTGTAAGCATCATATCCGGATTTCCATTGGTAAGATCCCTGATATTGGTAAATTCGATGATCTCAAACTCCGTATTCTCATCCTGAGCCATATAGTCAGCCAGGATACCGGCTGCCAGCTCCACGATACCGTTCATCCCCACCACAGCCAGGCTGATACGGCTTTTGGCCCGCTCTCCCTCCTCTCTGGCAAGCTCGATGGAGCTGTAGATCTCCTTCGGGATCCCCTTCCAGCGCCAGAGAAGAAGCTCGCCGCTGCGGGTCAGCTTCACATCCCTGGTGGTGCGGTCAAAAAGCTTAAGCTCCAGCTCCTTTTCCAGAGAGGCGATCTGGCGGCTTAAGCCCTGCTGGGATATATAAAGATGGCTGGCGGCCTCGGTAAAATTCAATGTCCTGGCCGCCTCAAGAAAACATTCGATCTGATGGATGGTCATAGCCGTTTTCCTTTCCTACATAAGAGCCGTGGGATCCAGGGCGTCTCTTAAAGCATCTCCTACAAAGTTGATGGCAACTACCAGCACTACGATCAGCACTCCCGGAGGGATCCACATCCAGGGCTGCTTTGTAAGGACTGTCAGGGACTGGGCGCTGTTGAGCATATTGCCGAGGCTTGCAGCCGGCGGCTGAACGCCCATGCCAAGAAAGCTTAAGGAAGCCTCATCCAGCATGGAAAGTGCCATGACGGAGGTGGCATAGACCAGGATAGGGGCGACGGTATTTGGCAGGATCTCGGAAAAGAGGATATGCCTTCCGGGCATCCCCGCCACAATGCTGCTTTTAACAAAATTTGTTTCTCTGAGGCTTAATACATTTCCCCGTACCAGACGGGCAATGCCGGGCCAGTCTACAAAGCCCAGGATCAGGATAATGCTCCACAGCCCCGGCTCGAAGATGGCGGCGGCCACCAGCACCAGAAGGATATAAGGAAATGACATGACCATATCCGTAAACCGCATGATGGCAATATCAAGCCAGCCGCCGAAATACCCGGCCAGAAGCCCCAGCACCACTCCCACTGCCGTGGAAATAGCCGTAGCCAGCACTCCTACAAACAAGGAGACCCGGGTGGCATATAAAAGGCGGCTGAACATATCCCGGCCGATCTGGTCTGTCCCCAGCCAGAACTGAAGGCTTGGAGCCGCTCCGAAGGGACCTGCGATCTCCTCCGGGTCATAGGGAGCAATCACCGGAGCCAGGATAGCCGCTGCCGTAATCACCGCCAGCACCCAGAGGCTTACACAGGCCAGACGGTGGCGGCGGAATCTGCGCCAGACTGCCTGGCGGTAGGTTTCCTGGGGCTCCCCGGGTTCTTGTTTTTTCTTTGGATTATTTATCTCTTTCACGCTTTATCTCCGTTCTACTCATACTGGATGGTAGGATTTACCACCGCATAGAGAATATCCGTTACCAGGTTCGCAAGAAGGACAACCACCGCAGACAACAGACAGACGCCCATAATCACCGGATAGTCACGGGTCAGAATGGCGCTCATGGTCATAAGCCCAAGTCCCGGCCAGGAAAACAGCTGCTCTACAATGACAGCACCTCCAAACAGCACCGGGATCTGCATACCGATGACGGTCACAATGGGCACCAGGGCATTTCTCAGAGCGTGACGGTTGATCACCAGGCGCTCCCCGATGCCCTTTGCCCTGGCTGTCCTCAGATAATCCTTCTGGAGGATCTCCAGCATGGCGCTGCGGATATAGCGGATATTGGTCCCTGCCATGGATACAGACAGCACCAGCACCGGCATGATCATATGAACCGCCACGTCTGCTGCCCCGCCGGAGGTTCCAAGGGTAATCATCCCGTCTGAGGGCAGAAGGCCCAACTTCATGGTAAAAATATACACCAGAAGGAGGGACAGGAAAAAACCAGGAATGCTGCTGCCTAGAAAGGAAGCCGTCACTACAATATAATCACCCTTTGAATACTGGCGGATGGCGCTGTAGATCCCTGCAGGTATGGACATAATAAGGCTTACCAGAAGGGAAGTTCCCATAAGCAGCAGGGTCGGCCCCAGGTGGCTTAAGATCATATCGCTGACCGGCTGGTAGGACTTGATGGAGTAGCCCAGATTCCCTTTTAAAAGCTGCAGAAGCCAGGCAAAATACTGGATGTAAAATGGCTGATCCAGCCCTAACTGGGCCGCTCTGGCCGCAAGTGCCTCCTGGGAGATCCTTGCTCCCTGGAGCATTTCCAGAGGATTTCCGGCAAAGCACATAATGGCATAATCGATAATAGTAATCCCGATCAGAGTGGGAATGGCAATCAGGATACGTTTCAGTATATATTGTTTCATAAGTTCCGTTTCCTCTCTTATAAATGGACGGACGGGTAACAGGCAGCCAGATGGGTGCTTCCGGGAACCACAGGAAGAAGCTCCTGGACACGGCTTTTACAGCTTTCCTTCCGCGCCGGGCACCGGTCATAAAAGGCGCACCCCAGGCCCTCCGGCTCCTTCTCATCCTCTCCAAGGGCTTCACCCTGTAAAGGCTTTAAAGAAGCCCTGAACCTCTGCCTGGGATCCGGTACGGGGACTGCCTGGAACAGTGCCTTTGAATAGGGATGAATCGGATTCCGAAACAGTTCCTCACTGTCTGCCAGCTCCACGATCCGGCCCAGATACATCACCGCAATCCGATGGCTGACATAGTTTACCGCCCCCAGGCCGTGGCCGATGAAAATGCAGGTCAGCTCCAGCTCCTTTTGCAGATCCTTTAAAAGGTTCAGGATCTGGGCCTGGATGGATACGTCCAGGGCGCTGACAGGCTCGTCGCACACCAGAAGCTCCGGGTTCAGGGAAAGAGCCCTCGCTATGCCGATCCTCTGCCTCTGACCCCCGGAAAACTCATGTGGATACCGGCTGAGGGCATTTTTCGGAAGACCCACCAGCTCTAAGAACCGCTCTGTTTCCTGCCTGATATTTCCCTTATCCGCCAGGCCGTGATACAGCATGGGCTCTGCCAAGATGTCATAAATATGCTTCCTGGGATTTAAGGAAGAATAGGAATCCTGAAATACCATCTGAAGCTGTGTCCGCACCCTTGCCAGCTCCTTCTTTTTCATAGAAGAAAGCTCCTCTCCTTTATAGAGGATCCGGCCGGAATCAGGACGCTCCAGGCCTACGATCTGGCGGCCCAGGGTGGACTTGCCGCAGCCCGACTCTCCTACCAGCCCTAAGGTTTCCCCCTTATAAAGCTCCAAAGAAACGCCGTTGACTGCCTTTACCTCTCCGGCTCTATTTCTCAAAAAGCCCTTTTTAGAAGAATAGTATTTCTTTACATTTTCTAATTTTAATAATACATTATCCTGCATCCTGTCTCACCTCCATGGCGCGCCAGCATCTTGCCAGATGGCCGGGGCCTGCCTCGCGAGCGGGCTGTGGCCCTTCGCAGCCCTCCAGCCGGTAAGGACAGCGGGGCGCGAAACGGCAGCCCTCCAACCGGTCATACTGCTCCGGCACCATTCCCTCAATGGATTCCAGCCGGCTTAAGCGGCCAGTTTCCACAGACGGTACAGAGCGCAGAAGAGCCTTGGTATAAGGATGAGAAGGGTGGTCAAAAAGTTCAAATACCGGCGCCTCCTCAATGATCTGCCCGGCGTACATCACCAGCACCCGGTCGGCCATCTGGGCCACCAGCCCCATATCGTGGGTGATCAGAAGAAGGGCGGTGGAAAATTCCTCCTTCAGCCTTAAAAGCTGCTCCATAATCTGGGCCTGGATGGTCACGTCAAGAGCAGTGGTAGGCTCGTCCGCAATCAGAAGGGCCGGATCACAGGCAAGAGCCATGGCAATCATCACACGCTGACGCATACCGCCCGAAAGCTGGTGGGGGTATTTTTTTGCGACGGAGCGGCTGTGCTCCAGCCCCGCTTTTTCAAGAAGGGAAAAAACCCTGGCCTCCGCCTCCTCCCTGCCAAGGCTCATATGGGCCTCGATACTTTCCCGGATCTGCCGCCCCACGGTAAACACGGGATTTAAGGAGCTTAAGGGATCCTGAAAGATCATGGTCAGGCGGTTTCCCCGGATCTGATCCAGCTCCTTTGGGGACAGTCCAAGAAGATTCCGTCCCTGAAACAGGACTTCGCCGGAGGTCACACGGCCGCCCCGGCCTAAAAGCCCCATCACAGACAGGGAGGTAACGCTTTTCCCGCAGCCGGATTCCCCCACCAGGCACACTGTCTCGCCGGGATCCACCTGGAAGCTCACATGGTCTACGGCGATCTGCTCCTTCTGATCCCCTGAAAATGTAACCTCCAGATCCTTCACTTCCAATATATGCGACATATTTTTTCCTTTCTGTATCATCAGACTTCATTCGTCAAATGGGGCCTGTGCCTGTGACAGCACATGCCCCTGATTTTCTGTTCTCTTATTCTGTTACTGCACGTCCCACTGCTCTACATGGTTAAAGAAACCGTATACCGTAGGCGTTACATTTACCAGACGGTTATTGACAGCGGCCATAGATTTTACTACATAGGCGGAGAACATAGGCACGTCAGCCTGTACCTGCTGATCCACTGTGGAATACAGCTTTGTAAGCTCTGCCGTATCGCTTGTCAGAGGAATCTTTGAAAATGCCTCATCAATGGCGCTGTTTGTATAGCCTGTCCAGCTTCCCTCGCCTCCTAAGAGCCAGGCAATATCCACATAAGGATCCACCGGCGGGTAGGTGTACTGGACAGCCATCACGTCAAAATCTCCGCTTGCTGCAGTGCTCATAAGGGTATTGATGTCCATGGTCTGAATCTGAGCCTTTATGCCGACAGCTGCCCACTGAGCCACAATAATAGAAGCCGCGTTTACAAAAGTGCTGTCACCGGAATCCACGCAGAAGCGCAGGGTCTGGGAGCCGTCCCAGCCGCTTTCCGAAAGCAATGCCTTCGCCTTCTCCGGATCGTAGGGCAGCGGCTCAATGGAAGGATCATAATAAGGGCTTGCGGAGGAGATAAAGCCCTCCACTACCTCGCCATTGCCCTTTAAGAGCTGGTCCAGGATCTGCTGGCGGTCGATGGCATACACAAGAGCCTGACGGACTCTTGGATCGGTTACATTCCCGGTCTGTATAAATACAGACTGGTTGGTGATGGGATCTCCATAGGATACAGTTACATTGTCAAGGGCAGCTACGCTTTCATAATCCTCCATAGGGATAGCACTCATGGTGTTCTGGGTCACGTCGATCTCACCGGACTTCAGCCCGGCAAGAAGCTGGCTCCCCTCTACGATCTTGATATTCAGCTTATCAATAGCCGGGGCGCCCTTCCAGTAATTTTCATTTGCCTCATAAGAAATATAATGATCCTTGTCAAATGCCGTTACCTTATAGGGGCCGCTGACTACATCCGGGTGGTTGAACCAGTCATAGCCTGCCAGCTCCTCCTCCGGAACCTCGCCGATGATGTGCTTGGGAAGCGGCATCAGATAGCGGGCATAGGAGCTGTTAAAGGTAATCAGAGACATAGGCTCCTTGGTGGTAAAACGGACGGTCTTATCATCTACCTTTGTAATACCTGCCACGCTTTCGGCGCCAGCCTCTACAAAACCGTCATCTCCTACGCCTTCAAATACATAATACATCATAGCCGCATTGCTGATGGCCGGGCTGCACAGGCGCAGAGCGGTGTAAACCACGTCATCGGCTGTTACCGGCTGGCCGTCGGACCATGTGGCCTTTTCATCAATATGCACCAGGAAATTCTTATCATCCTCTGCAGTGATGGAATCTGCCAGCATCCCCTCAAACTCCATATCCGCATCTAACTCTACCAGAGGCAGAAACATAAGGCCGGTGGAATATTTATTGATCTCCACTCCGTCCATAAGAAGGGGGTTCAATGTGTTTAACGAGCTGGTCACTCCTATGTTTACGATCTTCTCCCCGGGAGCCGCCTGAGTAGTCTCCTGGGTGCTGTCTGCGCCGGTGGTTTCTGTGGGCGAAGCGTTCCCTCCGCAGGCCGTCAGAGACAGGATCATGGCAGATGAAAGAACTGCCGCCAGACATTTCCTGGCCAAAGCTTTATATTTTTTCATGTTTTCCTCCTGTTTGCACACTATTCATAGTAAATTAGTATGGTTTTATTTATATCATTCCAGGTACTAAATGTCAATACCCGGGGCCTGGGGCTCCGCGATCAGAACCGTATAATAGCCGGACTCCTCGTCCAGCTCATCGGCTGAGGTAAAGATGCGCTCCCCCGGCAGACCGCAGCGTTCTACTCCGTATACCTGACAGCCACGCTCCCGCAGAAGCTCCTTTACCCGGCTTATACGGCTTCCGGCTTTCATAAAGACACGGGTGCCTGGATAATCCAGGGCCCCTTCTATATGATAGGAGGAGGGTATCACATGAAGCTCCTGACTGCCGCTTACAAGAGAGCGGCCCAGTCTCGCGGCGGCGGCGCAGAAGGAAGGAACTCCGCTGACCGCTTCTATGGGATAGCCCGCCCTCCTTACAAGTTCCGCCACATACATAGAGGTGGCATATACCGTTACGTCCCCCAGTGTCAGCCAGGCTACGTCCTTTCCCTCCCTTAGGCAGGAAAGAATGGCCTCTGCCGCCTCCCGGTGGCTCCTGTCAATCAGCTCCCTGTCCTTTGTCATGGGCATGGAAAGGTAAAGAAATTCCTTCTCATCCAGCGCCGGCACCACCGGAGCCGCGATCTGATAGGCCACACAGTTTTCCTTAAGCCCCGCCTCGCTTCCATTTTCCATATGCTCCTTATCCCGCCTGGTGCCATCCACAGACAGAGCCGCCACCGGACACGCGGAGGTGATCCTTACGGCCTTTAACGTCATAAGCTCCGGATCGCCTGGGCCGGTGCTGACGCAGTATAGTGTTCCCTTTTTTGATTGGTTCATGTGGTGTGAGATGCTCCTTATTTTTATTTTTACAGAATGCAATACCTGTATTATAGCATTAATTATGGCAATAAGAAAAGCAGGATTTCCTGTTTCCTGCTTTTCTTTGTATTTTATTCGATTTTATTGGTCCAAAATGTGTTTTACATATGACGGTCTGCAAAATCCAGAAAACGCTCCCAGTCATATTCATCCATATCATGGACACCTGTCTTATAATGATACCCGATCCGCCCCTCATGGAGAGGATGCTCCGGCAGAGGACGTTCTTTTTCTGTGATTCCCTCCATTCCTAAAAGCTGATAAACAGGAGATGCCTGTACACAGGATTCAAATTGTCCCTCCGGATCGGCCCAACCATCAAATGTTTTTGAAGTTATGTATAAGAGTCTTGGAGCTGTAAGAGCCAAAAGCATATGCTGGTCAAATGGAAGCTCCTCCTCTTTTTCTTTATATGCCTGATAATTTTTACAGAACCAGTACGGAAACCTCTCTGCAATATCACGAATTCGTTCTCCCTTTGAACCTCTTGCAAGAGCATCTCCGCTGTTGCCGGCACAGCTGCTTACCGCCATAGCAAAGCGCTCGTCCTGCGCCGCCGTCCAGAGAGCTGTCTTTCCGCCTCTGGAATGTCCCACAACAGCCACCCTTTTTTCATCAATCAGAGGCTCCCTCTCAAAATAGTCCATGATCCGGCTGGCCGCCCAGCTCCAGGCTGAGATTGCTCCCCAGGCATCTGCCGGCCGATCATTTACATATTCCGGGAATAATTTATGAAAGCCAGTTGTAAAACCCTCATCATAATCCGGCGCAACTTCCTGAGTTCGGAAGGCAGCACAGGCATATCCTCTTGCCACAATCGTTTCAACCGGATAAAAAGGACTTAAAAAATGGCGGGCCGGGTCGCTGTCTCTGATTCCGCGATTACAGACTGTGATAAAAGCAGGAACTGGTTTTAAAGCCGCAGATGGAATAAACACCACAAAATCAAAGGAAAAATGAATTCCCTTTCGTATTGCTTCCACCTCCACCGTCTTTCTCACTGCTCTTCCTTCCATAATCAGTTTCGAGCTTCTGGAATCTGCCACCCGGATTTTAACCTGAAGCTCCTCCAGATGCGGAATGCGGCCGTATTCCTCTCTTTTAAACAGTTCTAAAAGCTCTGGTCTACGCTTCTCCTGCCATTGTCCGGGTGTTGTCACAAAAGAGCCGTCCAGACATTGAAATACAGACGGAACATTTCTCTTATTTTCCGGCATCATCATCATATTCTCGTTCTCCTTTTTCTTTTTTCATACTTGTTTTTATATCGCTTGGCGCATAACCGAACTGCTTTTTAAATACCTGAAAAAAATAAGCATAGTCACTGTATCCAAGCATACGCGCTACCTCATTGACCCGGTTCTTAGGATTTTTAAGGAGAATACGGGCACGTTCCATTTTCACCAGAGTTACATATGCCGCAAAGCCTACTCCTGTCTCCCTTTTAAAACATTTACTGAAATGACCGGTAGATACCAGAAACTCGCTGCATATATCAGCAAGGGTGATATTACGTCTGTAATTTCTGTCCACATAGGAAACAGCCTTTGACACCATGGCAGAATAGCTCCCTCTTTCGCTGCGTATCCGTTTTAACTGCGTCTCCAGATCATCCCCTGTCTCCTCTGCCCTGACCGCTTCCTGACTTAAAAGTTCTGTTACATGCTTAAGAGCCGCCTCCATCTCCTCTGTAAGAATGGGCTTTAAAAGATAATCGCTGACTCCATAGCGGATTGCTCTCTGCGCATATTCAAACTGGCTGTAGCCAGATATAATAATAAACTGAATACGCCGCCTGGCCTGTTTCAGCCTGTCAATCACCTCCAGGCCATTAAATCCCGGCATCTGTATATCAATGATCACAATATCCGGTTCCTTTTCAAGAATCAGCTTAAGACCTGCTATACCGTCAAAAGCCGTTCCTGTTACCTGACAATCAAAACGATTCCAGTCAGTAGAGCTTACAATCGCTTCTACTGCTATTTTGTTATCATCAATTACCACCACAGAATACATGTTTATCCCTCTTTTCATGGTAAGGGCAGCCTGATCCTGACCTCCGTATAAATCCCCTGCTCTGACTCTATAGACAACCCGTATTGTTTTCCGTAAAGTATCTGTATCCGGTCCTGTACATTCCGGATCCCGATTCGTCTGGAGGAGCCATTTCCCTTTTTGATAGCTTCCAGCTGTTCTGGAGGAATCCCTGCACCGTCGTCTCTGACGCTGATCAGGATTCCATCCCTTTCTCTGCTTACATGAATACATATAGTACACAATCCTACCACCGGCTCCATTCCATGAACCAGAGAATTTTCTACAATCGGCTGTAAAATATAGGTAGGAACCTTCACCTCTGCCAACGCCGGGTCTATATCCCACTGAATACTCAGACGATCCGGATAAATGTTTTGATACAGTTCCAAATAATTTCTGGCGTATTCCAATTCTTCCTTCAGCATACAGTCTGCGTATCTCCGATCAATATTTCCCCTGAAAAATTTTGACAGCATACAGATCAGCCGGCTGACCTGCCAGTCCTTATTAATCTGAGCAATCCCATTGATCGACTGGAGAATATTAAACAGAAAATGAGGATTAACCTGGGACTGAAGCTCATGATAACGCAGCTCTAACAGCTTATATCGGTTCTGCTGCTGTATTTCCTCATCCTTTACCACCTGCTCCATCAGTTCCTTGATTTTTCCTGACATTTCCTGAATGCTTCCCGCCAGAACATCCAGCTCGTCCCCCTTTGCCCAAAACGGAGGTTCCAGTTCAAACTGTCCCTGGGAAACCATATAGAGATTCTTCCGTAAAAGCTTCAGCTTTTTTGCCATTTTTCCAAACATCAGCCATAAAAATATAATTATAAGAAAAAATACAAGAAAACCAATCCCTGCGATCACATACAGCAGATCCGAAAATCTCTGGTTCTTCTCCCGCAGATCCAGAATATGAAGCATGGTAAGCCCTCCTCGTCCAATGGGATACTGCGCCCTGATATAGTCCTGTCCCCATTCCATTCCCTGACCATATTCTGGATTCCAGGTAGAAAAAATGACGTCCTTATTTTTATCATACAATATAAAATATCCAGCCTTTCTGCTGTCTATATGTTCAAATATATCTTTTATCCTTGTATTTTTCACCTCTGCAATCACAGTTCCGCAAAATCTCATGGAGTCGAAATCAAAAATGGAACGCATCAGAATAATCCCATCTGTATCCTGGCTCTTAATCCACACCGTATTGCCCGGCCGGTTTTCAAGCTCCGCTTCATTTAAATCGTACAACTCCCGTATTTGCTGCTGATCCGGCACGTTCCATACTTCCCGCACATCCCTGAATGATACATAAACCTGATCCCTGTCATCTACAACACTGATCCAGTTCAGATCATAATTCATTCCCAAAAGTTCCTCCAGCTGATTCCTGATGCGAAGCCCAAAAAATACATCTTCCTCCTTCTGCCCTGTTTTTGCCAGAATAGGCCCCAGACGCTCATTGACTGCCGTCAAAGGCACCGTTTTCTCTGACAATTCCTTTAAAGATACATCCACATTTCTACATATCTGCTCTGTCAGCACATCTGAATGATACGACAGTTCCTCCTCAAAACGCCTGCAGCTCATTTTATAAATCCAGAACAGCGCTCCTACAAATACCACTCCAAGAAAGACAGTAACCAGAAGCATCTTAAAGTAAAATGTTTTTCTGAAATGAATTTCATGTTCATATTGTGTCATGCTTCTACCCTTTTACCGCCCCGGATGTAATTCCGCCTATAATATATTTCTGAAGGGTCAGATACAAAATCAGGATAGGAACCATAGAAAGGATAAAGAGAGCAAATGCCAATCCCAGTTCAATGCTGTTCTCACCAAAGAAGAAATACTGGGTTAACGGTATATTGCGCACCTCCTTCTTTTGCAGAAGGGTTAACGACATCTGGAAATCATTCCACACATTAAGGGTATTTAAAACTACGGAAGTCAAGATCACCGGCTTCATAAGCGGAAAAACGATGCGGAAAAATACGGAATACATTCCTGCCCCATCAATGGCTGCTGCCTCCTCCAGTTCTTTTGGTATACTTTTGACAAAACCAGAAATCAGCAATACAGTAAAAGCAATCTGAAAGCCGATTTTTGCCATTACAAAGCCGTGGAGCGTATTCAGGAGTTTCCATTTTGTCATATCAATATAAAGCGGCGTCATAATAGACTGGAATGGTATGATCATGGCTCCTACAAAGAGATAATAAAGAAAATTGTAAAAGCGGTTGTTTTTTCTGGCTATGATATAAGCGGCCATGGTACAGATCAGTGTGATAATAAGAACCGCCCAAACCGTGGTAATAAGGCTGTTTTTAACTGCAAGAGAAAAATTTGAAGTCTCCACTGCTCTTGTAAAATTATCCCAGTGAATCTGTCTGGGCCAGGCCAGACGGTCTGTTACCATCTCTGGTTTCGATTTAACAGAATAGACCACTGCAATATAAAACGGGCTTATAACAAGCAGTGTAACCACTACTTTCAGTATAAGGAAAAACCATTTTTTTGATGCCTGTTTCATCAGATTTCCACCTCCCTGGCTCTTAATGCTCTTGATACCAGTGTACTCACACCAAAAATCACAACCGTAAATACAACTGCGATCGCCTGTCCATAGCCTGCCCTGAAATAAGTAAAAAGATTATTATAAATCAGCATGGCAATGGTTTCTGACGCTCTTCCAGGTCCTCCTGCCGTAGCTGCCATAGGATAATCAAACACCTTCATTCCCCAGGCCAGAAGCAGGGTAAAGTTCGTTGTAACAGCAGGCGCAATCATGGGAAAGGTGATATTCTTAAACTTCTGCCACCAGGAGGCTCCTTCCAGATCAGCCGCTTCATAATAATCTTCCGACACCCCCTGAATCGCCGCAATATAAACTACCATGCAGTAGCCTGCATCCCTCCATACAGATATAACTGCCAACCCCAGCATAACCCAAACAGTGCTTCCTAAGGGACTTGGAATCCCAAAAAGTTCATAAAACACATCACTGTACACATACCGCCATATATAAGAGGAAAGTACAAGACTCAGGCAATAGGGAACAAAAATGCATGTACGCAGTACATTGTTAAGCTTTGAGGGCCGTGAAATCATCAACGCAAATAAAAGCCCAAGAAAATTTGAGAAAAACATGGTAACAACTGTAAATATCAATGTATTACAGGATGCATTGATTACATTTTTATCCTGAAACATCCGAATATAATTACTTAATCCCACAAACGTCCTGTCCGGACTCATTCCATCCCATTTTGTAAATGAAATGGGAAAGCCCTGAAGAAACGGATATACTACAAATACAGAAAACATCACCAGGGCCGGAAGTACAAATGTAAACTCCTGGATACGCTTCTTCGTTTTTTGGTTCATACGCCTTCTTCCTTTCTCTTGTTAAAGAAGCCAGGAGGCAGAGGATCCCGGTCCGGTTCCATCGCCTCCTGGTCTGATGATTCTGTTCTGTTTCGCCTACTGGCGTATGGTTCCAATCTCCTCATCAATTTCTTTTATCAGCTGATCCACATCCCTCTGACTGTCATCCAAAGTCACAAACTCCTGCAGCTTTGTACGGAAGGCAGTGGAATATTCAGATGTATAATCAGGAACCAGACTCTTTGATACAATTCTGTCACTGTCAATATAAGATTTAATTTCTTTGATAAAATCATCCGCATCTTCTGTAGAAACAGCTGTATTGCTGGTCATCAGCTTTGATACATCCATCCATGTTTTCGAACATTCTTCACTTGCAAAGAAATTCAGAAGCGTCATTACCTCGTCCTTGTGCTCTGTCTGGGATGATACAATAAACACATCGTCAATTCCTACCCACAGCTTATTTTCTTCCGGATTATCAGACCACGGAGCCGGAAACATTCCAAATTCTCCATCCGGGCTTGCCGCCAGCACATCTCCCATAAGCCATCCTCCGTTGATATACATAGGCCGCTGACCGGCTGCGAAATTCTGTACACCCTGCGTCTGATCAACAGCCGTATCTCCTGCATCCTTATAAGAAGCAAGTTTTGAGAACATCTCCAGTGCTTCTTTTACCGTTTCATTGCCAGTGAGATCCTTTACACCATTCTGTGAGTCCAGCCATACCTGTTCATTTCCTGTCGCTGCAGCCATGCTTGTGAAATAGGAGTCCAGCTCATGAAATACTCCATGGATAAAATTGTAAGGATGTACAAGGGGATAGATTCCCTGATCCATAAAGGTATCGCATACTTCCAAAAACTCTGTTTTAGTTTTTGGAACCTCTACACCTGCATCCCGGAACATTTTTTTATTGTAAAAGCAGGCCTTTACCTGTGCGTCAATCGGAAAGCCGTAAATTCCTCCATTCACCTTACACTCATCTGTCAGAATCGGCAGTACATTTTCAAGACAGGCTTCTCCTGTCAGATCCATAAAATAACCGCCTTCTACAAATTCCGTCATAGTCTGAGGCTTTCCAAACATAATATCAGGCGCTTCTCCTGCTGCAATATAGTTTTTATAGGTTGCCACATAAGAAGATGAAGCCACTACCTCCACATCTACCTTAATATCCGGATACGCCTCACTAAACGCCGCAAGCATCTGATCCAGTGCATCCCGTTTAGTCTGTTCCCCCATATAATGTACCAGACGGATGGTGACAGGCCCATTTTCTGTGTCTGCGCCTTCTGCTGACATCTCCCCAGACGATGTTTTAACCTCCTTCTGCGCCTCGGACTGCGGCGATGTACAGCCTGTAAGGATACCAGCGGATGACAGAAGCATAAGACCTGTCATCCCAAATGCCATTCCCCGTTTCCAATCGTTCTTTTTCATAACACGTTCCTCCTTTTCCTTTATTTTAAATAAATTTTATCAGATAAAAGAGGCATATTATATATGAAAATCTGGATATATTATTATATTTTTAGTCATTAACTATAAATTTGTCATTCATGTTTCTATGTATTTCCCCACCAAAATCATGTATAATACTTTTATCAGACAGAAACGCCCTGTTTTCAGGACGTATAAATAAAAAGGATGGGATTTTCATGGAGACAAAAAATCGGGAACCGGTTCTGCGAAAGGTTCAAAAGCAGGATTTAAAAGCACAGGTAGAGAAGGAGCTGCTTGCACTGATCAAGCAGATGGATCTGAAGGCCAACACCAAGCTCCCCAGGGAGGAGGATCTGGCAAAGATGCTGGGGGTGAGCCGGATCACACTGAGAAGCGTCCTGGATGACCTTTCCTCTAAGGGCATGATCTTTAGAAAACACGGAAAGGGCACCTTTGTAAACAGCAGTTTTTTTGAAATGAAGGTCAGCTTCAACCCGGTTATGCATTTTGCAGACATGATCACAAACAGCGGCTATACGCCCTATATCCGGCTTCTGGGCTATCAGACAGAGGAAGCGGAACCGGAAACCGCCCAAAGCCTGGAGATTCCCGAAGGAAGTCTGGTTCTACGCTGTGACAAGGTATTTTACGCGGACAGCCAGATCTGCGCCGTTACACGGGATTTTATCCCTCTTTCCTATCTGGGAGACGTGAATATGAAGGATCTGGAAACCTATATAAACTCTATTTTCTATTTTATGTATAAGGTCAGCGGGCGGCAGCTTACCTGGGACAAGGTTGAGCTGAATGCAGTTTACAGCAGGGATGTGGAGCTTTTAGACCAACTCCTGGAGGACTGTAAGCTGCCTCCCAAGGCATTTCTCCTGCTTAAGGGCGTAAACCATGACGAAGAGGGGACAGCCGCCGTATTCACCTGGGAATATGTAGATACCACCATTTTAAAATTCAGCCAGATACGAAAACGGATCCTCCATTATGAGCAAGCGGATCTGCAGCCATGAAAAGGGCCGGGAATACACTTCCCGACCCCATTTTTATGGCTGCCATTTTGAATATCCGTAGATCATGATCAGAATACTGATGATAAGAAGCCCGTCCCCCACTGTAATCAGCGTAGGATTCTCTGCCAGACAGGCCATAAATGAACCGATCCCCATAATTACGGTTCCAAACAGCGCGCTCGCCTTATATCTGTCCATATTTTCCTCCTTTACCGTTCCCGCACAACCTGCTTCCTGGCTGCCAGCATCCAGATGGTATACAGTATCCCTCCCAGGATGATACCGTTTAAGGAAGGCAGGCCCACCGGAACCGCATACACCACAACAATGCAGATCGCCCATGTAATCCATGGAATGGGGTTCCATCTGGAAAATTCCGCTTTTTCGTAGGAGACATATTTCCCCTTATGTACCAGGAAATAATCCGCCAGAATGATCCCTGACAGAGGCGGCACCACTGTCCCAAGTACATTTAAAAAGGTAAAAAGAGACTCGATCTCATAGGGCTTTGTCAGCGTCGCCAGAGCGGAAACTGCCAGCAGAATTGCTAACATCTTCTTCCGATCCATTTTAAAGGCATTGGACAGGTTCAGAGATGTGGAATACAGGTTTGCCGCATTAGTAGTAAAAATATTGGTGGTCATAAGGATCAGGCTGGGAAGCACCAGGCCAAAACCCAGAAGGATCACCGTCAGATCGCTGTTTTTCATGGCAATGGCGGCAATAGCTCCGCAGACAATCATCAGAATATTGCCTCCCAGCAGTCCTGTAAGCGTAGCTGAAATAGCTGCTTTTGTATCCTTCGCGTACCGCATAATGTCAGCAATACAGGTTGCGGTAGACAGCACCCAGGTTCCGATCACCGCTGTGATCCCCGTAAACAGCGGCATATATTCAGAAGGCGTATACTGGAAAAGCGCCTCCAGTCCTCCAACCACACCCAAAGACCGGATGGCTGTGGCAATGGATAAAAATACAATAGCCGGAATCGCAATATATCCCAGGATCGTAATGGCCTGGATCCCGCACATGGCAAATATTCCCATAACCACGGCGCTGGCCGCCATGCAGATCCCCTCACCCAGATCCCCCAACTGAAATACCTGGGCAACAAAATGACCGTAGGTAGCCGCCTGAATCGTATACCAGCCCAGATTTACAACCGGCACAAAAAGGGAGGCCGCTCTGGAGCCGGAGGAGCCGAAGCTGTACCGGGTCAGCAATGCAAAGGTCAGTCCTGTGCGGCAGGCGATCACGCTGATCAGCACTGCTATGATGCTCAGGAATATGTTCCCGCCTATGGTTGCAAGAATAATATTTTTAAAATCCATTCCGGCTGCCAGACCGCCCCCGGCCATCATGCTTGTAATAACAAATACGAAGCCGGTCCACACAATGGTCAGACTGAAATATGTCTTTCTCTCATCCATGGGCACCGCGCAGCGCGAAAACTCCTTGTCCTCCTGATTGATCTGTTCCATCCCTGTTCCCCTCCTTTGTATAGGCTATTTATTCCAATATCCCTTATGTACCTCCGCAATCTCCTCTACCAGCTCCGGAAATGGCCCTTCCACCTGGATCTTTTTCTGTCCTCTGGCAAATACCTCTCTGCAGGGAAGGTCAAAGGTAGGGTTCTGAGGATCCGCTCCGGTATGGGACAGCAGATCCTTCTCTGTCATACCGTATACCACCCGGCCGATCCCTGCCCAGTAGATCGCTCCGGAGCACATGGCGCAGGGCTCCGCTGTGGTATAAAGTGTGCAGTCTGCCAGAAACTCCTTTGAATACTTCATAGAAGCCCGCTCGGCTACCTGAGTCTCCGCATGGCCGGTGCACTTATTCTCCGTAATCTCTACATTTGGCTGCTCTAAAAGGATATTACCATCCTTATCCGCAAGCAGCGCGCCAAAGGGAGTATTCCCCGCCGCTCTTGACTGGCGTGAAATCTCAATGGCCCGTTTTAAATTCCTGATGTCTGTTTCGTAATTCATGGTACGCCCTCCTGTAGTATAAGGTATTACCTCATATCTTTTTGTTTTTATTAATGTATCATGTTTTATAGATTATGTAAAGTGTTAATTTGTTATAAATAATTTAAAGAAATTTTGGTTATATATCACAAATCATTAAGAGAAGTTTTTACCCAAGAGCAGCTAGATGAGCTAACAGAAGTCTGAAAATGCCGACACCCCCAAGGTCTCTGATTACAGAAACCTTGGGGGTGTTTGAAGTTTGAAATATCTGTCCTGTGCAGTCATGCAAATATAAATAAAATAGTCCTTATGGAAGCCAAATCGGCCCAACCATAAGGACTATCACTCTGTTGGCAGTCATTCATTCAAACACGCTCTGAGGCAGGCATTTTTATATCAGACTGCTTCATGCCCGGA
This sequence comes from uncultured Clostridium sp., assembly GCA_900549235.1. GTDB lineage: Bacteria > Bacillota > Clostridia > Lachnospirales > Lachnospiraceae > Enterocloster. The sequence goes on along the minus strand of URNT01000014.1, from coordinate 18,037 downwards.
CCTTCTGCTGTCCTCTCTCCGCTTCACCCTCACCGCTTCCATGGATGATCACGCTGACCCTTTTATACACCAGCACTGTGATCAGTGACACAATCAGGCCTTTTACCACATTAAATGGGCCCACACAGATCAGTACAAAGGTCCAGACGCTTCCGACCGCCGGATGGATGGCCGCGCCTGCCGCCAGAATCGTTTCCAGAGGCATAAAATTAGAATAGAAGGGAAGCATCACCAGGGCGTTTCCTACAATACCCACTGCCGTCATGATCACTGTCCCTGCTATAAGGCCTATCATAGCCCCCTGTCTGATGCGGCGGTACTTGTAGATCAGTCCTGCCGGCATCACCATGGCACAGCCGAAGGTCAGATTTGCCAGTTCTCCCACAAAGCCGGTGCTGGTAGGCTTCAGCACCAGCTTAACCAGGATCTTTACCACCTCCATCACTCCGCCGGCCAAGGGCCCCATAGCAAAGGTTCCAACCAGTACCGGCACCTCGCTGATGTCCAGCCCATAAAAGCTGGGCGCCAGAAATGGAAGTGGAAATTCAAAGATCATCAGCACTCCTGCCAGAGCTCCGAACATTCCCATAAGTACAACGTGTTTTGTGGTGAGCAGTTTTTTCTCTTTCATGGTTGTTTCCTCCTTTGATCTTATAAGTTCATCATCCAGAGGGATTATGGAAGCCGGCCCGCAGACAGGAGGCTCTTTCGTAAAGCGGCTGCGCCTTATATGCAAACAGGCCCCGGATCTTACATCCGGGGCCGCTTATACTTCACGAAAGACGCCATCCCATATACAGCGTCACTCACACAATTCTTCTCTCATCCAGACTATACTGTCGGTTCCGGAATCACACCGGATCAGCCGCCAAAGGCGGTTCGCGGACTATACCGCCGGTGGGGAATTACGCCCCGCCCCGAAGAACTTATACTTTTTACAGTTGCATAATAGCACAGATGAGGGAGAGTTGCAAGGGGTATTTATAAATTCTGCCAAGTATCAAGGTTGCTTTTTCTATATAGCTGCTTACAAAACGTAGAAACAAATGTAAGCAATGCCAACAGAAAGAGACCACATAAAAAAGACCCACAGCCTCAAAGCCGTGAGTCTCTTATCTCATACATATAATCCCGCTAAAGATTAATCGCAGGTATATGGCATCAGCGCGATATGACGAGCACGCTTGATCGCTACAGTAAGAGCTCTCTGGTGCTTTGCACAGTTGCCGGTGATACGGCGAGGAAGGATTTTACCTCTCTCGGATACGTATCTCTTTAACTTGTTTACGTCCTTGTAATCGATTACGCCGTTCTTATCGCCACAGAATACACACACTTTTTTTCTTCTGCGCATTCCGCCTGGTCTTCTCATCTTAGCGCCGTCTGGTCTATCTGTTTTATTAAATGCCATTGGTGTTGTCCTCCTTTATTATTAACCACGGAACATTCTAGTTAAATGGAAGTCCTTCGTCCTCCACTCCGTCTGGAATGTTCATAAACCCATCACCAATCGCGCTGGCAGGAGCCGGTCTCTGGGCTGGAGCGGACTGTGCATAGCCGCCCATATCAGAAGCCGCACCCTTGCTGTCTGCGAATTCCTGGTCATCAAGGATGACCTCGGTGGTGTATACTTTCTGACCGTCCTTATTCACATAGCTTCCTGTCTGAAGTCTTCCGGAAACAAGCACACGCATACCCTGGCGGAAATACCGCTCTGCAAACTCGCCTGCGCGGTCAAAGGCCACACAGTTAATGAAATCTGCAGTCTGCTCAGAACCTGCGTCCTGGGACCTGCGTCCTCTCCTGTCCACTGCAAGGGTGTATCTGGCAATCGCCATGGATCTCTCACCCTGTGAATATCTCACTTCCGGATCTCTTGTTAATCTTCCCATTAAGATAACTCTGTTCATACGGTCACACTTCCTTTTCATCTCCGCCGTAGCGGTCTGGGTATCTTATGCCTCAGCCTTTACGCATAAGTATCTGATCACTGGTTCCATAATACGAACGTGAGCTTCTACTTCGTTAGGGCATACAGAATCAGACTCGAACTGGATGAAGTAATAGAAAGCCTCGTTCATCTTCTGGATCTCATAAGCCAGCTTTCTCTTTCCCCACTCATCTACGTTGGTTACAGTACCGCCGAAACGGGTGATATAACCTTTTACCTTCTCGAGTGCTGCTGCGCGCTCCTCATCTTCAAGCTTCACATTCAGAACAACGGTTAATTCGTACTTGTTCATCTTGCTTTACCTCCTTGTGGTCTCTGGCCCCTGCTTTCAGCTGCAGGAGCAAGGATTTAATATGTCACGATTTATTATTCTAACAAAATTTTCAGGTAAATGCAAGTCCTTTTTACATTTCTTTCTGAGGGATTTCACCTGCCTTTACGAGGCCCCTGGTATTCTTCTCCACCAGCTTTCTGGAGATCATGATCTGGTGGCCGCAGCCGGTGCATTTTAAGCGGAAATCCGCCCCCACCCGCAGGATCTCCCACTGGCTGCTGCCACAGGGATGGGGCTTTTTCAGCTTTACAATATCCCCAACCTCATAATTTAATTTCTCACTCATTTCCCTGCTCCTTTCCAAGGATCCGGTCAATGGCTGCCAGCTCTTCTTCGGTAAACGCCAGATTATTAAGAGCGGCCAGATTATCGTCCAGCTGCTCCGGGCTGCTGGCTCCGATCAGGACGCTGGTCACCTCCCTGCGGCGGAGCACCCAGGCAAGGGCCATCTGGGCCAGGGACTGCCCACGCTCTCCGGCCAGCTTGTCAAGGGCGCGGATCTTTTCCAGATTTTCCTCTGAAAGGTAGCGTCCTCCTATGGTGGTCCCGGCTCTGGAGGCCCTGGAGCCCTCCGGGATCCCTTTCAGATACCTGCCTGTAAGAGCACCCTGTGCCAGAGGACTGTAGCAGATACAGCCGGTTCCCTCTGCCTCTAAAAGCGCTAAAAGGCCGCCCTCCACCCAGCGCTCAAACATATTGTAGCGGGGCTGATGAAGCAGACAGGGAGTTCCATTTTTCCGTAGTATATCAATGGCCTTCTTTGCTTCCTCCGGCTGATAATTAGAAATCCCCACATACAAAGCCTTCCCCTGGCGCACCGCGTCGCTTAAAGCCCCCATGGTCTCCTCAAGAGGCGTCTCCGGGTCCGGGCGGTGGTGGTAAAATACATCCACATAGTCAAGCCCCATCCTCTTTAAGCTGGAATCCAGGCTTCCAAGAAGATATTTCCGGGAACCCCAGTTGCCGTAAGGGCCGGGCCAGAAATCGTATCCTGCCTTTGTGGAAATAAACAGCTCGTCCCGGTAGGCTCCAAGATCAGAAGCAAGGATCTCTCCCAGGTGCTCCTCCGCCAGCCCTCTTGCCGGGAAACCGTAATTATTTGCCAGGTCAAAATGTGTGATGCCGCTGTCAAAGGCCCTGAATAAAATGGCCTTCTGCTCCTCCAGGGTCTTTTCCAGGCCGAAATTCTGCCACAGCCCCAGGGAAATGGCCGGAAGGAGAACGCCGCTCCTTCCGCTGCGGTTATATTTCATGGTGTCATATCTGTTTTCTGCTGCGCTGTACATATATTTTTCTCCTTTATCAATCCTCTGAAGCAGTTACGGCAGTGAGCACCTGACCGATGCTGTGGCTGATCACCAGATCCGCCTGTCCGTCCCTGGCAGTCTCGCCCCGGTTGATCAGCACCAGATGGCGGCCCCGGAAATAGTCGATCAGACCTGCCGCCGGGTACACCACCAGAGAGGTGCCGCCTACGATCAGCAGATCCGCCTTTCTTATGTGATCTACCGCCCGTTGAAGGGTTCTCTGATCCAGGCCCTCCTCATAAAGAACCACATCCGGCTTGATGATTCCTCCGCAGCTGCAGCGGGGCACGCCTTCACTGCTTCTTATATAATCAAGATCATAAAACTGGCCGCAGCGGGTGCAGTAATTGCGATGGACAGAGCCATGCAGCTCCAGAACCTCCCTGCTTCCTGCCAGCTGGTGGAGCCCGTCGATATTCTGGGTGATCACTGCCTTAAGCTTCCCCTCTGCCTCCAGCTTCGCAAGGGCCCTGTGAGCACCGTTTGGCTCTGCCTTGGGAAACAGCATCCGATCTTTATAAAACCGGTAAAATTCCTCGGTTTTTCTCATATAAAAGCTATGGCTTATGATCGTCTCCGGGGGCTCGTCATACTGCTGGTTATAAAGTCCGTCCACGCTGCGAAAATCCGGAATCCCGCTTTCTGTGGACACTCCGGCGCCGCCGAAAAACACAATATAACTGCTCTCCCGGATCCATTGCCTCAGCCGGCTCCATTTCTCATCCATCCTGTGTACCTCCTTTGTGTACGGCACCGGACATGAGAAAAGGCACCGCCTGAGCAGTGCCTTCTATACCACGTCCGACCTGCTGCCTCCATTATAGCACAGATCTATCTCTGGGCGAAACCCCTTTGCACCTCTTTTACCAGAAGCAGACGCTGTCCCTTCTTTACCTGGTCATCTGCCAGCTCATTGGCGGCGATCACAGCCCCGGTGGTGGTGTGGAACCGCTTGGCGATGCTCCACAGGGTATCCTCGGGCTGGACAATATAGCCTACGATCCCCGGAAGCTCCTCCAGCCTTTTAAGGTCCGCAGGGCGGGCGGTAACGCCTGTGATCACCGGCTCATTTACCGGCTTCAGCACCAGGAAATCCAGGGTGACAATGCCCTTGACCTCAATCATATCTCCTCCCAGCATCACCGCTCCCAGCTGCTCCAGACCCGCGTCCAGCTGGTACACGCAGTCCTCTGAGATCCCCACTGCCTCTGCCGTGCAGTGGAAGGGTACCTGCTCCACACAGGACTGGACCGGCGAAGTGTCGTCGCTGGTAAGATACAAAAGAGTCACCTCCAGAACCCCGTCGATCTGCAGGCAGTCCTCTTTTATCTCCACCTCATCCAGCTTTACCGTCCCCTCATTGTGGCAGATCTGCAAAATGCGTTCCGCCTGGGGCAGCTTTAATTTCTCCGTTACCTTGGACTTGCAGGCATTTCTTGTAAGAATGGTGTCAAAGGAGGCCTGGGCCTGTTCCAGTTCCAGCTCCTGCTGGTTGGAATACAGATCGCTGAGAAGCTCGATCTGCTGCTCCTCATACAGCTTGATGTCCAGCTCCAGCACCGCGTCCAGATCAAATTCCCGCAGTTCCCCGTCATAATCCGGCTTTGTCTCCAGATCCTTGTGAGCCAGCCGGACAGTGATCATTGGAATCTGGTCCTCCTTGACGTCATTCATTTCCATGTCCCCGGAAAATGGCAGGACCTCCTCCAGCCACTGGACGGGCATCCCCTCCTCCTCTGCCCGGTAGATCACAAATACCGTCAGCTCCCCTTCCAGATGAAGGCGGCCGTCCAGAGGCTTTGCGGACACGTCCCTGAGCTTCATTTCCCGCCACAGGATCTGTCCGATGTTGGGCTTTCCTCCGGTGAGGCTGATCTCGTCCTTGATCCGGTAGGTATCTTTTCTCCGCACCGCAATGGCTGCGGCCTGGATCTGGCGCTTTAAGGTCTCCGCCTGAACCGGCAGAGCCCCCTCAGACTCCGCGAAATTATTTTTCCCCATGTCCACATCTACGGCGGCCTCTACTGCCCTTAAGGTCTCAGCACGCACCTGCAGGGTGATGATGGCCTGGACCCCCAGCTTCCTGGAATGGATCATATCTGTGGACAGATCCTCAAGCATCCAGTTAAGACCCACATAATCCCGCTCCTCCAGTCCGGGAACATTTACGGTCTCCTCAAAGGGGATCATTCCCCCCAGGGTCTGGAGCCCGCCGCCCTCCCTGCGGTAAAGCACCTGAAATTCCAGCTTTCCCTTTACATACACCTTCTCCCCCTGGTTCTTTACGGTCTCAATCTGGATCTCCCCAGTGTCCAGCATGACCTGCTCCATATCGTCCAGGGTATCCGGCACGATAAAATCATCATCCAGGGTAATCTGGGTGGCTACATTTCCTTTCCACTGGTTCATATGTATCTGCTTCTTTATAAGTTCCATAAAAAACACCTGCCATCTCTCATAGTCTTTTAGAAAAATCTATGCGGAGGGCAGGCGGTTTATACCTTATGAAATGTCATACTCATCCATAAAATGATGACGGACTCCTTTTTTCACATATCCAAGACAGGCATCCAGATTGATATTTTCCACGCTTTTCATGATATTGGCATCGATCATGGGGCTGTTAATTCGGAGAGAGCGAATCAGCTCCTTCATCTCCTGGCGCTTGGAGGTATGAACAATGTCAGCCGCAGCCCCTTCGATCCCCCTTGCGGCCTGCTCCCTGGCGATCTGCTCTGTAAAGCGGCAGGCGCACTGGAGAAAATGAAGCTGATTATAATCCTTCCAGGCCAGTATATCCTCCTCTTTTACAAAATATAAGGGGCGGATCAGCTCCATGCCTTCAAAGTTGGTGCTGTGGAGCTTGGGCATCATGGTATTGATCTGGCCTCCGTAGAGGATTCCCATGAGGATGGTTTCGATCACATCGTCAAAGTGGTGTCCCAGAGCGATCTTGTTGCAGCCCAGTTCCTTTGCGTGGGAGTAAAGATACCCCCGGCGCATCCTGGCGCAGAGATAGCAGGGGGATTGATCCACATCCACTACAATATCAAAAATATCCGAATCAAACATGCGGACCGGGATATTCATAAGGGCAGCATTGTCCTGTATCAATTTCCGGTTCTCCGGATGATAGCCGGGATCCATAACGATAAATTCCAGATCAAAGGGGGTATCACTCTGGCGCTTTAGCTGCTGCAGGCATTTTGCAAGGAGCATGGAATCCTTGCCGCCGGAAATACACACCGCCACCTTATCCCCATCCTGTATCATCTGATATTCCTGAAGGCCCCTGACAAAGGGCCTCCAGATGGTCTTTCTGAACTGTTTTATAATGCTCCGTTCTATATTTACATAGGAGGCTTCCTGTTTCATCTGTATCTCCTTACTCTGAAAATCCCCACCGCCCTCAGGCGGCATAAGTTCAGGGATGCCCCATGTGCCCGCCAGTTTTTTATGGATTGGTGGTGCGCTTGCCTGCCGGGCGCATGTAGGTTTACTCACTGTCGGTTTTATCCAGAAGGGCCGTCAGCCGGGCCACCTCCTGCTCCAGGGCCTCCATGCGCTTTCTCATAGCCACACATTCCTCAAAGACCACCTTTTCCTGTCTGGGTAGGCTGATGCCGTCCTTCTTTACCGGGCGGGCAGGGATACCTACTGCCGTTACATTGTCCTCAAGGGGCTTTAACAGCACTGCATTGGCTGCGATGGAGCAGTTGTCCCCCACCTCAAAGGCGCCCAGGATCTTGGCTCCCGCGCCTACCATTACATTATTCCCCAAAGTGGGATGGCGCTTTCCCTTCTGGGTTCCTACGCCTCCTAAGGTCACGCCCTGATATATGGTGCAGTTATCTCCCACCACAGCAGTCTCGCCGATCACCACTCCGCTGCCATGGTCGATGAGGATCCCATGCCCCAAAGTGGCTCCCGGGTGGATCTCGATCAAAGTAAAAAACCGGGCAATCTGAGAAATGAGCCTGGCGATAAAAAACATATGTCTCTTGTAAAACCAGTGGGCAAAGCGATGCCAGATCAGGGCATGAATGCCCTGATAAAGAAGCAGCACCTCCAGAGCGCTGCGGGCCGCCGGGTCACGCTCCTGAACGGCCTTGATGTCCAGCCATATATCCTTAAATATCATAGTTATATCCAGCCTTTCTGTGAAGGGGTGTTTGAAACATGCTCTAGTATAGCATATGATGTTCATTTACAAAAGGATTTTTTATGGCCTGGAACAGAGAAATGCTACTGGAATACCACAGGATTTTCCAGGTACTCTGTGCGTATGACGATATATGGAAATGACTGTTCCGTTCCGGGATTTTCTCCCTTTTCCGGTCCCTTCAGCTCCGTATCGATCACAATGGAATTGTCTGTGAGATAGAGATCATTAACACAGATACTGAAGCCTCCGGTGGGCTGGACGCCGTAACCTACGGCAATAAACAGGTTCTGTTCGTTGCTGTAGGTCAGCTTAAAGGGCTGGGACTGCTTCTCAAGGATCAGGTTCTTAAGCTCCTCTGGGATCTCCGCCTCTGGGGCAACCGTAAAATCCAGATCCCTGACCTTGCCGGCATCCTCCCCGCCTTCGGAACAGGCTGTCAGGAAAAGCCCCGCTCCAAGCAGGATGGCTGCCAGCCGCAAAAAGGATCTGCCTGGGCCGTGTTTTAAAATCCATTTCATGTAATCAAAAACCTCCCGGAATATCGGATTGAATTACTATCAATATATTCCGGGAGACTGCATTTATGCGTTTTATACGATTTTGCGGATCCAGCCCTCAGGCGCTTCAATGGTTCCCATCTGGATGCCGGTCAGTGTATCATACAGCTTCTGGGTCACCGGCCCCATGGCCTCCATGCCGCTTGCAAAGCAGATCTCTCTGCCGTGATCCACGATCTTTCCAACCGGTGAGATCACTGCCGCAGTGCCGCACAGGCCGCACTCTGCAAAGTCCTGAAGCTCAGACAGCTTCACCGGCCTCTGGCTTACCTTAAGGCCCAGGTAATGCTCAGCTACATAGACCAGGGAACGCCTTGTAATGGAAGGAAGAATGGAATCAGACTTCGGTGTCACCACCTCGCCGTCCTTGGTTACAAACAGGAAGTTGGCGCCGCCGGTCTCCTCTACATAGGTTCTTGTAGCCGGGTCCAGGAATACATTTTCATCATATCCGGCTCCATGAGCGGTCACAGAAGCATGAAGGCTCATGGCATAATTAAGGCCCGCCTTCACATGGCCTGTCCCATTAGGAGCCGCCCGGTCAAAGTCACTGACACACAGAGTAAGGGGCTTTACGCCTCCTGCAAAGTAGGGGCCTACGGGAGTGGCAAACAGCCTGAACTGATACTCCTGGGAGGGCTTTACGCCAATCACAGGGCCGCTGGCGAACATATAGGGACGCAGATACAGGGTTGCACCGCTGCCAAAGGGAGGCACCCAGGCCGCATTGGCCCGGACCACCTGATCCACCGCCTCAAGGAAGCGCTCCTTTGGAAATGGCGGCATCTCAAGCCTGGCAGCGGAATCCATCATACGCTCTGCATTCAGATCCGGGCGGAAGGTCACGATGCTTCCATCCTCCGTTGTATAGGCCTTCAGTCCCTCAAAGCACTCCTGGCAATACTGAAGGATACCGGCGCACTCATTGATCACCACATTGGCATCCTCTGTCAGCCTTCCCTCACCCCAGGCTCCTTCCTTATAATCTGCCACATAGCGCATATCCGTTTTACGGTAATTAAACCCAATTGATCCCCAATCCAGGTCTTTCTTTTCCATGGTCATATCCTCCATTCGTGTAATGTCTGATTTTTGATGACAATTATAGTATTATTGGGAAATAAAATCAATGGGGTTGGGAAATTTGGGGTATGCCATTCGGGTATGGATGGTATAACCGGGCCGCGGAAGGATCATAAAAAGAAATCCGCCTGGCAGAAATTGATTTCCCCCGCGCACATAGTCAGCTGCGGGATCAGAAGCTCACTGCTTGTCAGCTCCTCGCCCCGGAAATCCTTCTGGGTAAAGCTTATCTCCTTCTGCCTGAAAATGGCAATATCAGCCTCCGCTCCTGACTGCAGGGTACCTATTTTCCCCTCCAGCCCCATGAGCCTGGCAGGGACACAGGTTACTGCCTTTAAAACATCCATCAGCTCCATTCCCAGTGTCCGGTATTTCGCCATCACAAACAGAAGGCTTTTGGCATAGGGAGGGATATTAAATTTATCCAGGGTCAGATCCGAACTGATAATATCCGGCAGAAATCCGGCTGCCAGCGCTTTTTTAGCCGTATCCATCCCGAAATTCCCCTTTCCATTGGCCGCGTCAAACATGACTCCCCGTTTTCTCGCGTCCAGAATCAGAGGCTCGATCTCACCGTCCTCATTTACAATGGTGTTGCCGGTCCCCTGATAGCAATGACAGAAAATGTCTCCCGGACGCAGACACCGGGCCAATTCACCGGCCGGTACCGGGGCGTTGGTGGTATGAACGCAGACCCGGAGCGAGGTCTGAAGCTTATGGTCAAGCTCCTCTGCCAGTTCTATGATCCGCTTCAAATAATCAAGCCCCTTCTCATCCGGCACCACTCCTTTGGAAATCCGGATCTTTAATCCCAGAATATTTTCCCTGTACTTGTCAATCACCCGCTCCATCCGGGGAACATTGATCAGATCCGGGTTAAAATCCTCACACAGCTTAAAATCCAGCTGTCCTCCCGAATAGGTGGTGAGAAAGCTTTTAATCCTGATGGCAGACTGGGCAATCACTGTTTTATAAAAGGCCTCATAGGTCACCGTTCCCGCGGTCCCCGCGTCTACCGCAGCCGTTGTCCCCTGGGCGATCATAAGATCCGGCCGCAGGCAGGTTCCGCTGCCTTCATAAAATACATGTGTATGAAAATCGATCAGCCCGGGAGTTACAATACAGCCGGAAGCATCAATAATATGGCTGCATTCAACCATTTCTCCCTGGGGGTCTATGATTTTAGTGTTTGACACCACAATGTCCCTTACCTCATCTATGCCAGAGGTCGGATCTATGACTCTGCCGCCTTGTATGATAAAATCTGCGTTCATAATCTATCTCCCTCCGCTAATATAAGTCTTATCAGCCGCAGCTGCTTCATCCTTTACGCCAAGGATCTCCCTCAGCATGGCAAAGGCCATTTCACCGCCCTGTCTGCTGATCTGGTAATGAGTCCACTTTCCATCCTCACGTCCTGCTACAAGCCCGGCTTCACAGAGGATCTTCATATGATAGGAAAGGGATGACTGGGGCATACCGATCTCCTCTGTCAATACGCAGGTGCATTTTTCACCCTGATGCAGCAGCTCTAAAATGCGGAGCCGGCGTTCATCAGATAAGGCTTTGAATACCCTTGCTTTTTCTTCGTATTCGTGTTTCATATACTCACCTCAAATCTGTTTGCATTGATGTAAATATATACCTTAGGCTGAGGGAAAGTCAATATTAAATCAGTCTGCCGTCTCCGCCCATCAAGGCTGTCATTTCTTCAATGCGTTCTAAGGGAAATGGCGGCTGGGACAGGGGTCTCATGGCAATCGACATCAGCTTCATGGGATTATCGTCCGCTGCTACCCGGTTTGAGCTTAAATGCCCGCATCTGCGGCACCGGTGGATCACCGCCCATTCTCCATTTTTACGCACCCATACGCCCACTGGATCCATGATCCCGCCGCAGTCGGCTTCCCTGTCTCCCGGTTCTATGTCCAGATGCAGGCTGCTGAGGCAGTTGGGGCAGTGATTGCGGTGGCCGCTTCCCGCTCCGGCTGATACAACCGGCCTTCCGCATACCTTACAGGTAAAGCTGTCATTACATCTATGGATTTTATAGTAGCCTTTTTCAAATTGTTTTCTCTTATTCTCTCTGTTCATTGCTGTTCTCCTTAAAGGACAGCCTGCCTTTAATACATATTCATGTATTTTTTCAATCCGTCACGATATTTTCTCGTAAGCGCTAAATACTGCTGCTGCTCTTCGGCTGTCCACTCATTCCAAATTTTATTCTCGATCTCAAACAACGGGTAAATCTTCTCTGCCGCGTATGTTTTTCCCTGTTCAGTCAGACAGACAATCGTATTTCTCCCCTGCCCCTGCTCAAGGTACACAATTCCGTCCTTTTCCAGCTTTCGGATCGCGGAATTGATCGTCTGCCGGCTGATACCGGTCAGCTTGCTTATTTCGCTTTGAAGGCACCGGTCTCCCTTCTCACAAATAACATATAAAATATTCATCACACTATCTGAAACCCCCATCTTCACCGCCGCTTCATGGTAAAAGGAATTGATCTCACCTTCCAGATAGATATATTCTGCCGCTTTTAAACAGTGCATCCATTCGCCTCCTTGTCCGATTTCGTACATTTTTATTATATCCGATTTCGGACATATGTCAAGAGGGAGTTTTTTTGTGGTGTTTTTTTGGGGGCGGGCGGGAAAAGCGGATTATAACAGGCAAGCGGCAGCCTCCTCATTGATAAGGATGCTGCCGCTTTTGTCGGGCTTATCATCTTCTATTCTTCTTCCTTACTGCAGATCGCCAGCCTGTGCTGGTACTTCTCTCTGGTCGCCAGTCCGCCGCGGATATGGCGTTCAGACTTGTTCACATCTAAAACGACGCGGGCTTTGGCGGCCAGGGAAGGATTGACGTGCTCTAGGCGGTCGGTGACGTCTGCTGGTGTCAAGTTAGGAACAAAAAATATAGTGGGCTGAGCAATCCCCATCGGGAGATTACTCATTTCCCAGCAATGCCGCAAACACATCATCAAACTTCCATTTGATTTTGATATGCTCTGCATCGTACACCAGAACTTGTTCCACGAAAATGCGTTCCAGCTCCTTGGTAAAGGTTTTCACATCCTGATACTGATGAATCAGTTCAGATAGAAGGTCAACTCTTGCATTGCCATTCTTCTTTATCATACGCCTTGCCTCAATCGCCTGAACTTTGCTTTGCAATTCCTCAACTTCTGTATTGATTTTACTTCGCTGTTTCATATACTCGTCCCTTGTGAGATCACCTTCCCGGTATTTCTCATAAAGGCAGGTTTTCTTTTTCTCAAGGTTTGCGATTGATCGTTCATACAGAGAGGTGTCAAGGTCAGCTTCTTCTTTTTCCTGCTGCGTCTTTTGAAGTTCCTCCCAATGAAGGAACTGTTCAAAATGCCACTGTAAAGCCGCCATGACTGCTCCCCGCAGTTTCTTGTCAGAGTAGGCTGCATTGCTGCATACCGCCTGGGGATTGACTTCTCCATATCGGCAGATCAGCTTCTTGCGGTCTTTGCTGTATGACAGCTTTCTGCCACAATGAGCACACTCAAACGCATTGGTGCGGTCAATTTCCTTTGGCTGTCGCTTCTGATATACCTTGAAGGTTTCCTGTACCCTGAGAAAATCTTCATAAGATACAATCCCTTCATGGGTATTCTCAACCCTGATCCAGTTTTCTTTCTCGACCGGCGTATCCTTGCCGTAAATTCCTTTCAGCGTCCGCTTGAGAGAAACCATGTTTCCGGCATAGCGTTCATCCTTCAGAATACCGACTACTTTTGTGGAATCCCAACCGGAAATGCTGTTTTTTCTTCTCCAGTCCATTCCCCGTTTTTTCTGAAGTGCGTACTGTGCCGGAGAGGGAACTCCGGATTCATTCAGCATCTTTGTGATTTTCAGAGCAGACAGACCGGCAAGTTTCAGTTCAAAAATCTTTCTGACCACCGGGGCGGCTTCTTCATCCACAATCAGTTTGTGCTTGTCCTCCGGGGATTTCAGATAGCCGTAGGGGGCATTTGCACTGGCAAATTTTCCTTCCCTTGCCATTTCACTGTGGGTACTGCGAAGCTTCTTGGAAGTATCTCTGCTGTAAAAGTCAGCAATGAAATTCTTAAACGCCACTTCCAGACCGGCAGTTTCAGTTCCGCTGTCTTTGCTGTCATAGTTGTCTGTGACTGCTATGAAACGGATGCCCAGGAACGGAAAGAGCTGTTCCAGATAGTTCCCGATTTCAATATAGTCCCTGCAAAAGCGGGAAAAGTCTTTCACAATAATACAGTTGATTTCCCCCTTTCGCACAAGATCCAGCATTTCATTGAACTGCGGCCGGTCTATACGTTTACCGCTGAAACCGTCATCACAAAACTCCTTCACTTCATATCCCTGAAATTCCGGATGTGTTTTGAGATACTCATACAGAAGCATATGCTGATTGGTAATGCTGTTGCTTTCTTCTTTGTTTCCATAAAGCCCAACATCATCATCTTCCTTGGACATTCGAGTGTAAAGTGCCACAACATAAGGTTTGTTTTCCATGAGTTACGCCCCCTTTCGCACTTCTGCAAGTTGCTGCAATTTCTCAAATTCGTCCTCAAAGCGGAAGCGGATGGTCAGCCTGCTGTCTGTATGTACCTGAACTTCTGCAATAAATGCCTCAATGATTTCACGAGTCAGCACCGGAAACTCTTTGTACTGATAAACGATTTCCGAAAGGGAACCGGAAACATGAAATTCTTCCTCATATAGAACCTGTTCCTGCAACAAATGTTCAATTTCCTCAGTTAGTGTAAGAACTTCTTCCGAATAATTCTTTCTTAAGGTCAGATATTCTGTTTCATTCAGAAGTCCATCCTGATAATCTTCATATATGCCGCAGGACATCTGCTCAACCTTTACGATTCTACGCTGTTTCTGCTTGATCATATCCTGATGATTGGCGGCTGACTGTCTGACCGTTGCTTTCTTATTCAGTTCTGCAATGACCTGTTCTGTATTCAGAAACAACTGGATATGATAGCGAATTGCTTCTTCCACAGATCGATCCAAGTCTTTCTTATGAATACTTTTTTGAGGGCAGGAGTAATCATATAAATTTTTATGCCGTCCGCATTCGTAGACTGCACTATAACTCTTTTCGCCGGATTTGGTTGTTCTCACAAACTTGCTCATTTTCATCGCCCGACCACAATCGGCACATTTTATAATGCCACGGAACAGATTTTCCGGCTGATAGTCCTCATTGATCCCTGTTTTTTCATAAAATTCCTTTTTGCTTTGTTCCAAGAGTTCCTGAACGCTGTAAAACAGTTCTTCTTCGATAATCGGTTCATGGCTTCCCTGAGCTACCTGCCAGTCTGTTTCCGGTATGATATGCCGTTTGATGCCTTTTGCAAAGGAAGTTTCTTCTTTGCCGTACACGATCATTCCCAGATAAACCCGGTTCTTTAAAATACGGCGGACAATATTTCTGTCCCAGAACGACTCAGCAAAACGGCTTTCTTTGGAAATTCCTTTTTCCAGAAGGTAACATGTCGGGGAAGAAATCTGTTCCCCATTCAGAATCTTGGCAATGGCTCCTAATGCAGTCCCTTCGGAACGCAGCTGGAAAATTCTCTGAACAACGGGGCTTGTTTCCGGATCTACAATCAGATGGTTTTTATCCGCCGGATCTTTCAAGTATCCGTAAGGAGGATATTTCCCCATGAACTTTCCCTGTTTTTTCCTCGTCGCTATGGAGGATGATACCTTCAGGGAAATGTCTTTCGCATATCCCTCATTGATGATATTTTTTAGAGGAATCATCAGTGCTTCATCCGTAAAATCAGGAGAGAAGCTGTCATAACCGTCTGTGATTGAGATAAAGCGAATCTTGAAAAACGGGAAAATCTGTTCCAGATAATTGCCTGCCTCCAGATAGTTTCGTCCCAGGCGGGACAAATCCTTTACAACAATGCAGTTGATCCGCCCCTGTTTCATATCCTCCATCATTTCTTCAAAAGCAGGACGTTCAAATTTTGTTCCTGTGAATCCATTATCTACATACATCTTATAGAGATGCAGATCTTTGTGTTCATTGATAAAGGACAGAAGTAAGTCCTCCTGATTTTGCAGACTGTAACCGTCAATCTTTCCGCTGTCCTCTACAGACAACCGGACATATGCCGCTGTGCAAAAGCCCGAACCTGAATCTTCCGTTATTCCCGAAACAGAAGCACATTCAGCTCCCAGTACAGCCGCTGTATTTAATCTTTTCTTTCGTGCCATATCTTACGCTCCTTCCTTTCCCTCCAGTTCTCTTAAAAGCTCCTGTGCCTGCATAAAAGCATCTTCAAAGTTAAACACGATTTTGATACGGTTATCTTCGAATATCAAAATACGGTTGATAGTAATGGCTGCCGCCCAGCGTGTAAGCTCCTGCAATTCTCCAAACTCCTTGAAATAATCCATCCAGGCATAATGCTCAGAATGATTTTCCTGCAATGCCGATATTTCCTGGCGGAGACTCCGGATCGCTTCAGAAGCATTTTCAATCCGACTGTCAAATTCCTGTTTCAGTTTCAGATATTCAGCTTTGTCCAGCAGTCCGTCTTTCAGGTCCTCGTAAATTCCAACCTTCAGTTTTTCTGCCTTTTTAAGCTCTGTTTCCTTTTTTTCAATATGGCTTTCATACTTCTGGATCAGGAACTGCACGGACGGGGCAGTATCAATATCTTTTAGAGCTTTTTCCGTATTCAGCACATTTTTCACATGATGATTGACTGCCAGAAGAACCGTGTCCAGAAGTTCTTTTTCTCTTATCCTGTGCCATGAGCAGGCTTTGTCTTTGCTCTGTCCCTGGCAGACAAAGTAAGAATATTTCTGAGGTTGAAAATCTCCGGCACCTTTCAGGGAATAGGTGGTTGTTTTTCGTACCATGGGCTGTCCACAGTCTCCGCAGTACAAAAGACCGGAGAGGGGAAAGACCGAATCAGCCTTTGGAGAAGTGCGGGTATCCCGTTCCAGAAGCGTCTGTACAATCTCAAACAGGCAGGGATCAATCAGCGGGGCATGGGCATTTTCCACTCTGATCCAATCTTTTTCCTCAACTGCCTGACGCACTTTTACCTTATGGTTCGGCGTAGTCTGTTTGCCCTGCACCAATACGCCGGTATAAACTTCGTTCGTCAATATTCTGGAAACTGCCTTGGCACTCCAGAGGGCTTTGGTATTTACCTTAAAAGATGTCTCAAAATGAACGCCAATGCTTCGTTTATATTCCATGGGGGAGAGGATTCCCTGTTCATTGAGGGTATCCGCAATTTTATACTGACTGTATCCATTGATTTTCATACGGAAAATATCCTGCACCACCGGTCCGGCGTATGTATCAATCACAAGATGGTTCTTGTTTTCCGGATCTTTTAAGTATCCGTAACAGGCAAATGCTCCAATAAATTCGCCGTTTTTGCGTTTGACTGCCAGATGGCTTCTGATTTTGACTGAGAGATCCCGGCAGTAAGAATCGTTAATCAGGTTCTTAAACGGCATTACAATATCATGTGCCGTATCCACTTCCAGACTGTCATAATTGTCATTCACAGCAATGAATCTGACACCCAGCATGGGGAACAGCTTCTCCAGATAACGTCCAACCTCAATATAGTTTCGACCGAACCGGGATAAATCTTTGACAATGATACAGTCAATGATTCCTTTCTTTATGTCCTCCAGCATAAGCTGAAAGCCCGGACGGTTAAAATCAACGCCGCTGTATCCGTCATCTTCCCGAATGGAAACTACCTGAATATCATGCTTGTCCTTCAAATAATCCATAACCAGACTTTTCTGGTTTGATATACTGTTGCTCTCATTTTTAGAGCCGCTTGTCACATCTCCATCTTCCTTTGATAATCTCAGGTAAATGGAGGCATGATACACCTTTTTCAAAGGTTTCTTTGTCATAATCATCCACTCCTTTGGTTATTATCAAAGGGGGCTATTATAAGCGATGGCAGACCGAGGGGTAGTCGGTCCGCCACCTTTCTGACAGGTTCACTTATAATATACCCGCCATGCCTTATTTACACAATGATGTCACAGGCTCGCCTGAACCATTAACGAAAACAGGTCGTTTACCGACCTTCCGTTCCTTGCATAATCGAACTCAACCGCTATTTCTCCCACCCGAAAACAGTAGAAATTCGGTGTCTGTCTTTGCAGATCTTCGACATCCAAACGGTTCTCTGCGGTTTTCTTTATCTTAATGTCACGCAGCTCGGATAACGAAGATTTGTCCACTGTACGGATGTCCACATCCTTCATATTTTCCAAATTCACGCTATACACCACCTTCATTTCCTTACCACAAGCCTACGCTTTCACAAGTTGAATTATGCTTAAGGATTGGCAGGTAATGCATCACTGTTTTTTGACAAATCTCTGCAAAAATGCTGTAATGCGACACTGGCAAGCAACGCTTTATCAATACCAAGCATTTCACTCTGGGTTGCTTTTCCCAGGTAACCTTCAATCCGCTTCTTATCAATCGTGCGGATTTGCTCCAGCATTACAACCGACGGTTCTGAAAATGCCGGATTGTTTTGAATGAGATAATGTGTCGTAAGCGCAAAATATTGCTACGTTACTCGTAAATTACGCTTGCACCAAAATGATA
>URNT01000013.1 GCA_900549235.1 uncultured Clostridium sp. | reverse complement strand
GTTCTCCCTCCCCAAAAATTTTTCTTAAAACTTACACAAAAAACTTGACAAACCCAAAATAACATCTGCATCCCATTTATATTCTAAAAACATCTTATCTTCTTTTATATCATTTATAAATTGCATCGCTCCCATCTGTAATTGTTCAATTTTCACTCTATTCTCATCTTCTTGATCTGGTTGAGCTTGTATTGGAACAGTTTTATGAGTTGTACTATCGAGTCTATACCCTATGGTAGTACCTTCATTTGTCAAGAAAAGACTTTCAAACAATGCGATACTCTCCATAATAACTCTCGCATAATAATCTGTGCTTTTCATTTTTCCTAAATATGAATTCATATTTATAGAATTTATCAAATTCTCACATTTTGTTATTGTTCCAATATAATACCCGTCAATAATACTGTTTGGTAAAATTTTCTTCAAAACCCATTGTGTACGACCTTCCCACCCCAAATCAACTATTGCAAAATTGTCAATTACATTTTCATTTTTTAAATATGCTAAAAGTAGATTTCTCTGGTTTTCCGAATCACAGTTTGCATATTTTTTTGCATTTACTAAAAGAGCCTCTCCATCAAAGTTTTTATCAGAATTTACTTGTAGCTTTAAATCGACTTTACTTTCCTTTAAAAATTGATTCAAATTATTCCCTTTGATATTTAACGCATTACATAAATCTCCTATATTTGCTGAATCTTTAGCCAATAATAAGTCATGTAATTCCTGATACTCTGAAAGCAAATCTACAGAAGTAGCTATTGCTGCTTTTCGAGAAATATAGAAATATATATTATTTAAACTATTTCCAAATAGTTTTTTATAACATTCTAGTATAATTTTAGCATCTCGCGCCAAAAACAAAACGCTGTCATAACGCTTTCCAGATAACTGTTTATTCAACCATACACAAAATCCAGTAAGTAATGGACCTAATATTTCATACCCTATTTTTTCAAAATCATTCAGCTCTTTTCTTTCATGATTTTGAATAAAACTTTTCAAGTATCCTCTAAATAATAGCCCATTCTTTGAGCAATCCGGATTATTAAAATAATATTTAGGAGATAGAAGATCGCGCGCAATTAATTGTGAGGAAATTCCGTGCTTTCTTGCCATCAGAAAATCCCCTCTAATTGAATCCCCAATATGTATCCAAGCCTTACCTTTCAACTCTTTTTTTATTTCATCATAAATTTCCCCTGCTGCTTTACTTTTTTTATATTCACACGAAATATATAATCTGTCCGAAGGATCATAGCCGCTTTTTTTTAGTATTTCAGATATAATTGAAGTATTTAAATACATATCCGATATCAACAATATTATCTTGTTATTTTTTTTACACCAGTTATATATTTTTTGCATAGGAAAATATGCGCAACATAATTTCTTCTCTACTTCTATCTCAAGATTCATTAACTCCGATCGTTCGCTCGCTGAAAATTCTATAAGTTTCTCATATATTTCTGTCAAAGTAACCTCGCCATTCTCAGCCTCTCGCCTCGCTAATTGTTCTGCTCGAATTCTTGAATCTGGAAAATTACTAAACTTTTTGTCGCTTAATAATGCTACTACTTTAAAGACATCTTCTGGAGTTTCAGTATTTCTTTTAATTAGTGTATCAAATATATCAAATGAAACCACATCATATTTTTTTATTATTTTATATAATTTTTCCGGATCCTTCGAAAAAATTTTGTATGCGCATTTTCTGATTATTGCTTTCTGCATATTATCTATCTTCCCTTTATACAAATATTCTAATATAACTTCATACAATGATATTTTCATCAGAAGATGGCTTGCAAATTTGCATCGTAAACGAAATTATACAATTTGAGTTAACTATCTTAAAAACTCTTCTGCATATTTATCACAAATATTCTGCCAACTATATATATCCTTGACTCTCTGTTTAGCCTTGCCACCATATTCGGATTTCTTTTTTTCAGTTATATTTTCAGCCCACTCAATCAAGCTAGCCAAACTACCTAACTTTTTACTCCAGTACACGGCAGCATTTTCTGCAACTTCTCGATTAAAGCCAACGTCTAATAAAAAATTTAAATCAGTACTACTTAATGCCTCGAGAAGGCTAGGATTAGTGCCTCCGACCTCATGTCCATGAAAATATCCATAAGCGTTTTCGCGAATCTTCATGAGAAGTTCCTGATTATAAACAGTTCCTACAAATTTAATTCTATTATCAGAGCGAAAATCCAGTTTGCTCTCCAATTCATCTAAGAACTTTTCATTCACATTTGTGATAATTGCAAAATCCTTTTTGGTCTTACTCTGCATAAACTCCCGAATCATGGTCTCATAATTATTTTCCGGTACAAAACGTCCTACAACCAAGTAGTATTCATGCGCTTTCAATCCTTTAGATTTATACCAAGAAAGTAAAATTTCATTGTTGTCAGCCAATTTACTTTTTCTTGTTTCAGTTCCATATGCAATAAACGTAGTTTTGGGATCTTGTCCCTTACATCCTTTTTTGTCGTAACATTCATGTATATACTTCTCAATTGTCTTAGAATCGCAAATCACCAGATCAGACCATTTTACCATCATCTGCTCAGATACTTTCCAGTACTTCTGTACCGGTTTACTCCACTTAGCTCTCATCCACTCGTGACCGTCAGGATTCAAAAATACTCGTCCACCCAGCTTGTGGATTTCCTTATAAAAATACTTCATGAATGGTCCGATACGACAAGCCATGATATATACTATAGGATCACGGATTCTCTGCTTTCGGATTATCTTGCAACTTTCTTTTAACGCTGCTATATCATAGTAGATTGCCTGTGCTGATCCAAGTTTTTTTGGCACATGGATTCTAAAGCACTCTGCATTATGATAAATGAATTTATTTTTAGAAATAATTTTTGCACCTTCAGTTTTATTTGGATCCATACTGCCATCGCCGTTAGCCTTGCACGCTACATGATATTTTATTTTTTTATTATTCTGATGGTATTCTGTCAGCTTATTGATAAATGTCTCATATCCACCATAAGCTCCAAGAGATTTTGCCCCCACCAGAAATACATGCTGTACTTCGATACTTGACATAAAACTTCTCTCCTCAAAAGTAAGTCGGATTCTCTTACTTCAAACTTTCTTTTTAATCCCTCTGGAATATAGCCCTTGTATAAACCGTCTCTTTCACCTTATCCAGGCACTTGTCATACCGATTAGCAATAATGACCTGGCTCTGTTTCTTGAACTCATCCAAATCATCCATAACAACCGATCAAAAAAAGGTACTGCCGTCTTCCAGCGTCAGTCGTAGATCACTACCGTAGCACCCTTTGCCTTAATCCGCTTCATAACACCCTAAATACCGCTTTGACGGAAGTTATCAGAATTGACTTTCATTGTCAGCCGATACTCACCGATTACGCACTCCTTTTCTTTATCCGTACTCTAGTCACCACTGTTGAAATAGTCGTAATATCCAGCCAGTTTTAGCACACGGTCAGATTTTCTGAAACAACAGCATAGTTGGCTAATAATTGCTTAGTATCCTTTGGCAGGCAATATACGCCATAGCCAAAACTGGGATTGTTATAGAAATCTCCAATACATGCATCCACCCCCTCCCCATAATAATCTCCTGTGTTAAGTTCTTTCATTTCAGCATAGGTATCAAATTCATTGAAGTACGCAACACGAAGTGCAAGGTAGGTATTGGTAAACAGCTTGACGGCCTCAGCTTCTGTAAAGCAAATAAACAGTGTGTCGGTGTTCTCCTTGATGGCGCCTTCCTGGAGCAATGTTGCGAAAATATGCGCAGCCTTAACCAGCTGTTTATCTTCCATATCAGTGCCCAAAATGATTCTTGACGGATACAAATTTTCGTATAATGCTTTTGACTCTCTTAAAAACTCTGGACTGAATAGGATATTCTTGCTACCTGTCTTTTCTCGGATGCTCTTTGTATAGCCAACGGGAATGGTACTTTTAATGACCATAATGGTATTCTGGTTATATTTCATAACTAAATCAATTACATTCTCAACGGCACTTGTATCAAAATGTTGTGTACCCGAGTCATAGTTGGTCGGTGTTGCTATTACAACAAAATCCGCAACACTATACGCCATCTCTGCGTCAAGCGTTGCGGTTAAATCCAAATCCTTCTCTGCCAGATATTTTCGATATATTCATCCTGAATCGGTGATTTGTGCTGGTTCACCATATCCACCTTTGCCGGAACAATATCCACAGCATAAACCTTATGATGCAGAGACAGCAGTGTGGCAATAGACAAGTCCACATATCCGGTTCCAGCTACAGCAATCATACACTTCTTATCCATAACGTACTTCCTCTTTTCGTCTGGCAGAGCCGAAATATTTTCTATAATCGGAATCACAGTGGAAAATCATTCCAGTATTCGTAACATCTTCATGACTTCCACAGTAACATTTCTGCCTAGCAAATCATTTAGTGCATTTCTCAGATCATGTCTGTCCAATCTAGGAGATACAAAAATCTAGTTAATCAATACCAGAAATATTCATTCTTACTATCCACCCATCAACTATTCCATTTTGGACAGACACCTCAAATGTTCAATACTTTATTGACCTCAATTAGCTTCAATGATCCCATTTGGATAAACACCTTTTGTACATAGCAATTGGAAAATGACGCTCACGATGCAACGTTTTCTGTTTGAAGCAACCTGCTATTATGTAACGAACATTCCTCAAAAATACTGATAAAACCAGGCTTTCCGCCGTATGGACATCATCTTTCACGTCATGACTTTCGCTTTATATTTACAATAGGAGAATCTCCGCTTAATCCATCAGACTTTCGCTTTATAATAAAGAAATCACTATACAAACTCTTCTACACCAAAACGTCTTTCTCAACCCATTTTCATGAGTTTTTCGGTCACTATACCGTTTTCCCAATCCACTAAAAATTCAGGCTAGCCATTCATTTCTCTTTAATTTTCATCAAATAGACATAAGTGGCTCTACCACCACTCCAACCTCCAAATAATCGCTATTATTTTAACCTTCCTAACCCACCCAAAAGCCACCCGTCTTTCATAGAAGACAGATGGCTTTTCTCTTAAAACCAATATTCTTATTCTATAAAATTCCTCTCATTAAACCTCACCATAACTTCTTTTTTCCGCTCAAGACTAACTTCGGTATATATTTGAGTAGTGGCTATACTGGAATGCCCCAGGAGTTCCTGAATATCTCTGAGATTCGCGCCATTATTAAGGAGATGGCTGGCGAAGCTGTGGCGGAGATAATGAGGAGTTGCGTTTGGATTGATGTGTGCAAGATGTTTGTATTTGGAAAATATTTTTTCGATACCGTAGATGGAAAGCTGGCGGCCATAACGGTTTATAAATATGTGGTTTGTGGATGGATTGAGGCAGCAGCGAACGGAAAGCCATAGGTTAAGTTTTTGTACAACTGCAGGAGAGGGAATATAAAGGATGCGTTCCTTGTTTCTTTTTCCGTGGATCAGGAGGCTTTGAGAGGAAACATCAAAGTCTTCAAGATGAAGATTTGAAATTTCGCTGATCCTTAATCCAAGACAAAAGAGCAGTTCGATAATAATCATATCCCGCTGGCAGATGGTTTGCCGGTAAGGGGTGGTCAGGGAATTATATTCATATTCCGTGGAACGGATCAGAGCAGTGATTTCTGGTTTGGTGAGAGTGCGGGGAAGATTTTTTGGAAGTTGAAAATTTCGTGGGGAAAAGTGAATGAAAATTTCGTCAGAGTATTTTTCACGGAGCAGATAGTTACAGAATTGCCGAATAGAGATTCTTTTTCTGTATATGGAACGAGGCTTCAAGTTTGTAATGTTCTGGAGAAAATTGAAGTAATCCAGAAGGGAATTGGAATTAAATACCTGTTGATTTTGTTCTACTAACCAATCGGTCATGCTTAGCAGATCATAGCGATATGCACATAAAGTTTTTGAAGAAAGATTCCTTTCAATAGAAATCGTTGAAAGGAATTGGTTAATTAATACTTTTTGGTGTTCATAATGAAATTTCATGTAAGTTCCTCCTTGAGTTTAGTATATATATTATATAAAAACTTAAAAATTAAAGGAAGAGTAAGGTTTTTTTAAAAGAATTGTGCTATAATGTTCACATTGCTATTGATAATTTAAGGAGTGTAGTTCAATGTATCAAAAGAGGAAGAACATTGAAACCATGCTGATCTGGATGCTGGATATGTTCTGTATTTTCTGTAGCTTTGGGATTGCGTTTTGGCTGCGTTTTGAACGCTTTTGGGGAACGGGGCGTCATGGAGACCAGATCTGGCAGATCAGCTTTTTGTGTCTGTTATATGTTTTGATCAATTTATTTACAGATTTTAATCATCATTTTTTCCGAAGAGGTTTTTTTGAAGAACTGGTTAGTGTGATAAGGCAGGAAACTGTATTTTCAATTATATGGATTGCATTTTTGTATTTGATTCATCGGACGGATGCTCTGTCCAGGCTGGCTTTTGGATATTTTATTCTGATTAATCTGATCCTTACTTATGGGGTTCGGATCTGCTTTAAACAGTATATGGTAAATATTTATAAAAAAAGCCGGTACAGCAGCCGTATGCTTTTAGTAGATGAGTCTGATCGGGCGGGAGCCGTTATCAGTAATCTGATTGAATATAAGGAATGGAATCGAATTCTTACAGGTGTGGTTTTTTTGGATAAGGATTTGACGGGAGAGCAGTTTATGGGGTATCCGGTTGTTGCTTCTCCAGATACCTTCATTGATTATGTAATTCACAATGATATTGATGAAGTATTTATTTCCCATGCAGGAACAGTACCATCCCATGTTTTGAAAACCTGGGTATCTGATATGGAACAGATGGGGATTATTGTAGATGTTAATATCGATACCTTTGATCTGCTGGATCACGGAAATAAGGTGTTGAATCGGGTAGGAAAGTACGCGGTAGTTACGTTTGCAAGGAATATTATATCTACCAGAGGAATGGTTTTAAAGCGTATGCTTGATATAGCAGGCAGTCTGGTAGGAATGGTGCTTCTGGCAATAGCGACGATTTTTGTGGCGCCGGCTATCAAGCTGGAGTCTCCTGGTCCGGTTTTTTTTGGACAGACTCGTATAGGTAAAAATGGACGCCGTTTTACTTTTTATAAATTTCGTTCCATGTATCAGGATGCAGAGCAGAGGAAAAAAGACCTTATGGAAAAGAATGAGGTTCATGGCCTGATGTTTAAGATGGAAAATGATCCTCGTATTACAAAGGTCGGACGATTTATACGCAAGACAAGTATTGATGAGCTGCCGCAGTTTTTTAATGTGCTGCGGGGAGATATGAGTCTTGTTGGGACCCGCCCCCCTACAGTAGATGAGTTTGAGCGATACGAAGCAAAACATAAATGCCGGCTCAGCATGACTCCAGGACTGACAGGATTATGGCAGATCAGCGGGCGAAGCGATATTAAAGACTTTGATGAAGTGGTTCATTTAGATATGCAGTATATTGATGATTGGAGTATACTGAAGGACATAAAGATCCTGCTTTTGACCATAAAGGTTGTTTTGACAGGAAAAGGTTCACGATAATATATGAAGGAGATAAGGGATGTATACTGAAAACTATGAACAGGAAATAGACCTGAAAGATTTGTTTTTTGCTATCTTATATAGATGGAGAATGCTTTTATTAGCAGCTGTTTTTGGAGCAGTCGTATTTGGCGGTTATAAGGGGTGGAGGATTAACACTGATAAGGCCCCGGCAGAAATTGAAACAAATTATGAAGAAGAAATAGAAGCATATAACGGCGAACAGGCGGCTCTCGAAAAAACAATAGAAAATCTTCGTCTGAGTATAGAGGAGCAGAATCTTTATGTGTTAGAAGCACCTCGGATGCAGATCAATCCATATAATGAGACTGTATCTACAGCAGAAGTATTCATCCAGTCTGGGCTGACAGAAGCCAGTGTGATAGATTCTCTGTTATCGGCATATCAGTATTCTTTGCTCAATGGAGAATATATGAATGATCTTTCAAAAGAATATGGGATGGAACCACGTTATTTGAAAGAACTTGTATCAGTCACCACAAAGTCGGGGAAGGACGAAGTATATGATACAGCATTGAATCTGAAGCAGGAGACAGGAATGCTGTATATTAAAGTAATTGGTACAGACAGCCAGATGACAGAAGGGATTCTTTCTGCTGTTTTGGATGAACTTAATGGGATTCGGGCAGAATTATCTGAAAGTATTGGAAAGCATGAGCTGACGGTTACAAATTCATTTTCTGGTGAAGTGATCGATACAGGGCTGCTGGATCTTCAGCAGAAGGTAAGAGGGAACATTAATACTCTGAAGAATAATTTGACCGATTTTGAGGCACGTTTCAAGGACTTATCTTTACCGAAAGCAGATGAAGCAGTGGATCAGGGAGCAACAGATGTTATTAAGTATGCGGTAATCGGATTTATTGCAGGCGGTTTTGTTGTTGCAGCAATTGTATGCGCTGCTTATATCTTAAATGATAAAGTTGCTTCTGATAAAGAAATTAAAACACGGTTTGGCTTAAAAGTGCTGGGAACGTTTTCTGGAAAAGCAGAAACACGGGCGCTTGGATTTGTGGACAGATGGCTTCACCGCCTGGCAGGTGATGATAAAAACTGGCCAGAAGAAGCGGTACTGGAAATGATTTCTACCAATGTAAAAAATTA
The DNA here is from genome assembly GCA_900549235.1 of uncultured Clostridium sp. Classification (GTDB taxonomy): domain Bacteria; phylum Bacillota; class Clostridia; order Lachnospirales; family Lachnospiraceae; genus Enterocloster. Next base: position 78,629 of record URNT01000013.1, on the reverse strand, counting down.
TATTGGTAAAAAACAGAATGTATTTATAACAGGAATGGCTTCAGAAGAACTTATGGAAAAGGTCAGGAAGCAATTGGAACAGGATATGCCGGCGCTTGCAGTTTGCATGGCTGGTGATATAATATCCTGCGCATCGGCACGCCGGATGATGGCAGAGTGTGAAGGAATTATTTTGGTAGAAGAGAAGGCAGTATCAAAATATTCATCCATACAGCAGGAACTGGAGCTGGCAAATAATATTGGCATGGAAGTAATCGGAGTCGTAGTAGGATAATTGTTATAGAAAGCAGGGGGGCGAGATTTGCCCCCTCTGTTATAATAACCCCACATTCCCCCAAAAAAGCGAGGTCCCACATGAACCACTCACACCCCCCTCACATCGACCTATATACAAAACCCTGCACCATCAGCCAGGCATATGAACTGTATGCCCAGGGGCGCCTTATTTTTCCGGAGGCGCCTCTTTTTTCCATGAAAACACGCAGGCAGAAGCAGGCGGGGATGATGAGGGCTGTGTTTATGGGGCTGGAGCTGCCGGCGGTGTATGTGTCGGAGCGGCAGGATGGCAGCCTTCTGGTGCTGGATACGGGGGATTGGCTGAAGGCGCTGTTTCTTTTTATGGACGGACGGTTTGGTTCGGGGGATATAGAGGGGTACCCGGGCCTTTCCGGCTGCAGTGCAGGGGAGCTTGGGGCCAGGGAGCCGGGGCTTGCGGCTGTTCTTGGGGATCACAGGCTGGAGTTTCGGGTGATTGATTATTCTACGCCCAGGTATCTCCATATGGAGGCGGGCCTCCTGATGGAGAAATGGAATTTCAGCAGGGAGCAGGGAATCCGAAATGGGCTCTACGGCAGGCAGGCGGCGGAGCGGCTTTCTGGGGCATCGGCCAGGATGTACCGGAGGAAGCCGGAGTTTTTAAGCGGGAAGGATCTGAACCGCCAGTATACGATCCTGCGTATTCTGATGACGGCCCTTGTCCTGCGGGGAGATATTCAGCTGGAGCAGGAGGAGGATCTGGGACTGCAGCAGCTTCTGGATCATACGATGGTATGGCTTGACCGGGCCAGGGAGGAGCAGTATGGGAGAGCTGAGGGCTTTCTGGTGTCGGCGACGGAGCGCCTAGTGGAATGGCAGGATTCGGAGCAGCTCCTTTTAAAGGATAAGGGAAAGGAGCCTCAGGTACGTCTTTTATCGGTTTTGTATAATCTGGCGTGGCTGGAGAAAGGCTATAGGAAAAGGCTGCTTGACCCGGTGATGGAGAATATGGCTTTCCTTGAGGCATTTCGGGAGAGTCCGGTCAGTTATAGAGCCATAAAGGATGATTATGACAGATTTGTAAAGGAGATCGTATGATTCATCGTATCAGGATTCAGGGATTTAAGTGTTTTGAGGAGGCGGAGCTGGAGTTTTCTAATTTTACCCTTCTTGCGGGGCGGAACTCAGCGGGGAAATCGACGGTGATCCAGGCGGTTCTGGCCCTGTATCAGAACAGTGCCAGCTCTTTTGCAGGGCCCTATATGAACCTTGGAAGGGTGGAGGAGCTGCGGAACCGGATTGTAGGAAGCAGGGAGATCGTTCTGGAGGCGGAGTACGGCACTTCGTCTGCCTACGGCAAGCGGATCAGCGGCGAGCGCCGTGAGGAATGCTGGGGAGAGCCATTTCCGGAGGAGATGGGGATTCTTTATCTGGCTGCGGACCGTGTAGGCGTTCAGGATACCTATGAAATGTCTCTGGACTGGGACAATGAGATCGGCGTCCGGTGCGAGTATGCGTTTTCTTATCTGGCGGAGCATGGGATGGAGGGGCTTAAGGAGCCGGATTTTGTGTTTGACGATACAGCGAAGCTGACTTTTGGAGGCCAGGTAGATTACTGGCTGGATCGGATTATGGGGTACCGGGTGATGGCGGAGGTGATCCAGGGAACGGAGCTGGTCCGGGTCCTTTATGGAAATGACCGCCTGGGGCGGAGGATCCGCCCGAAGAATGTGGGTACCGGCGTAAGCTATTTGGCGGAGATCGTGATTGCGGCTCTTTCCTGCAGAAAGGGGGATATTCTGATCATTGAAAATCCCGGGATTCACCTTCACCCTTCGGGGCAGGCGGAATTTGTAAGCTTTTTGGCATTTCTGGCTCAGAGGGGGCTTCAGGTGGTGATGGAGACCCACAGCGATCATATTTATAATGGGCTCCGCCGGTGCATCAGCAGTGACTGGCTGAGCTGCGAGAAGGCGGCGGTGTATTTTTTCAGCCAGGATGAGTCCAGGCTCTGCAGGCCGGTGGCGGTGAAGCTGGATGAAAAAGGCCATGTGATGAACCAGCAGGACGGACTCTTTGACCAGATCGAAAAGGATCTTGATATTATTTTGGGGTGGTAGGGTGGATTTTTTATTGAATGAGCAGTCTCTTTACGGGCAATTTCAGAGCATGGAGGCATTTCTGGAATCTCTGGAGGAAAACAGTCTTTGCTTTCAGCAGATCCATCAGTGTAAAAATGGAAAAATATGGAAAACAGCGGATTTTTATAAGTGCCGGGTGTCAGGAGAGCTTACAGTAGGGGATTTAAAGGGGATTCCCTGTACGGATGCCCTGAGAAGGCTGAGGATCCAGCTGGATAAGGAGATTGAGACAGAGCCCTACTGGGATGAGGCGCCGGTTCATGATTATGGAATTGGGTATTATCTGGGGGAAATGGATGTGTCTGCTACGGCAGTGGCAGAGGCGGCGGAGAAGGGCCAGGGCCTCATATCCTTCCGGTGCCCGGAATATGAGGATCAGAGGCTGGTAGTTAGGAAGGAGGATCAGGAGTATCAGGTGTATTCCATCTACAGTCTCCGGTATCTGGCGGAAACGCTGGGGGATCAGCTGGAGCTGGATGGGGATACGCGGCTTAAGATCCGCTACCGGGGAACAAGGGTGGACTGCAGCTTTCTGGAAAGAGAATATGGGAGCAGGATCCTTGAAAAGGAGGAGTATGCCTCACTGGTGGCCACTTTGGATAAGCTGGCGGCTCATGAATCCTGGGACAGTATCGCTTTGGACGATGGCCTGATGTATAAGAAGTATACGCCGGCTTCTTTGGCGGATGTCTGGTTTCGGAATACCCAGTACAGGGATCAGACGATCATGAAGTTCCGTTTTAGCCAGAAGCTGAGGGGATTTGGCTACCGGAAGGGAGAACGGTTCCGGCTGCTGCGGCTGGAGAGGGACCACAGGCGGAGTGATAAGGGGTGATGACAGTTGGGGGAGATCGTGATTCTCCCCCGATTTTGCCATCACCCCTTTAAAATCTCCCCCTTAAGCCTTCTGGCGCAGCAGCACCATAGCCCTTCTGGAAGCCGGATCTCGCCGGAGGCGGGATCCATGGACACAACCTGCTCCATATTGACAATGGTAGAGGCCCGCACTAGCTTAAATCTCTGATCCAGCTTTCCCAGAAGCTCCCGGATGGAGCTTCGGACACAGCAGCTGTTTCCGCCCTTGTACCGGATCCGGCAGAAATGACTTCCTTTTTCTGTTTCAATCAGGTAGATGTATCCGTAAGGGATCCGAAGCTCCTGGCCTTGGGAGCGGACCATAAGGACATCACCCAGGCGTTCCAGTCTGCGGCCCAGATAGGTAAGAAGGTTTAGGCACTGCTGATCCAGATCGTCCTTTTCCGGGTGGATGTAGCCTGCGATGCCTGTAAGGATCCGGCGGCCCAGAAGGAGGGCGGCGGTCTGGTAGTCCCGGCTTACCAGACAGACCATCACATGGCTGCCGGCCCCGGTCAGGCTGTGGAGGGAGGTAAGCCAGTCGCTGTAGCTGTCTGCATCAAGGAAGATAAGCCACCACTCCTTTTCGCCCCCGTCTCCGGGAGATACAAGCGGGAGAAGTTCAGAGGGCTGTACCGGCCGGAAGGAATAGGGCTCCACGCCGGAAAGCCGCCTTTGGGCGCAGGCCCGGTCTGCTGCCTGGGAGAGACGGAGAAACAGCTCCTCGTCTCTGGTTGCAATGGCGAGATTCACAGGCAATCCCTCCTTTCCGGCGGAAGGAAGTACAGGAGCATCTGTCTGCACTGCTTCCACAGGCAGAGTGCTTCCTTGCTTTCCAGCTCCCTGATATAGCGGGCGGCTTCCTCCGGCGATTTTTGAAGGGCGCCGCTGAGGAAAAACAGATCCCGGAAGCCCTGGTCCAGCCCCTCTTCCAGAAGCTCCGTATAAAGGGACAGACGCTCCAGATAGGAGATAAGCTCGTCCCATCCGTTATCCTCTGCCAGGACCAAAAGGGTCAGGCAGAGCTGCCTCAGGGACTCCAGGAATAAAAACAGTTCTGTGAGACCGGCTCCTGCCGGAACATAAAGCTCCATAGGCTCACAGTTTCTGGAAATGGCTTCTTTAAAAGGCAGAAGCCTGTCCGGGGCCTGGGCTCCGTAGGACAAAAGCCGCCCGGCTCCTTCGCGGAGTACAGGAAAAAGCCGTTCTTCCAGCATAGATATAAGCTGTCCGTCTTTCTCTGCCTCTGTAAAAAACTTCTGAAAATCATCTTCCCTGACATAAGGAATCCGTACCAGAGAAGAAAAATAATTTAACAGTAATGTATGCATAAGGTATAATCACTCCTTTGTATGATGATGTTCTTATACCTTTTATCCGACAAAACAAACATATGTTCTGATAAAGATTAAAAAAATATAAAAATCTTCTTTTACAGAACCCCTCCCTCTCCTGTCTCCATCTCCCTGCGCAGCTTTTCAAGGATCCGTCTGTGCCGGTAGGAAAGGGTAGTGAGAGGCGTGCCTGTATCTCTCGCGATCTGCCGCAGAGACTGCCGGTAGCAGTGATTCTCCGTATCGTCTCCAATTCTTCCAGCGAAAGGTGTTCCAGGGCAGCCGAAAGACTGATAAGCGCCAGATGCTTCTGGACTGCTTCCTCTACCGGCAGGGCCTCCGGATCTGAGAACAGGTCACAGCCCCGGTGATCTTCTGTATCCAGGGCATCGTAGGAACAGACCTGGTTGTGCAGGTCGGACTCCCGGAAATACCGTTCCTTGCGCTGGCCGCGGCAGTAGGCCTTATAGACTTCTCTTGTTACCAGTATATCGGTCTCATCAATCCGTATAAAATATTGCATAAATCCCCCTTATCATTCATCGGGTGTACACTCTGATTTTAAGATAGCATGGCCGAGGGGATATGTCAAGAAGAAAAAGAACATATGTTTGCAAAAAAAAATAAAGAGCTGCGTCATTGACATTTCTCCTGGCATTGATTATTCTGAGAATACACAAATGGAGGAGGAGATATATATGACGCGCCCGCTGAATTGGAAAACATTATCCCGGACCACGGTTTATAAGGACAGCTGGGTGGAGCTGGAGGCCAGTGCCTGCCAGCTGCCCGACGGAAGGGTCATTTCCCCGTTTTATGTAAATCGTGTCAATGATTTTGCAGTAGTTGTGGCAGTAACGGAGGAGGGGGAGCTTATAGCAGAGCGCCAGTACCGTCATGGAATCCAGGAGGTGATCTGGGAGCTTCCCGCAGGAGCCATTGAGCCGGGAGAGGACCCGGAGGAGGCAGCCAGGAGAGAGCTTTTGGAGGAGACGGGCTATCGGGCCGAAGAGCTGGAATTTCTCTTTAAAATGGCGCCCAATGCCTCTACTCTGAGTAATTTTGCCTGGTGCTATCTGGCCAGGAAGGCTGTGCCTGAGGGCGGGCAGAAGCTGGATGCCCTGGAGGATCTGGAAATCCATAAAATACCTCTTAAAGAGGCTGGCGAGATGCTGGAAAATGGGGAATTTCCCCAGGCAGTCCATACGGCGGCGCTGTATAAGGCATTTGCGAAGCTGAAGGAAGTATAAAATACAGACGGATCGCCCCCGGAGCGGAGGATACCAAAATGGTATCTTTCGCTCTTTTTTTGCGTCCAGATCTGGCCGGGAACCATCTGTGCCAGTCCTCTCTCCGTCCGTGCCTGACTTTCTTACCGTAGCTGCTGCCATGCTACACTGAAACCGGACTAAAAAAATAGAAAGGAGCAGCAGCAATTTGAAATTCAACATGGAAAATGACAGGCAGTTTCTGGAAAGCATCCGAAAGCACCTGTCAAACCCTTATATAAAAGAACGGCTGGTGAACCGCCTGGAATGGTATATGGTTTCAGCCAACCGCTGCGAATATTTTTACGGCCTGGCGTCCTGTGTGGGGATCGTTATGCCTACGGTGATCCTTCTGGTGAACTCGGTGCCGTCGGATCTTCTGTCGGATGCCATGCGCCAGCTTTTCATCACTGCCCTGTCGGGCTGTTCCAGCGTCATCGGCGGCCTGTCTGCCAGCTTTGCATGGCATGACAATATGCTGCGCTACCGGGCCAGCGCGGAGGAGTTAAAGCGTGAGACCTCCCTTTATATGGAAAAGGTAGGGGTCTACAGCGACCGGCACAAACGGGATGGCCTGTTTTTAAATGCCCTGGAGGAATTATCCATCCGGGAGAACCGTCAGTGGCAGAAAACGGAAAGCAGCCACAGAGGAGACAATAAGGAAATGAAGGAGGAAAAGAAATGAAGATCATTGAAACACAGAAAGGGAACAGATTGGTGCTGATCCTGAAGGGACGTCTGGATGCGGTAACAAGCCCGGAATTGGAGAGGGCATTGCTGACCTGCTTTGACACCTGGAAGGAGGAGGGCTGGGAGGGGCTGGAGCTTTCCTGCACTGACCTGGAATATGTATCCTCAGCAGGCCTCAGGGTATTTCTGACCGCCCAGAAGGCTGCTATGAAGAAAAAATGTGAGTTCTGTCTTACAGGGGTCAGACCCTTTGTAATGGAGGTGCTCCAGATGACCGGCTTTACCCGGATCCTGGACATCAGGGAGGTGGAGGAATGAGAGAGAGAATGCCCCTTTTGGAGGAATGTATCGGAGCCGGAGGCCGGATGGAGGATCTGATCCTTCTCCACATCAACCACTGTATGGATAATTCCTTTTACATGAATGAACAGTTAGAGCGGACCGGCGCTCGGGTGATCTTTACGGCAGTTCCCTATAACAGCCGGGAGGAGGGCTGCTGCTCCGGACGTCCCTGCTACCATGCAAGGGAGGAGAAGGAGGGGTTTCTAATCTTAAAATCTGGCCGACCCCTTCCGGGAAGAGAAGGGGGGATCACCACCCTTACAGCCGCCGTCCAGACCATGATCTATGAGGCCGTACACCGGGAGGTGCTTCCTCACCTTAAAAGCGGGAAAAAATGGATGCTTCTGGAGGACGGAGGCTACCACTATCCGGTGCTTAAGGAGCTGTTTTCTGAACACAGGGAAGCGGGAGCGGCCTTTCTTGGCTGTGTGGAGCAGACCATGTCAGGCACCAGAAATGCCATGGCCGCCAGGCCGGATTATCCGGTACTCAGCGTGGCCCGCTCCCTGTATAAGATACGCACAGAAGCCTGGTTTGTGGGGATGCGGGTTGTGGATAAGCTGCGCCGGATGCTTCATGGCTGTGGAGAATTTATGGATTATAAGGAGGTGCTAGTGCTGGGCTATGGGATCATCGGGCGGACCATTGCCGGGATTTTGAAGGGAAATGGCTGTCAGGTAACGGTACTGGATTCGGATCCCCAGATCAGCCGGACAGCTCAGAAGGAGGGATTTTTAGTGTGGCGTCCATGGCTGGGAGAGCCTGCACCGGAAGCGTTTCTGGTGGTGGGAACGGTGGGGAAGCCTTCTTATACCAGGGAAATGATGGGATATTTTTCCACAGGAAGGCAGAACCGGGTATACCTGGCCAGCGCCTCCTCCAAGCGTCTGGAATTTGAGGAGGTTCTTCCGGTACTGGAAGGGCTGGCCTGCAGAAGGCACCGCTTTGGCACCTCCTACCGCTTTCCAAATGGAAAGGAGGCCGTACTTCTGGGCAATGGCTACCCGGTTAATTTTTTTGACTGTGAGGAAGAAAGCCTTACAGATTCCATGATCGACCCTGTATTTTCAGAAATGTATCTCCTGGCCAGAGCCCTTTATGAGGGATCTGTGCAGGCTCCCGGCGTACAGCTTCTGGGCTGCTCCCCTTTCCTGGATTCCTGGGTGGACGAGCCCGCCCTTATGGAAAAATGGAGCCGGAAAAATGGCCTTGCAAAGCCCATTTCCCTGATCCATCCTCAGGAGAAGCTTCTTCAGGCAGGAGCCGCCGCAGCCTCATCTGCCCGCCTGGGCCTGTTTTTTACAGCCTGGAAGGGGGAGAAGGAGGTGCTGGAGGGGATCCGGAGAGAGCTGAAAATGGAAATACCCTTCCTTTTAAGGGAGCGGATCTGCCTCTGTATGGAGGAATTGGCTGTTAATGTGCTTCGTTACGGATTTTTGGGGACAGAGGAGCCATTTTTGGGAATTTCTGTGGAAATCCATGAAAAAGAGGTGTGGATCGCCCTTCGGGACAATGGCATGGCCTTTGACCCGGCGGCTGCGGCTTTTTTGCTCCGCAGCCCTTTTTTTCCTGGTTTCCATGCCGTGCAGAAGGCTTTTTGAGCTGGTGCCTGGGGTAACGGAGATCCGCCCGGCCAATATGCTGGCGCCGGTTCTGGGACTTCTCTGGGGGCCCTGGGGAGCGGTGGGAGCGGCTCTGGGAAATCTGCTTGCCGACTGTGTGGGAAATACTCCCTGGTATGTCTGCCTTCCCGGTCTTGGGATCAACTGTATTTATGGCTTGTTTCCCTGGTTTTTCCGGACCAGACTGAGAATGAGCATCTATATGGAAAATGGAGCCTCCATTCTCCGCTTTATCCTGCTTATGTGTGCAGATTCCCTTCTGGTTACCATTCTTCTCACTCTTGTTTTTACAGCGGCGGGAGGGGCAGAGCCGGAGGAGATCTTCGGCCTTTTGTTTTTTAACAATTTTGACTTTGCGGTGATCCTTGGAGTGCCGGTTCTGGCCCTGGCGGGAAGCCGGAGGGAGGGACAAAAGAGGCACAGGCTCAAGGCCCGGTTTACAAGGGGATTTCTGGGGCTGTGCGGCTTTTTTACCCTTCTGGTGCTGATCTTTGCCTATGAGGGAATGAGGGATATGGCGGCCCTGGAGCGGTGGAACCGTATGTATCTGGTGGGCGGACTCTGTATCCATGGCGTATTCCTTCTGACCCTTGGCTTTATGAGATATATGGAGCGGCAGGTGGCGGAGCCTCTGGAGCAGATCTCAGAAGGGGCGGAGGCATTTTCGAGGGAGGCGGCAAAAGGGCAGGAGGAGCTGGACCTTGGGCTGCCTGATTTTTCAGGGATCCGTACAGGAGATGAGGTGGAGTCCCTTGCCCGTTCCGTTTCCTCCATGATGGAGCATATCTGCACCTATATAAAGACCTTGCGGTCCGTTACGGCAGAGCGGGAGCGGATCCGGGCAGAGCTGTGGGCGGCCGCAGGAATCCAGAAAAATATGGTGCCCAAGGGGCCTCTTTATATAGGTGCTGAAGGCCAGGGAGCGGTCTGGGGCTTTATGGAGCCGGCCAGAGAGGTGGGAGGTGATTTTTACGATTATTTCATGGTGGATGAGGAGCACTGCGCCCTGGTGATCGGGGATGTGTCCGGGAAGGGCATTTCTGCGGCCCTGTTTATGGGGATGATCCAGACCCTGATCCGCACCCGCCTCCAGGCAGGTCTGGGCCCGGCCCGTACCCTTTCGGAGGTAAATGAAACCCTGGCCCAGAGCAACGATTCTCTGATGTTTGCCACAGTCTGGGCGGGGATCCTGGAGTGTTCCACAGGCCGGTGCTTTTGGGCCAGCGCCGGACACAACCCGCCTCTTACAGGCCCCTCAGGGGAAATGGGCTTTTTAGAGCCTGAGGAGGACTCTGGCCTGGTTCTGGCAGGCTGGCCCGGAGCGGAGTACAGGGAACAGAGCTTTTATCTGAAGCCGGGAGAATGGCTCTGCCTGTACACAGACGGAGTGACGGAGGCGGAAAATGAAACCGGCGGCTTTTTCGGGGAAGGACGGCTTAAGGAGGAGATGAACCGGCAGAGAGGCCGGGGAATGGAGCGTCTTACCCAGGTGCGGGAGAAAATACGGTCCTTTGCAGGCCAGAAGGAGCAGTCAGACGATATAACCATGGTACTGATCCAGTATATGGGCCCGCCGGATTATGCCTTGACCTCCGCCCTTAAGGAGGCGGAGCCGGAGCTGTATCAAAGCTATCTGGACGGGGCTGCAGCCGCTTCTCTGATGTTAGACCGGTATGAGGGAATATTTCCAGACTTTACAGATCATGGCTGCGTACACAGTATCCATATTATGGAGCTGGCAGCCAGGCTGGCGGGGAAGGAGCTGTACCGGTTAAATGGGGGAAGTCTGTATGTACTGCTGGAAGGAATTTTATTTCACGATCTGGGAATGGGAATATCGGAGAAGGATGTGAGGGAACTTGGGCCAGAGGTATGGCCTGGGGAAGAATGTGAGACAGAAGGGCTGGCTGACCGGATCCGTGAGCACCACCAGGAGCTCAGCGCTCTTTTAATTGAAAAATACGGTGGGTTTCTGGAAATCCCGCCGGAGTACCGGTGGGCGGTGGCTCAGGTGGCAAAGGGCCACAGAAGGGCGGATCTGATGGATGAGAAGGAGTTTCCTGCCAGGTACCAGATTCGGGGAGAGGAAATCTGCCTGCCTTATATCTGCGCCCTGATCCGTCTGGCAGACGAGCTGGATCTGTGCTGGGACCGCAGCAGCCGTCTGGGGCGGGGAGAGCGGGCGGTAGATGATCCCTACAGCCGCCTGGTGTGGCGCACCCATGATACGGTATCAGAGGTGCGGATACTGGAGGATGAGATACAGCTGGTCTGGAAGGGCGGGGATCAGGAGATACGCAGGGAGCTTGAGGGCTGGGCAGAGAAGCTGCAGCGGGTGTCAGATGAGGTCTGCCTGGCAGCAGAGGAGAGGACGGACTTTGTGATACCAGCCCGGCAGGTCACGATCCTGAGGGTGACATCTGCCATACAGGACTAAAATCCTGCCACCGGCACCGCCCAGGCCCAAAGGGAGGCCATTTTCCCATATAATCCACTTACAGCCGCGGAACACAGATCCGGACAGGCTGAGATGAATGCACACTAACACAAAAAGGAGATAAAAAATATGAGCGATGTATTAAAAGTATCCATGGGAATTGATTTTTCACTGATCGGCACAAACCTTCGTGCCATGTATGAAAAAAATGGTCAGGACTATGCCATTTTACTGGCTCCGACGGAGCAGACGGCCAATGAGGGAGTCAGCATCGGAGAGCTGATCCGGGATATTAAGTCCATGACAAAGGAGGTAACAGGAGATGACAATGTGGACACAGCCCAGCTGGAGCAGGCCATGACCTCAGCAGCCTCAGAGGGAGCCGGAGCAGGGGGAGATGGGACAAAGATAAATCTGGACAATATCCGGATTCGCCTGCAGATGGCCTACCTTTATATCCGAAAGACAGCGGGGGGCACAGATGCTGCAGGAACCGCAGGAACCACAGAGGCCGCACAGACTCTGGGAACTGCCGCCTCCGGCACCTCCCAGCTTGAATATGCCTTCCAGCTCCAGGTTCTCACGGAGGGACTGGTGCCTGAGAACATCAAAAAGATTGTAGATGTAAAAAGTCTGTCCTTAGCCGTATGGAATACAGACAGGAAAAAGATCCTGGATCAGATGTCACTGATGACTGTAGCGGAATACCTGGGGCTGCCAGAGCAGACAGTAGCGGATACCCGAGCACAGCCCAAATAAGGCTCACAGAGTAAAAGGGAGGTGAAGCAGGATGGAGCCAAAGAGCCTTTCCTTTGCTATGGCGGCAGAGGGAGCCGTAGCCGGGTGTCCGGCCAGGATTCTTCTGGGCTGTGAAAAGGGAGAATTTATGGGAGCCGGAGAGCTTCTGACTGAAAATAAGCCCTGTTCCAGGATCCTTACAGCCCTGGATCCGGAGGTGGGGAAACGTTATGGAGACTATGTGGATCAGCTCCTTCCTGCTCTGCCTGATTCCCTCCGGTTTTCCTATGTAAATGGCCTTACGTTCTTATCCATTGAGGACGGGGCCAGCCGGTTCCGGGCTGCGGCAGGCCGGGGCGGAGGTGCGGTGGTTTTCGCTTTTGAACCGGAGACAGCCGGGACCGGGCCGGATTCCACTCTTATGGAGGCGGCCAGGACCCTGGGAGATTTTTTCGGAGTCCGCCGGTTTTATTTCTTTGGCCGCACCGGCTCAGGGATCTGCCTTTATGAGCTTTTGCCGGAATGCGCCCAGAGCCAGCCGGTTCCGGCCCCCTTAAACAGCTGCCGCCTCCTTCTTTACTCTCAGATGAGCCTTCAGGGAGAGGGAGCATGGGTGCAGGCAGTGAGAAGCTTGTTCGGCCTTAGGGGGGCAGAGCTGTTTATCGGCGGAGGAGGGGATGGATTTTTCGGAGCCATTTCCATACCGGCTTTTCATACGGATTTTATGGAAGGCAGTGACCTGTATCTGATGGCAGCATTAAAGGGCCGCGTTCCTTCCATGGAGCTTCACGGCAGCTTCCGCTTTTCTTATCTGCCCCAGGTGGAGTTTTCGGTGAACTGTGCTCTTTCTGCTGAGCGGTTTATGATCGAGGCTCTGGCCTCTATGGAGGAGCCGGTGCCCCTTGCAGGGCCATTTTCCTTGGGGGATACCTGCCTGGCGGTGGGCTTTGACCGCGGGCCCTCCTTTGCCATGTTTACCAATCTTTATATAAGGAAGCTTCACCTGTTTGGAGCGGTCATGCTGGGGGTCACAGGTCCAGCAGTGGAGCTTAAGCTTTTGTCGGTGGCGGTCAGCGATCTGTCCATCCCCATTTTAGTGGAAAATCTTCTGGGAATGGAGATTGATGGGATTGAAACCATTGATTTTCTCAGGATTCTGGGACTTCCCTTCCAGGAAATGGAGAGTTTTTCAAAGGCAGAGCTGGAGGCGGCAGATGAAAGGAGACTTGTACAGTCCTTTAACCGGCAGGTAACGGATCCCAGCCTGGTACTGGAGGAGACCCAGGTGAAGGCATATCCCTTTGGCGGCGGCGTGGATCTGGTGGATCAGAAACGGATGCGCCATTATTACATCAGGCCCGATGGAAGGCTGCAGCTTTCGGCTCAGTTTTATTATGCTTCTGTGGATACGGTTCTTGGAAATTATACCGTCCAGAAGGGAATGTTTCTCTGCGGTGTGATCGAGATCTTCCGCCTGCGGCTGGAGGTGCTGTTTTCCTTCCGGGAAAAGGAGGGAGTGCTGGCCTATGCATGTATCCCCTCGGTGGATCTGGGATTTTTAAAGCTGGGTCCCTCTAAGGGGGGAGCTTCCTCCGGGGAGACCCTTCCCATACCGGCAGACAGTGTGCTTTACCAGTTTATGGGAAAGGAGCAGAAGGGAGTGGTATTTTTCCTGTCAGCAGGAAAGGAGGATGTAACCTTTTTCCTGGATGGCCGGGTGGAGCTTTTGTCTATCTTAAGCTTTGAGACCAGGATTATTTTCTGCAAGGGCTATGTGTCTGTGGATGTAGGCTTTAGCTGGCTGGTTATCTTTGATGTAAGGCTTCATATTAAGGTGGATTACAGGAGCTTTGAGACAGGAGGCTTTGAGTTTTCTCTGGTGATGGACGTTTCTAAGCTGGCCAAAAAGCTGCGGGCCGTTCAGGCCAGTATCGAAGGGGCCGTAAAAAGGTGCCGGGAAAAGATCAATCAGGCCACAAAAGAGATCGACCGGGCTCAGAATCATGTAAATGAGCTGTACAGCCAGATCGATTCCCTGAACCGGAAGATCAGCCAGTGCAAGGCAGATATTAAGAATGCAAAATGGTGGAAGAAGGCCTTTGTAGCTATAGCGAAGGGAGTGGAGATCGGAGCCTATGAGGTTGCCAAGGCAGGAATCTACGCGGCCATCGGAGTGGCCACTGCCGCCCTTCAGGTGGCCAAAAAGGTGGTCCAGCTGGCGGGAGTGGTAGGTGAGGCAGTGCTGAAGGCGGTGAACGCGGTGATCGATGGGGCATTGTCTCTGTTTTATATCAATAAGCTGGAGCTTTACGGAAAGGCCTCTATGGAGGAGCAGAGCTTCCGGGCTGCCATCGAGTTTGTTGCTCTGGGAAAGACATACCGGTATGAGACCCGGTTTGGAAAGGCAGCCCTTGTAAAGGATGCGGAAGGAACCGTATCAGGAGATATGAACGGGAAAATGAAATACGATCTGGATCATATTGAGGATGGAGCCTTTAAGAGCAACTGGAACCGGTATAAGCATGAGACCTATACCATTGCCCAGCAGTGCCGCCGATTAGAGGGGGCCAGAAGCCAGCTTTCCTCATCCGCACGGCTTTTAAAGGCCATGGAGGAGGCCTATGTGGAGGAATTTAAGGAGCCTATGGCCGATTTTGACCAGATCAATCAGGAGTATCTCGGCGCATTAGACTGTGTAGGCGGGATTCTGAACGCAGGGGATCAGGCGGGAAGGATCAGCACTCTGTCCAAGTCTATGGGAGGCCTGAAGCGGTCGGTGGCAGCCAGGGAGAAGAAGGGTGCCTTCCGGGATGGAGAGCTTTCGGATATGAAGGCGGTGATCCATGAGTATGATGAGGCAAAGCTCCTTTATGACCAGATAAAACAGAGTATGTCCGCAGTGGAAAGACAGAGGACCCAGATGCTTCAGTATGCCCAGAGCCAGAAGGCGAAAATCGGAGAGATAAAGGGCGCCAGGCTTTTAGAAGGCAGGAGCGGAAGCATGGAGCGGGTGTTAAACCGCACAGAGGAGGCCCTTTATCAGGCATTCCCGGTGGACCGCAGCGGAAAGGATTATATCAATCCCTCCAGAGAGAAGTCCATCCATCAGTATCTGGACGAGGCCAGGTCTGAATTTGGAGCCGAAGCCTCTAAAAAAGTACAAGTCATGCGCAGCCGCAGCCGGAAGGGCGTCTATGACAGCCGCTTATAATAAACATATTTGACATAGTGAAAGGAACATAAAAAATGGATAAAAAGCATATGCGTATCAGCGCGCCCAGGATTGCAGGCACCCTGGGCGCCCTCCTGGCAGGAACCGCCCTTTTTACAGTAAGCGGCTCTGCCCGCCAGGGAATACAGATAAAGGAATATGAACAGACCGAATACAAGGGGGATTATACCCTTATGGTTTATATGAACGGCAGCGACCTGGAGGAAGGGTATGGAGCCGCCACCGCCGATCTGGAGGAGATGACGGAGGCTCTGCTGTCTATGGAAGGATCGGAAAATGGTCCTCCTTCCTTACGGGTAGTGGTGGAAACAGGGGGCTCCCTTTCCTGGGAACTTCCGCAGATGGAGGGAAGGGAATACGGACGGTTTCAGCTCACCGGACAGGGCCCTCAGGAATTTCAGTCCATGGAGGCCCGGAATATGGGGGATCCCGATACACTGACTGATTTTATTAATTATGCCAGCCAGACCTTCCCAGCCAGGCATTACGGCCTGGTGCTGTGGAACCATGGGGCCGGGCCCATCGGAGGCTACGGCAGTGACAGCTATTTTGAGGGAGACAGCCTCCTTCTTCCGGAACTGCGCCAGGCGGTCAGTACCTCAGTCCGGGGAGAGGAGGGCTTTGACTTTGTTTCCTTTGATGCCTGCCTCATGGGAGGGCTGGAGACAGCGGCCTGCCTGGAGGGAATGACTGATTATATCATCGCTTCCCCGGAGCTGGAGCCTCAGGATGGCCACGATTACAGCTGGCTTACTGTGTTTGCCCGGGAGGGGCTTCAGGAGGAAGCGTCCATTGGAAAGCAGGCAGGGGAGGCCATTCTGGAGGCCTATGAGGGCTTTTACAGGGAAAAGGGCCAGGAGGTGCCGGTTGCTTTAAGTCTTATAGACCTGTCAGCCTATGGGGACTTCCATGACGCCTTCCATCCATTTCTGGCAGCCATTCCCCCTGAGAAGCGGGAGGTTCTCTTTGAGGGCTTTGGAAGGGGCCGCCAGAGCCTGCAGTCTTTTGGAAGCCAGCAGGCCGGAGGTTTTTCGGAGCTGGTGGATATGGGAGATCTGATGGAGCTTTGCCGGACGGCGCCGGAGCAGGGCCCCTTATATGGGGAAATGCTGGATGCCATAAAGGAGCTGGTGCCCGAAACCGTGGCCTCAGGCTACGCAGATCAGCTAACCGGCCTGTCCATCTACCTGCCAAGCGGGGCAAATGGCTGGCTGGCAGAGGACATGGGCATTTATAAGACCACCGGCTTTTGCAGCGCCTGGCAGGAGCTGATGGAGGATTATGCCCGTTATCTTGCCTATGACCAGGGGCTGAGCTGGGAGCAGGTGGAAAGCAGCCAGGGCGGCTCTGTTACCCTTTCCATTTCCCCGGAGGAGCTTGACCAGGTGGCTGCAGCATATCTGGCAGTATTTTACGATACCGGAAACGGGCAGGATTATTATCTGCTCAGTACGGACAGCGATGTGGAGATCTGGGCGGATGGAAGGCTGAAGGCAGTGCCAGAGACAGGCTATCCCGGCTTAAAGGGACAGATCCTCTGCTTTATAGAGATTATGAACCTGGATTCCTGTACCGAATATATGGCTCCCATTCTCTATAATGGACGGCTGAGCACTATGGAAATTTACTTTGATGAGGAGCATGAGGACGGGGAAATCCGGGCTATTACGCCAGTGGATACCCATGCTCAGGGAACCAAGGAGGTTTATTCTCTGAAGGTGGGAGACCGGATCTGCCCCCTGTATCCTATGGAGCGGATGGAGGAATCGGGAGAGGGATCCCCTTCTGAGGCTGGCTCTGCCTCCCAGACCTCTCTGCCCCTGGAGGAGCTTTACTTTAAGGGGGAGGAAATACAGATGGAGGCCCCGGAGGATCTGCTTTTAGAGCTGGTGGAGGCGGATCCGGAGAAATGCCTCTACGGCTATATGCTGGTGGATCTCCGCCAGAATATTTACTATACTGAATTTACGGAAGGAGAATAAAAAATAATGGAGCATACAGATAAGAAAATGACAGGCTGGGCCAGAGACAGAGAGGGACTTTCGTATTACCTCCAGCCTGGGGTGAAGGTCACTGATGACTGGTACGAATACCAGGGGCGCTGGTACTGGTTTAACGGAGCCGGTTATGCCATCTGCCGGAGCTGGTATGAATATAAAGGAAACTGGTACTACTTCGGAGCTGACTGCGCCATGGTAAAGGGCGTGGAGGTGATCGGAGGAAAGCCTTATGTATTTGATGAAAATGGAGCCATGAAACAGGAAGGAACGCCCATAGCCGCCCGGATCGGGGAAAATGGAGTTTTGTACATAGATGGGATTCCTCTGGGAGAAGCGCCTGGCAGCGGACCGGAACCGGTGACGGATCTGAGGGCAGAAGAGGGCCAGGCCGCCGCCCTCCGAACCTCCCCCAAAGGCATCGCTCTGATCAAAGAATTTGAGGGCTGCCGCCTGAGTACCTACCTCTGCGCCGCCGGCGTTCCCACCATCGGCTACGGCCATACAGCCGGAGTGGCACTTGGCATGACCATTACCCTGGCCCAGGCAGAGGCATTTTTAAGGGAGGATCTGAGAAAATTTGAGAAGGGAGTCAGTGAAGCCCTTACCCGTCCCGTCACCCAGAGCCAGTTTGACGCCCTGGTAAGTTTTTCCTACAATCTGGGAGTGGGAGCATTAAAAAAGAGCACATTGCTGCGGCTTTTAAATCAGGGACGGACTGAGGAGGCCGCAGGAGAATTTCTCAAATGGAACCGGGCCGGAGGCAAAGTCCTTACCGGACTGACCAGGAGACGGCAGAAGGAAAAGGAACTGTTCCTCTCCTGACAGACAACAGAAAACGCTTTCAGGCCCAGGCCCGAAAGCGTTTTTTGCTGAAAATCAGATTTAGCTGTAAACCGTATACTTTGCCCGGTTGGGCGTATCCGTATCCCACTGGGTATCCCATTTCCCATCCTCGCCGATCCAGTAATAACGGTTTTCAGCCGCCGCCTTTACATAACAGCCGGATACCATATATCCGCTGGCATCAAAGTAGTACCAGTCCTCATCGATCCGCCGCCAGTCTCCGGTTACGGCATCGCCGCTGCCGTACACATATTTCCATTTGCTTCCAGACTGCTGCCAGCTTCCGCTGTCCATCAGCCAGGCGTCCTCACGGGTCAGGGTCATGCCCTCCTGATCGGCAGTCCAGGGGCCGTTCTGTGTGGAATAGGTTCCAGTGGCTCTGACAGAAAATGTATAGCGCCCCGCAAAATGGATATAGGGCCCGAAGTCAAAGGCGGCTTCCTTAGTGGAAACAGTGGTCACCAGCCGGTTGTCCCGGTACAGGGTGGCCTCATAGCCCTTAGAGCCTGGAACCTCGTCCCATATGGCCCTGGTGCCGTTCCAGCTGACGGATTCAACCTTGGGAAGATTGCCGTCGATCCTTGACAGGGTGACAAAGAGAGTCAGACCGTTGCCGTCCTTCTCAACCCGGGCGCTCTGGTACTGGGCATTGCAGCCGGAAAGAGAAAAATAGCTTTTAAAGGTGCCGGTGAACCGGTTGTCAGGTTCTGCTGACAGGGCCACCTCTACTACAGGCTGTTCCCCGAAGATCCAGGTATCATCATCCTTTACATAGTCCGCTCCCTCTACTGCAAACTGGGTGCTGCTTGAGGAGGCGGTGATGGTACCTACCAGTTCTCCCCCTCTGGGCACCTGATCCCAGGAGAAGGAAAGAGGGATGGAGGTAATGGCCTTTTCCTCAGCCTGGGAGCAGAAGGCCATCCCCAGGGATAAAAGAGCAGTGAACAGTAACAATACAGCCGGACGTTTTTTCATAGAGCTCCCTCCTCGATTTCTGGTGCTGATATATAGGTACAAACAGTTGCTTCTTATCTATATTTTACTCTTTTTTCTGCCTGTTGTCTAACTGATTAAGGAAAATGTAATAAGTATTAAGATTACATAACATTGTTTTGGGGCTATTGCATAGAAAAAAAGAAACGTGTATCATCATAAAAAAACCTCCTGCAGGCAGGAGGCAAAAGAATAAGAAGCGCATGGTCAGTCAAACAGGGTCTCAACCAGCATCTTTATCATAGAGGCCGGTGTCTGGATCCGAAGCTCATTGGCTCCGGTGCACCGGATGGTAGTCTTCATCAGGGAATCTTTTGAGCTGGGATCGAATATACTGATCATGTTGGCGCAGGATTCCACGATGGAGTTCAAGCGGTTTGCTTTCGCGATAAAGGTATTGATGTGATCCTCGCTTAAGCAGAAGGAAAACTCATATCCCGGCTCCTCAGGGAGCTGCCTGTACTCTGCCTTCTCAAAAGAATAGGTCTGCTTAAGCTTGCTGATAACTTCATTCATGTCCATAACATTACTCCTCATTCGTATAAAAATTACTGAACCTACTATATGATATATGAGGGGATTTTTCAAGCACATTTTGCGCAGAAAAGGAGAGAATTGCATGAAAATAAGTAAGAAAACTTGTCTTGGAACAGCCCTTTTCCTTTTATTGTCAGCCAGCCTTCCCTCTGGGGTCTTTGCAGGGGAGAGCTGGGCTGACCGGGTGGAGATAACGGCTCACCGGGGAGACTCCTCTGCGGCCCCGGAAAATACCCTTATGGCCTTTCAGGAGGCCATAGAAAGCGGGGCGGACCGGATCGAGCTGGATGCCAATGAGACGGCGGACGGTACTCTTGTGGTGTTCCATGACGAGGATCTGAAGCGGATGACAGGGAGAGAAGGGAAAATATGGGAGGTGACCTTTGAGGAGCTGAAGGGCTGGAGCCTGGCAGGAAGCCTGGGGCCGGCATACAGGAACGCTGTGGTGCCCACCTTACAGGAGGCCTTGGAATTCTGCAGGGGGAAGATACGGCTGAACATAGAGATCAAGCAGAATGAGCACCAAAGCCCGGAGTTTGTCCGGCGGGTGGTGGAGCTGATACGGGAGCTTCATATGGAGGAGGAATGTATGATCACCTCCTTCTGCTACGACAATCTTGTAAAGACCAGAGAGCTGGCTCCTGAGCTTGCCACCGGCTTTATAACCACAGAGGAAGTATCTGATCCAGCTGCCTATCCGGCTGCTGACCGTTTTATGCTGAGCATGGAGCTGGTGGAGCCGGAGACCGTAGAGGCCATCCACAGCGCCGGCAAAAAGGCGGCTGCCTGGACGGTGAATGACCTGTATTCGGTAGAGAAATGCAAAGAGGCCGGTATCGATGATCTGATCACCGACCGGCCCCAGGACATTCTGGCGGATTACTGAGCCTCATACAGGCTCCGGATCAGGCTTACGGTCCTGTCCATGCCCAGCTTGCTGATATTTAAGAGCATCTGATGGGAATCAATGCTACCCCATTTTTCCTGTGTATAATTTTCGTAATAATTTTTCCTGCGCTTGTCCGTTGCCTTGATGGCGTTTATGGCGTCCTTTTCAGAGAAGGAGTACCGCTCCATGATCCGTCGGATCCGGTCCTCCATGGAAGCGCACAGGAAGATGTCGATCACATTAGGATAGTTGCGGAGCACATAGTTGCCGCAGCGTCCCACGATCACGCAGGGGCCACGGTTTGCCAGCGCTTCGATGATGATGGTCTGGGCCACATAGGTGCTGTCATTGAGAGAAAGCCCGTAGCCGGTTACAGAGTTTGGCTCCCTGGGCACTTTATAGTAGGACAGGAAGTTTGTCAGGGCTGCCTCGTCCACCTTTTCAATGCTGACAGGAGAATGTCCCATCTTCTGCGCCGCCATTTCCACCAGGTCCCGGTCATAGAGGGGGATGTTAAGCTGCTCGGCCAGCTTTACAGCGGCTTCGTGGCCGCCGCTTCCGAACTGTCTTGCAATGGTGATGATCTTATGTCTCATAGAGTGCTCCTTTCCCGTCAGAGCGTGTCTGCCGCCTTTTGCTCAGACCGTCTCTGTTAAAATGCACAGGGGTTTCGTTTATAATAATATTATAACCTACATTATGCACAAAAGAAAGGGGAATTTTAAGAAGGTGACCGAGTGGCTGCCGCTTCGTCGTTCTCCTCCTGCTGTTTTTCACGGGTCATCTCCCAGATGGTGTCGTGCATCCATCTTACTGTATCATTGAGGACCTTATTTTCCGTATCCAGCTGCATGATGAGCATATTCATTTCTGCAATGATCTCCCGGTTGTTATACCTTCGTGATGGCTCTGTCAGGCGCTTCATAAGAGAAGGGTTGGACCGTAAGATCTCCCAGGAAAGAAAATCATCCCGCTCTTCATAGGACATCTTCATAAATTCCGCGTAGTGCATCCGCACCAGGGATTCCGGGATCCCGCATTTGGGGCAGTTTGGGTGCCTGGTTGTCTGGTAATACGCGTAATGGCCGCACTTGTGACAATAAAAAACCGCTAGTTCTCTCATAATCGACTCATATCCTCCCTCATACTACACACTGGTACTACTTATAAATAGCGTATGAGCTTCCAAAATATACCGTTTACCGGAATAAAAAATCAATTTTCGTCAAAATACACAAAAAAGCAGCAGGCTTTTTGGTAAGTCTGCTGCCAAAATTGTATGAACGAACGGATGTGTTTTCTTATAGTAATATGCTGCAGGCGCTGTTTACTGGATTACGCCTTCTTTATCTACAGTCCAGATTACATCGTTTTCATCTGTAAAATCCTTGTAGCCGGCTCCAAGCTCAGGCTTTGTCCCTGACTTGGAGGAGGAACCGGCCTTCTGTACCACGCCGTTGCTGTTTACCAGGTAGCGGGTGCCGTCAAGCTCGGCCGGCTCAAAGCGCAGGTCCTTATCTGCGGACTGGCGCAGGCCGTATACATAAAGCACATTATCCTTGATGCCATGGAAGCCCTGGCCTTTTTTGGAGCCCTCCGTGTGGAAATACCAGAACTGATCCTCGCCCAGGTTCTCGTCAAAAATAGTCTGCTTGCCGGTTTTCATCACGCCATTTTCATCAAAGTAGAAGTTGGCAGTGCCGCCGTCGATATTTACAACCTGCTTGCCGGTCTGCATTTCTCCCTTGGTATTAAAGGCGTATTTTTTGGAGTCGATGGTAAAGAGCTCCAGGCCCTGGGAAGAGTAGTATGGCTTTCCGTTCTTAAAATAGAAGCGGAACACCTCAGCCTCCTCACTGATGCCTTCTACGCCCTCGATGTCCTTCCAGCCGGAGGCACGCTTGCCGTCCTCATTGTAATACTGATACTCTGCGATAGCAGGGAGGGAAGCCTCTGGGCTCTCAGCCTCAGAAGGGGTGCCTTCAGCAGTCTCGTTCTTTGCAGGCAGCTTAAACCAGCCGGTCTGCATCTTTCCGTCTACAAAGGTATAATAATCGCCGTTTATCTTCTTGTCGATCTCGTTTTCAATCCGCTTTCCGCTGTTGTCAAAATAGTACCAGGAACGGATCAGCTCAGGATCGTCAGTTTCTTCCTCTAATTCCACCCAGCCGGACTTTCTCACCCCGTCCTCGCCAAGATAGTAGTTGTATCCGTCAACGGTGATGGAGCCGGTCTGCATGATGCCGTCTTCGTTAAAATAATACCAGTGTCCGTCAATGGAAGCCCAGGTAGAGGTGAGCATACGCCCGTCTCTGCCGTAATAGTAATAAAGGAACTCAGGCGCGTCCATTTCAGACCAGAAATCTTCATTTTCTACGGAAACCCATTCGGTGGAAACCCGCTTTCCGTCTTCTCCTACGTAATACTCATCAATCTGCATGCCGGAAACCCGTACCCCGTCTGAATCCAGGTAATACCAGTCATCACCGGACTTCTTCCAGGAATCCGTTACCGGATCGCCGTAGGAATCGTAGTAGTACCAGTTTCCGTTTTCCTCAGTCCAGCCGGCACTCTTTGCGTATGTGTCAGTGGTGTTTGGGAAAATGGCGGGTGTTACTGCAGCCATCAGCATTGCAGTGGATAATACAGCCAGGACTTTCGTCTGTTTTTTCATAATATTTGTTCTCTCCTTTTGAAAATGTGTGGTTGTTGGTGGCCGAAGATCCGTTGTTGCATTACATGGGTCATTATAGCGAAGGGCATCCGGGAAATCTAGTGATGGTTTCTGGAAGTTCTGGAAGAGTGTGGGGGCTTATGGGGGACCCCTTTTGTAAGAGAAAAGACAGTATTATTTTTGGGGTATTTATGATATACTCCCTATAGTTATTAAAATGTGTTTTCGTATTTATATGAAAAAAAGGAGAACGGCCCATGAAAATGAAAGTATCCAACTATATTGCCTCCAGTCTGGCCCGGGCTGGGATCTGCCAGGTATTTACCGTCACCGGAGGCGGAGCCATGCACTTAAATGACGCCTTGGGACATGAACCGGGACTGTCCTGTATCTACAACCATCACGAGCAGGCCAGCGCCATGGCGGCAGAAAGCTACGCCAGGATCCATAACCGGATGGCCGCCCTGTGCGTCACCACCGGCCCGGGAGGCACCAACGCTATTACAGGCGTAGTAGGAGGCTGGCTGGATTCCATCCCCATGCTGGTGCTTTCCGGCCAGGTGCGCTACGATACCACCGCCAGATGGTCCGGCACCGGTATCCGCGCTATGGGAGATCAGGAGTTTGACATCTGTAAGGCTATCAGCTGTATGACCAAGTATTCCGAGATGGTTATCGACCCCTTAAGGATCCGTTACTGCCTGGAAAAGGCCATCTATCTGGCTGCCTCCGGCCGTCCCGGCCCCTGCTGGCTGGATATTCCCTTAAATGTACAGGGGGCCTTTGTAGAGACAGAGGAGCTGGCAGGCTTTGACCCGGCGGATTATGAGGCGGGAGGAGACGGCTGGGCCGGGGAGAGCAGCTGCCGGATCCGGGAAGATGAGGCAGGAAAGGGAGAACTCCGCCAGAAGCTGCCGCCTGCTGTGTCCCCTGAGACAGCCAGAGAGATTCTCGAAAAGATAATAAAATCCCCCCGCCCTGTCATCAACGCGGGAAACGGCATCCGCCTGGCAGGGGCTCACGACGTATTGATCCGGGTGGCTGAGAAGCTGGGGATCCCTGTGATCACAGGCTGGGACAGTGAGGACTGTATCTGGGATACTCATCCTCTTTATGTGGGCCGGGCCGGAAATATGGGAGACCGCCCCGGAAACTTTGCCATCCAGAACAGCAGCCTGGTGCTTTCCATCGGAAGCCGCTTAAGTATCCGCCAGGTGGGCTATAATTATAAGACCTGGGCAAGGGAAGCCTATGTGATCGTAAATGATATTGACGAGGAAGAATTAAAGAAGCCCTCCGTTCACTGTGATATGAAGGTACACGCAGATGCGAAGGATCTTTTGAATCAGTTAGAGGCGCAGCTGGATGTGATTTTAAAGGAGGAAGGACGCGGCCACCTCTTTGACGGCGGAAAGGGCCTCCGTGACCTGACCTGGAACGAGACCTGTGCCATGTGGAAGGAGCGTTACCCGGTTATCAGGCCAAAGCATCTGGAAGCAGGAGAGACGGAGCCGGCCAATGTATACGCCCTCATTGGTGCCATCGGAGACCAGGCGAAGGAGGGGCAGATCACCGTAGTAGGAAATGGCTCTGCCTGCGTGGTAGGGGGACATGCCTACCCCATCAAAAAGGGCCAGCGCTTTATCACCAATTCTGCTATTGCCTCCATGGGCTATGACCTTCCGGCAGCTATCGGCGCCTGGTGCGCCTCCAGAAAGGAAGAGCGCTACAGCCAGGACGGAAACAGAGAGGGAGACGATGTAATTCTGATTACTGGAGACGGAAGCATCCAGATGAACCTTCAGGAGCTTCAGACCATCATCCACCATCGGATGGGCATCAAGATCTTCCTCATTAACAATGGCGGCTATCATTCCATCCGCCAGACCCAGAAGAATTTCTTCGGCGAGCCTTTGGTAGGAGTCGGCTCAGACAGCTATGACCTGAGCTTCCCGGATATGGAGAAGCTGGCGGCGGCTTACGGCTATCCCTACCTGCGGGCAGAGCACAACAGTGAACTGGCGGCAGCAGTGAACCAGACCCTGGCTATGGAAGGGCCTGTGATCTGTGAGGTGCTGGTTTCTACCGATCAGAATTTTGAGCCCAAATCCTCGGCCAAGCGCCTGACCGACGGTACGCTGGTATCGCCGCCTCTGGAAGATCTGGCTCCCTTCCTTCCGGAGGAGGAGATGGATGAAAATATGATTATACCCAGGATCAGGGAGTAGAGGTGCAGAGCATGAGGGTAATCGTAACAGGTGCCACCAGCTTTATCGGAAGGGCGGTGACAGAGGGGCTGTTAAAGGAGGGCTGTCAGGTTCTGGCAGTTGTCAGGCCCGATTCGCCGGGGCGGGAGGTCCTGGCCAAACTTCCCGGCGTCACCATTCTCCCCAGCAGCTTAAAGGACATAGGAGAGCTTGCTCTGCCTGAGGGCGCTCCGTCCCCCACCCATTGGCTCCACATGGGGTGGGAGGGGGCCGGAAGCGTCAACCGCCAGAACCCGGAGCTTCAGGCAAAAAATATCGGCTATGCTATGGAGGCCCTTAAGGCTGCCGCCCGTCTGGGCTGCGGACGCTTTCTTTTTACCGGCTCCCAGGCAGAGTATGGGATTTCTGCGGAGCCCATGAGGGAGGATATGGAGTGCCATCCCGTATCAGAATATGGAAAGAATAAATTAAAGGTATGCCGCCAGGCAGCAGAGGCGGCAGAGGCCTTGGGAGTGGAGTATATCCACGCCAGAGTATTCAGCGTATACGGGCCGGGAGACCATCCCTGGTCCTTGATTTCCACCTGTGTGGATACATTTTTAAAGGGAGGACTGATGGAAATGGGGCCCTGTACCCAGCTCTGGAATTTCCTCTATGTAACAGAGGCCGCCAGGGTCCTGGTGCAACTTCTTCTTGGCAAAGTGCCGGCTGGCGTGTATAATGTGGCAGGAGAAGACACCCGTCCGCTGCGGGATTATATAGAAGAACTCTATGAGCTCTGCGGAAGAAAGGGAAGCTGCCGCTTCGGCAGCCGCCCCCCAAACGCGGAAGGAGCGGTCTCTCTGGTGCCGGACCTTAGCCGGCTGAGGGCTGCTGTGGGCTTTCGCCAGGAAATCCCATTTGAAGAAGGGATCCGGCGGCTGATAGCAGCCAGATAAGGGCGCGCCGGAGTCATTTTCAGACTGCGCCCAATGAAAAGGAGAATCAACTATGAAGCATTGTATTGCCTGCGGGGCCCCACTTTGGGAGACGCCGCTGCTTACCTTAGATAATATGCCGGCTTCTGCCCAGCATATGCCGGAGGCGGAAACCCTTGACAGGGATCAGGGCATGACCCTGGATCTGTGCCAGTGTATGGGCTGCGGTCTGGTTCAGTTTGACTGTGAGCCGGTGGACTATTACCGGGATGTGATCCGGGCCGGAGGCTTTTCAAAGACCATGACGGAGCTTCGCAGGAGCCAGTATAAGCACCTCATCGAAACCTATCATCTGGAAGGGAAGCGGTTTATAGAGGTGGGATGCGGACAGGGGGAGTTTTTAAAGGTGCTGTCTGAATTTCCGGTGGAGGCCCACGGGATCGAGCATGATAAAAAACTGGTGGAGCTTGCCAGGGCTCAGGGGCTTTCTGTTACCCAGGGCTTTACGGAAAGCAGGGACACGAAGTTTCCGGGAGGCCTTTACGACGTATTTTTATCCTTTAATTTCCTGGAGCACCAGCCGGATCCAAATACCATGCTCCAGGCCATCTACCGGAACCTGGAGGATGACGCCATGGGGCTGATTACCGTTCCCAGCTTTGAATACATTATGGACAACAGCAGCTATTACGAGCTGATCCGGGATCATATCGCCTATTATACCTTTGACACTCTTCTGCCTTTATTAGAGCGCAATGGCTTTATGGCGGAAGAATGTGAGGTCATTAACCGGGATACTCTTTCTGTGATCGTAAAGAAGCGCCCCCAGATGGATGCGGTCAATTTATTTGACTGCTATGTGGGCCTTCGCCGGGAAATGGAAATCTATATACAGTATCTGGAGGCTCACGACAAGAGAGTGGCCATCTGGGGGGCCAGTCATCAGGGCTTTACCCTGGCGGCTACTACGGAGCTGGGAGAAAAGGCCTGCTATATCATTGACTCTGCTCCCTTTAAGCAGGGGAAATTTGCCCCGTCCTCCCATCTGCCTATCGTAGGGCCGGAGCATTTTAAGGAGGATCCGGTGGACGCCATCGTGATCACCGCTCCCGGCTACACCGACGAGATTGCAGGGATCATCCGTGAGCGCTTCGGGAAGGATGTGGAGATCCGTGCCATGCGCTCCAACCACCTGGAGCTGGTATAAGGAGGCTGCTGTATGAGGATTGTGATCACAGGGGCCACCGGTTTTATCGGCAGCAATCTGGCCCGTTTATTTTTAGAGCAGGGAGCCAGGGTTTTCGCCCTGGTGCGTCCCGGCTCTGCCCATCTGAAGGCCCTTCCGGTCCATGAAAATCTGAAGGTTATTCCCTGCGCCCTGGAGCAGGTTTCAGACTGCGTGGATGAGATCGGCTCTGCAGACGGCTTCTTTCATTTTGCCTGGGGCGGCGTCAACCGTGAGGAGATCGACTCTCCCGCGGTGCAGGCGGCCAACGTAGCTGCGTCCCTTAAGTGCGTCCGCGCAGCGGCTGCCCTTGGCTGCCGGATCTTTATGGATGCCGGCTCCCGGGTGGAGTACGGGATCCAGGAGGGGATGATGCGGGAAGACGCGGACTGCCGACCGGTGAACCAGTACGGAAAAGCCAAGTGGAAATTCTACCAGAAGGCCGCTCCTCTTTGCAGGGAGTGCTCTATGGATTATTATCACCTGCGCTTTTTCAGTGTTTACGGCCCCGGAGACCACCCCTGGTCCATTATCTCCACCTTGGCGCGGGAGCTGCCGGAAGGAAAGACCGTCTCCTTAAGCGCCTGCCGCCATCAGTGGAATTTTATGTATATTGAGGATGCGGTGCAGGCAGTGTTCCGGCTGTATCAGAAGGGCATGGAACGCCTGGCGGATGAAAAGGAGCCATTTTCCGGCATAGTAAATATTGCGGGCCGGGACACAAGGCCTCTTCGCTCCTTTGTGGAGGAAATCCACGAGCTGACAGGAAGGAAGGGAAGCCTGGAATACGGCACCTTCGTCCAGGCAAAGGAAGGGGCTCTGGATGTGCGGCCGGATGTGGCCCGCTTAGAGGAGCTCACCGGCTTTCAGGAGGCCTATTCCTTTAAAGACGGGATGCGGAGGATGCTGGAAAGTCAACAACAATGAAGAAAGAAGTAAAAAGGAACATGAAGAAGATCAGTGTATTGATTCCCTGCTATAATGAAGCAGAGAATGCAGGGCCCATCAGCCAGGCAGTGACAGAGATCCTTGAACGGGAGCTGCCCCAGTATGACTATGAGCTTGTATTTATTGATAATGACTCCACAGACGGTACCCGGGACATTATCCGGGGGCTCTGCCGGGAAAATCCCAGGATCAAGGCTATTTTCAATGCCCGCAATTTCGGTCAGTTTAATTCCCCCTATTACGGGATGCTTCAGGTTACCGGCGACTGCGTCATTGAGATGGTAGCCGATTTCCAGGATCCGGTGGAAATGATCCCCAAGTATGTCCGGGAGTGGGAAAAGGGCTATAAGATCGTGATCGGCATCAAAACCAGCAGCCGGGAAAATCCGGTGATGTACTGGCTTAGAAGCTGTTATTACAAAACCATCAAAAAGCTGTCTGACGTAGAACAGATCGAGCATTTTACCGGCTCCGGCCTGTACGACAGAGAGTTTATTGAGGTGCTGAGAAATCTGGACGATCCCACTCCCTTCCTTCGCGGCATTGTGGCGGAGCTTGGCTATAAGCGCAAGGAGATTCCCTACGAGCAGCCTAAGCGCCGGGCGGGAAAGACCCATAACAATTTCTACCGCCTCTATGACGCTGCCATGTTAAGCGTCACCTCCTATACCAAGGCGGGTCTCCGCCTGGCTACCATATTTGGAAGCATTTGTGCTGTGCTCAGTATGCTGGTAGCTCTGGTGTATCTGGTGATGAAGCTGATCTGGTGGGACCGTTTTCCGGCCGGGATGGCGCCTATGCTGATCGGTATGCTCTTTTTAGGCTCTGTGCAGCTGTTTTTCATCGGCTTTTTAGGGGAATATATTATGAGCATCAATCAGCGCGTGATGAAGCGTCCTCTTGTCATCGAGGAGGAGCGGATTAATTTTGAAGATAAGGGCGGTGCAGAGGAATGAAATACAAGATAGATGTGGTGCGGATCCGGGAAAATTCCATTACCTTAAATGGCTGGGCCATCGGACGTTCTCCCCAGAGCCGCGCCACCTTCCGGGTAGAGGATGAGAAGCGCCAGCCGGTCAAGTTTAAGTATGTGTCCACCAGGCGGGATGATGTAAGCCAGATTTATTTTAAAAAGACGGCAGAACAGGAATTCGGCTTTGACATCCAGTTCCCCTATGAGAGGGGGAAAAGCTATTGGCTGCTGATCCGCTGTGAGGGCAGGCAGGCTAAGATCAAATTCAATGAGGAGCTGATCGCCAAGCGTGCCAGTGTGGCTCATAAAAGGATGGAAAAGATCCGGGATCTGATGAATATGGAAACAGTTCATGTGGCCCTTGATTTCTGGAAGGAGCATGGGCTGAAGGCCCTGGTTTTAAAATCAAAGCACAAGCTCCAGGGACTTGACAATGATTACGATTACGGCGAATGGTATGAGCTGACAAAACCCTCCCAGGAGGAACTGGAGGCCCAGAGAAAGACCGTATTTCCCTGTGAGCCCCTTCTTTCTGTGGTGATTCCGGCCTACAAGACACCGGAGCGCTACCTGAAGGAAATGCTGGATTCCATTATGGATCAGACCTACACCAACTGGGAGGTCTGCATCGCGGACGGAAGCCCCAGAGGTCAGGGACTGGAACGGATTTTAAGGAAATACGCGGACCGGGATGAGAGGATCCGTTATGAGATATTAGGAGCCAACCGCGGCATCTCCGGCAATACAAACGCCGCTCTGGAAATGGCCCGGGGTGATTTTGTTATTCTGGCAGATCATGACGATACCATTCCTCCCCACGCCTTTTATGAGGTGGCAAAGGCCATCAATGAAAATCCGGACTGCGACGTCCTTTATTCCGACGAGGATAAGCTGGATATGGACGGAAAAGCATTGTTTGATCCTCATTTTAAGCCGGATTTCAATGGAGATCTGCTTACCAGCGTAAACTATATCTGCCATCTGTTTGTAGTAAAAAAGGAACTGTTAAACCGGGTGGGAGGCTTCCGCCAGGAATTTGACGGCGCCCAGGATTACGATTTCATTTTCCGATGCACAGAACAGGCCAGGCAGATCCTTCATATTCCGAAGGTATTATATCACTGGCGCTGTCATCAGGACTCTACCGCCAGCAACCCGGAGAGCAAGATGTACGCTTTTGAGGCCGGCTCCAGGGCCATTATGGCCCACTATGAGCGCATGGGCATCCAGGCAGAGCGGGTGGAAAAGGGCGTGGATTACGGCATTTACCATACGGTATTTAAAATACAGGGCGAACCCCTTGTATCGGTGATTATCCCTAACAAGGATCACAGCCGGGATCTGGATCTGTGTGTCCGTTCTCTGATGGAACGGTCTACTTACCAGAATCTGGAATTTATCATCGTGGAAAATAACAGCACCCAGCCGGAGACCTTTGACTATTATAAGAAAATGCAGGCGGAGCATCCCAATTTCCGCGTTGTCACCTGGGAAAAGGGCTTTAATTATTCTGCCATCAACAATTTTGGAGCTGGCTTTGCAAAAGGAGACTATCTCCTTTTGTTAAACAATGATACAGAGCTTTTGGAGCCTGACAGCATCCGGGAGATGTTAGGCTTCTGCCAGCGTGAGGATGTAGGTATCGCGGGAGCCAGGCTTTTGTACGCGGACGATACGATCCAGCACGCCGGAGTGGTGGTAGGTTTTGGCGGCATCGCGGGTCATACCTTTATCGGCCTTCACAAGGCGGAAAACAGCTATTTCCACCGGGCTATGTGCGCCCAGGACTACAGCGCGGTGACGGCTGCCTGCCTTATGACAAAGAAATCAGTCTTTGAGGCGGCAGGCGGGCTCAGCGAGGAGCTGGCTGTGGCATTTAACGATATTGATTACTGCATGAAAGTCCGGGCTTTGGGAAAGCTGGTAGTATATGCCCCTTATGCCTGTCTTTACCATTATGAATCCAAGTCCAGAGGACTGGAGGACACACCGGAGAAGGTAGCCCGCTTTAATCGTGAGGTAGCCATTTTCATAAAGAAATGGCCTGACATTATAAAAAATGGAGACCCCTATTACAACCCCAATCTCACCCTCCGCAAATCAAACTTTGCCTTAAGGGATCTGTTAAAGGAAAAGATCGGGGAACCCTACGACCTGTCCGCCTATGACAGGTTTGCGCCGGAGGATAAGTAACCGCCTATGACAGACCATAGAACCAATGAAAAAAAAGTAACGGTGGTCATACCCAACTATAACGGGCTGGCCTTTATGGAGCCCTGCTTCAAGGCCCTGGATATGCAGCTATCCAGGGATTTTGAAGTGCTGGTGGTGGACAACGGCTCCACAGACGGAAGTGTGGAGTGGTTAAAGGAGCATGAGATTCCTTCGATCTTCCTGGATACGAATACCGGTTTTTCCGGAGCGGTCAATACCGGGATCCGGGCCGCCAAAACTCCGTATGTCATCCTTTTAAATAATGATACGGAGCCGGACTGCCACTATGTAGGAGAGCTTATAAAGGCTATCGGGCGTTCTCCCAGGATCTTCTCCGTCAGCAGCAAGATGATCCAGCTCCACCACCGGGATCTGATGGATGATGCCGGAGATATGTACAGCCTTCTGGGCTGGGCCTATCAGAGGGGAGTAGGACAGCCATCCTCCGGCTATAACCATCCCTGCCGGGTATTTTCTGCCTGTGCCGGGGCGGCGATCTACCGCCGGGAGGTATTTGAGGAGATCGGATATTTTGATGAGTTGCATTTTGCCTATCTTGAGGACATCGATGTGGGCTACCGGGCCAGGATTGCAGGCTATGACAATGTATACTGTCCCTCAGCCCTGGTTTACCATGTGGGCAGCGGTACCAGCGGCTCCAAGTACAACTCCTTTAAGGTAAAGCTGGCCGCCCGGAATAATATTTACCTGAATTACAAAAATATGCCAAATCCTCAGCTGCTCCTAAATTCCCTTCCCATCGCTGTGGGGATGGGAGTGAAGTATCTGTTCTTTAAGAGGCTGGGCTTTGGAGGAGACTATATAGCGGGAGTGAAGGAGGGCTTTTCTACTCTTGGCCGGTGCCGCCGGGTGCCCTGGAAGCGGGAGCATTTAAAGAATTATCTGGCCATTGAGCTGGAACTGGTCAGCGGGACATTTCTCTATATCTGGGAATTTCTGGTGCGCCAGATCGCCAAAAAGCGGGGCTGACCGCCATTCTACAGGGAAACTTTTGAGAAATTAAGAGAAATGTTATAGAATAATGACAGTCAATCATGTATAATAACAACGATTCTCGATAGAACCAAGGTGAGATACAATGATAAAAGACAACCAGAAACGGCTGAACCGCGTCCACGTCATACTGGATGTTCTGATTACCATCCTGGCTTATGTGCTGGCATGGTTCGTGGTGATCAGCGGTAAGATCCTTCCCAGGCAGGCGGGGGTGGGTGTATTAAAGCCTCAGGTATATTTTCTAGCGCTGATCTTTATCGTGCCGGTGTACCTGATCCTTTACGGCGCTTTCCATCTGTATGTTCCCAAGCGGATCCAGGGACGGCGCTCGGAGCTGGCAAATATCTGCAAGGCCAATATCATCGGCCTGATGATCTGCACGCTGGTGCTGTTTGGCGGGCGCAGCTTCATCATCCATATGCAGAGCTTCTCTGCCCGTATGCTCCTGGCATTTTTTGCTGCAAATATTATCCTTCTGGAAGGGGAGCGGATGGCCATCCGCCTGTTTCTGCGCTCTCTGCGCACCAACGGCTACAACCAGAAGCATGTGCTTTTAGTGGGCTACAGCCGCGCGGCAGAGGGCTTTATTGACCGGGTGACGGTGAACCCGGAGTGGGGCTACCATATTCAGGGAATCCTGGATGACCACAAAAAGCAGGGCAGTACCTACAAAAAGGTAAAGGTCTTGGGGCCCCTCAGTGATCTTAAGGTATTTTTGGAGTCCAATACCCTGGATGAGATTGCCATTACCTTAAGCATCAAGGAATATGCCAACCTGGAGCAGATCGTGGCTGCCTGCGAAAAATCAGGCGTCCACACGAAGTTTATTCCCGACTATAACAATATGATACCGACGATCCCCTATATGGAAGACCTTCAGGGACTTCCGGTGATCCATATCCGCCATGTGCCTCTGACCGGAGTGTTTAATGCCACGATCAAGCGGATCGTGGACATCATCGGCGCTCTGTTTGGTCTCATCGTATTTTCGCCGGTGATGCTCCTGACAGCCGCCCTGATCAAGCTGACCTCACCGGGACCGGTGTTCTTCAGCCAGGAACGGATCGGCCTTCACAACCATCCTTTTAAGATGTACAAGTTCCGCTCTATGGAGGTTCAGGATCCAAACAAGGAGCGGAAGCAGTGGACGACTCCGCACGATCCCAGGGTTACGCCTGTAGGACGCTTTATAAGGAAAACCAGTATTGACGAGACGCCCCAGTTTTTTAATGTGCTCATCGGAGACATGAGCCTGGTGGGGCCGAGGCCCGAACGCCCCCTGTTTGTTGAAAAGTTTAAGGAAGAGATCCCACGCTATATGATCAAGCACCAGGTCCGTCCCGGACTGACAGGCTGGGCCCAGGTCAATGGCTACCGGGGAGATACATCCATCACCCGGCGGATCGAGCACGATCTGTATTACATCGAAAACTGGAGCATTGGATTTGATTTTAAGATCATGTTCCTGACTGTGTTTAAGGGCTTTATAAATAAAAATGCGTATTAGAGCATATTTCAAATATGCTCCAGGAAAATCAGCACTTCACCTTTGGATCATGTGAAGATGGTCCTGTAGGGAAAGAGGAAATATACATGAACCGTGAGTTTGAAAATGATATGAATCAGGAAGAAAATATAAGAAGCCGCGCCAGAAGCCGCAGGATGGCCGGGCCCGGAGGTACAGAGTCCTCCGGCCAGAGCCGTATGGCGGGAAATGCAGCCGGAGAAGCCGGTATGTCCCGCCCGGTCAGCCGCCGGGCGCCGGGGACCGGAGAGGCAGGAAGTGCTGCCGGGCCAAGAGGTACGATCCGTCAGTCGGGAGCGTCCCGAGGAGCGGAAAGTGCCGGGCGGGCGGGAAGTGTCCGTCAGCCGGGGGTATCCCGAGGAGCGGAAGGTGCCGGTCAGGCAGGAAGCGTCCGCCCGGCAGGAGTGTCCCGAGGTGCAGAAGGTGCCGGTCAGGGAGGAAATGCCCGTTTGGCAGGAGCGTCCCGAAGTGCGGAAAGCGCCGGTCAGGCAGGAAGCGTCCGTCAGACGGGAGCTTCCCGCGGATCAGAAAGCGTCCGTCCGTCATCCGTCCGCACACAGGCTGGCCGCCTGAGCGCGGCCTCCGCGGAAGCCGGAGCAGGCCTGGGCTCCTCTATGGAAACCGGCACCCAGGCATCCGCTCCAAGAAGCCGCAGGCAGAACAGTCAGTCTTCACCCTCCGGGGAGACCAGTGTATCCGCCCGCCCGAGACGGGTATTTACTCCGGCCTACAGCCAGGAGGCAGACAGCCTTTCGGATCAGGAGACCGGCCGCAAGGACAGCGGCAGGAAAAAGAAGGGTGCGGACAAGGACGGTAAAAAGGGCGGCCTGAGAGGGCTGGTCATTTCCCTGGTGCTGGTACAGATCCTGATCATCCTGGGGATCTTCGGCATCCGCTATGTTAAGGCCAAGCAGTCTCTGTTTGCTCCCTCTGAGGTCAATATGGAAAAGATGACTAATCCCAATATCGACCATTCCATCGTGGAGAAGATGGAAGGCTACTGGACAGTGGCCCTGTTCGGTGTGGACAGCCGTGACGAACGCCTTGGAAAGGGCAATAATGCAGATGTTATTATTATCTGCAATATTAACCGGGGCACCGGAGAGATCAAGCTGGTCAGCGTATTCCGTGATACCTATATGAATATTGATGACAATGGAAGCTATAACAAGATCAACCAGGCCTACGCAAGAGGCGGCCCTGAGCAGGCTATTAAGGCCCTGAACAAAAACCTGGATATTCAGATCGATGATTACGCCACCTTTAACTGGAAGGCAGTGGCAGATGCCATCAATATCCTTGGCGGTGTGGATGTGGAGCTGAGCAAGGCTGAGTTCTACTATATCAATGCCTATATCACAGAAACCGTAGAGGCAACCAATGTAGCCTCAAAGCATTTAAAACAGGCCGGTATGAACCATTTAGACGGCGTACAGGCCGTAGCCTACGCAAGACTTCGTAAGATGGATACGGACTTCGCGAGAACCGAGCGTCAGCGTCTGATCATCCAGCTCTGCTTTGACAAACTGAAGCAGTCGAATTTCTCTGTGATCAACAATATCATGGAGGTGGTGTTCCCGCAGGTTATGACCAGTGTGCGCTTTGATGATCTGATTCCGCTGGCTAAAAATATCACCACCTATTCTATAGGTGAGACTATGGGCTTCCCACAGGCAAGAACCGATGTGGTGATGGGCAAGAAGGGTGACTGCGTCATCCCGGCTACTCTGGAAAGCAATGTGATCGCCCTTCATCAGTTCCTTTTTGATGAAACCGATTACCAGCCAAGCGACCAGGTAAAGAAGATCAGCAATAAGATCGCTTCCGACAGCGGAGCCTATAAGGAGGCTCAGGCAGTGGAAAGCGTGGGAACTGACGGCGGCTATATACCAAAGCCAACAGAGCCGAAACAGACGGAAACCGAGGAGGCTGCAAAAGACAGCACAGTAGAGACCAATGAGTCCGAGAGCAGTACCGGCGAGACAGATGAGAGCATCATTGACGGTGAGTACGACTGGGGCCTGGAGATTGAGACAGATGCGGACGGCAACTATATCGATCCTCCTGAGGATTATGGGCCCGGAGCTACAAAACCGTCCTCCGGAGTGAAACCGGGAGAAAGCTCATCCGCCTATCCGGGAGAGACCACACCTTCCGCCAGCAGCCCGGGAGAGACCACACCGGAAACCACATCCTCCGGAACCACCACTCCCGGAGGAAACAATTCCAGCACCATTCTTCCGCCAAATGGAACCGTAAGCAGTACAGAAGGAAATACCGGCCCAGGCGGAAGCGGGAGCAGCCAGAACAACGGCACCGCCAACGGAACCCTGGCTCCCTATCCGGGAGGAGTCATAGATGACGACAGCTCAAACGGTCCCGGCTCCGTGATCATCGGTCCGGGAGAAAGTTCATAAACAGTACGGCGCAGCCGCCTCTGGAGGAGAACTCCGGGGGCGGCTGCGGCTTTTCTTCTCCACCTCCCAGCTATGTTTATTCATTTATCATAAACTGGTCACATTTTCATCACAAATCATTGTTACACTACATTCGTACACCGATGTGAGAGAAAGGGGAAGAATGATGTACGAAGAATACAATGAACATGACAATAACGAACCGCCCAGAAAAAAAGGCGGTTTTTTAAAGAAGGCAGTTCTGATAACCGCAGGGGCTGTTTTGTTTGGTTTGGTATCAGGAGGCGTGATGGTGGGAGTCAATGTGGCGGCCTCCGGCTTTTTAGGGGATATGTACGCCTTTGCCCAGGCGTCCTCCCAGAACAGCCAGGAGACAGCTGAGCCCGCCCAGTCCCCGTCCCAGGCGGTTCCTGCACCAGCCCCTGCGACAGATGTGTCAGAGATCGTAGAGCAGGCAATGCCCTCTGTGGTGGCCATTACCAGCACCACCGTATATCAGAACGGCGGCTTTAACTGGTTTTTCGGAGGCGGCAGCCAGACTTATGAGGTGCCAAGCAGCGGCTCCGGCATTATTATCGGGGAAAATGACTCCGAGCTTCTGATCGTTACCAATAACCATGTAGTGGAAGGCGCCTCCTCCTTAAAGGTTGCATTTGTAGACAATGAAGCGGTAGATGCAGCCATTAAGGGCACGGACCCGGATACAGACCTGGCGGTGATCGCCGTTCCTCTGGATCAGATCAAGCCGGAGACAAAGGGAAAGATCCAGACAGCGAAGCTTGGCAGCTCAGACGATTTAAAGGTAGGTCAGGGAGTTGTAGCCATCGGAAACGCGCTGGGCTACGGCCAGTCCGTAACCGTGGGCTATGTCAGTGCCTTAAACCGTGAGGTGCGTGTATCCCAGAATTCCACCAGGACACTTCTCCAGACCGACGCGGCCATTAACCCCGGCAACAGCGGCGGCGCCCTTCTGAACATGAAGGGAGAGGTGGTAGGCATCAACGCAGCCAAATATTCATCCACAGAGGTAGAGGGCATCGGATATGCCATTCCCATTTCTCTGGCACAGGATATTATGAGCGATCTGATGAACCGCAAGACCCAGACTCCGGTAGCGGAAGCCGAGCGGGGCTATCTGGGCATCCAGGGCACCAACGTTACAGAAGAAAGCGCAAAGGCCTTTGATATGCCTCAGGGAGCCTATGTCTACAAGATCCTGGAAAATGGAGCCGCGGCAGAGTCAGAGCTTCGGGAAAAGGACATTATCACCAAGGCAGACGGCAGAACCATACGGTCTATGACCGAGCTTCAGGAATGTGTATCCTATTATAAGATGGGCGACACCATTACCCTTACCATCCAGCGTCAGGAAAATGGCCAGTATGTGGAGAAAACAGTGGAGGTGACCCTGAAAGCCATGCCGTCAGAGGAACCTTAGAGTATATGGATTAAGACGCTCCCTCTTGTTTGAGGGAGTGTTTTATTATATGATATAGGTATCAGTATCATAGACCCCCTATGAGGAGAGGAGAACAGACATTGAACGATCAGACAAATAACAGCGACGACCGCTATGAAAAGATATGCTATATGTGCCACCGCCCCGAAAGCCGCGCCGGAGCCATGATCTCCATGCCCGGCGGGATGGATCTGTGCCACGACTGTATGCAGAAGGCATTTGACTCCGTGATGAAGGGAGGCGTGGATTTTACCAAGCTGCCTGGTATGCCCTACATGGGCTTTACGGATACGAATGCCATGCCGCCCGTCCAGGAGGTGCCCGGCAGGCAGAAGATCCGAAAGAAAAAGGAGGAGCAAAAACCGGAGCTGACCTTAAAGGACATTCCCGCCCCTCATATCATCAAGGGCAGGCTGGATGAATACGTCATCGGCCAGGAAAAGGCAAAAAAGGTGATGGCAGTTGCCGTTTACAATCACTATAAGCGCGCCTTTTTAAGCCAGGGGGCCGAGGCAGAGGACGGCGATATTGTGATCGAAAAATCAAACATCCTGATGGTGGGCCCTACCGGAAGCGGAAAGACCTATCTTGTAAAGACCCTGGCCCGCCTTCTGGACGTACCCCTGGCCATCGCGGACGCCACCTCTCTTACAGAGGCGGGCTACATAGGTGATGACATTGAGAGCGTGGTATCAAAGCTTCTGGCCGCCGCTGACAATGATGTGGAGCGGGCTGAAAAGGGAATCATCTTTATCGACGAGATCGATAAGATCGCCAAGAAAAAGCAGACCAATACCCGGGATGTCAGCGGCGAATCCGTCCAGCAGGAGCTTTTAAAGCTCTTAGAGGGCAGTACCGTAGAGGTGCCGGTAGGAGCCAGCCAGAAAAATGCTATGACCCCTTCTGTGGTGGTAAACACAGACAACATCCTCTTTATCTGCGGCGGCGCTTTTCCTGATCTGGAGGAGATTATCAGAGAGCGC
The DNA here is from genome assembly GCA_900549235.1 of uncultured Clostridium sp. Lineage (GTDB taxonomy): Bacteria > Bacillota > Clostridia > Lachnospirales > Lachnospiraceae > Enterocloster. The sequence goes on along the minus strand of URNT01000013.1, from coordinate 39,894 downwards.
CTGCGCAAACGGTCCTCTATGGGCTTTGGAGCTGTTTTAAAGGACGCCTATGAAAATGACCCTGATATTTTAAGCCAGGTGACAGGAGAGGACCTGCGGGCCTTTGGCATGATCCCTGAGTTCCTTGGAAGGCTTCCTGTGACTGTGACCCTTCAGGGGCTTACAGAGGATATGCTGGTGCGGATCTTAAAGGAGCCGAAAAATGCCATTTCCAGACAGTACGAAAAGCTTCTGGCCATGGATGAGGTAAAGCTGGTATTCGAGGAGGATGCCCTGCGCTGGATCGCCGCGGAGGCCCTGAAGCGGGGCACCGGAGCGAGAGCCCTGCGGGCGATCCTGGAGGAATTTATGCTTGACATCATGTATGAGATCCCGAAGGATCCGGGCATTGGCTCCGTGGTGGTCACACGGCCCTATCTTGAAAAACACGGCGGCCCGGTGATCCAGATGCGTGGGTAGGTTATTCTCTGAGATTTAAAAAGGACTGGAGCAGATCCAGCGTTCCGTAGCCGAACTCACGGTTGGGCCACGAGAAGGCTGGATTTCTTTTTGCTCCCCGGATCAGATAGCTTTTTACGGCTGTCTCGCTCATGGAGGGCTCATTTCCCTCTACAATTCCCCAGCTGAGGAGACAGGCCGCCGTCCCGGCTGTGATAGCCGCCCCGATGCTGGTGCCGGTTTTTTCTGTAAGTCCTCGTCCTCCCGGCCCCAGCACCGCCACTCCCGGCGCCGCAAGCTCCGGCTTTACAGCGCCGTTCAGGGCGTAGCCCCGGCTGGAATGGATATAGATGCTGCCATTTCTGTGGTCATAGGCTCCCACGGTAATAGGGGACTGGGCATTGCCCGGCAGAGTTACCGTATTATAGGGATCCGGCCGCAGAAAGACAGTTTCATCAGAGATCATCCCCTGGGTGGGAAGCCACATATGATAGATCCCTGTAAGAAACTGGGAATTATACACCCGTATGTTCCAGATCCCCTGAGCGGGGGTCCGGAAGCGGATGAAGGTAAGCTGCCGCCCGGAGCCTGCCTCGATCAGCTCATAATTTACGGTGATCACCGTAGACTCCAGAAGGAAGGGGATAGAGGTTTCATTGCCGGAGATAATGGGGATCCGGTTGATCCGCTCGCCGCCGGGGGAAAGAAAGCCTACGGAGTAGGTATCCGTATTCGAGGACCACAATTCCAGGGTAAAGCCCCGTCTGGCTTCCTCCGGCCCCACCCGTATTTCCACATCCTCCCACTGATCCCCCGAGGGTACATGGCCCAGATAGTGATGGGCAAAACCGGTTTCATTTCCTGCGGCGATCACAGAGGCGATGCCGAAATACCCGCTGAAATCCCGAAACAGCATACTTAAAGGTGAGCTTCCCTCATGGCTTCCCAGGTTGGAGCCCAGGGCGATGAGGATTACGATGGGACGCCGGAGCCTGGCTGCCATAACCCGGAGGTATTTGATGCCCATCATAATATCATTTTCCTGATAGACCTCAGAACCCTCCGCCGCCAGATAAAATTCACGCAGGTAGGACTTGGCCTGTTTCAGCTTTACCACCACAAGCTCCGCTCCGGGAGCTGCCCCTGTAAAATCCTCCTCCGGCTGACGGTTTCCGGCGGCAATCCCCGCGAGAAAGGTACCGTGGCCGTTGGTATCCCTGGAGGGCACAAGAGAAAGGGGAGAATCAGATGCCAGGGCCTCATCGATCTGCTCCCTGGTAAATTCCGTACCGTAGGCTGCCCCGCCGCCGGGATAATATTCAGGAACCCCCTCCGGGATCACGTCCTCCCCCTCCGGCAGAGTCTGATCCCAGATCCCCGCGATGCGGGTGGTGCCGTCGCTGTAGCGGAACATGGGATTGGTGTAATCGATTCCCGTATCTACGATGCCGATAAGAGCGCCCCGGCCGGCTCCGGCCAGCGCCGGCGTCTGGAGGGCGGAAAGGATCCCTGAGGCCTCCATGGCCTGGTTGTCAAGAAGGGTAAAAAGGTTGGGGATGCTGTAATAGGGATAATTTCTCAGGGAAACAGGGGCAATGCCCTCCAGAGGGAGATGAATCACAGCATAATCGCGGCTCACCGGCTCCACACAGGGGAATTGTTCCCGGTCCTCCAGGTCAAGCTGCAGGCTGCCGTAGCGGTATATAAAATCGGCAATGGATTCAGAAGCGGGATTAAAGGGACAGGCTGACATGTACACCTCGGCGGAAGCGTTTTCCATAGTATATGTTCAAAAGCGGTAGACGGTCACATAAAATCATAGTAGAATGTTTATAAAACAGAACGGGTATACTACCCATATGAAAGGAAGCGTGAGAGGATGCTTGGATGGCTGATCGGCGGCATTGCCGCCCTGGATCTTGGAATAAAAAGTGAGATAGAACGGCAGGAGGCAGATACCTTTCCAAGGGACCTGACCTGGGGAAAGGGATGGATCCGTCTCCATAAAAATCACAACTCCGGCTTTCCCTTTGGGTTTCTAAAGGAACGGCCGGAGCTGGTAAAGGGGATCCCCGCCATGGTGGTGTCCGCCGCGGCAGGGGCTCTGGGGGTTCTTATGCTGAGAAAGGGAAGGAACACTCAGAAGCTGGGGCTGGCTCTTGTGATTGGAGGCGCCATCAGCAACCTTTACGACCGGGTCAGACGGGGGTATGTAGTGGATTATTTTACCATCCGCTGGAAGACGCTTGAGAAGGTGGTGTTTAACCTGGGGGACCTGTTCGTATTTTTGGGGACCCTGGTGTTTATGCTGGGAGAGCTGTTTGACTCCATAAAGGAGCTCAGCTCATCATCCCACCCAGGGTCCCGCCCAGGGCGCAGACAGCCATAACCGTAACAGAGCGCTCCATATCGATTGAGCTGCCCATATTTATGGCCCAGGATACGGCAAAGAGCACTACAAAGTAAAAGAGGCCGGATAAAAGCCCCCAGAAGAACCGGCGCTGCCGGAGCCGTCTGCCCGCCAGGAGCCCTCCGATCAGACAGGTAATCAGATACACGCTGTAGACCATGATATTCACCACGCCTTCGCTCAGCCGCAGCTTATAAAGGGCGAAGGCCAGGGCGGCCAGAAGGATGCCTGACAGGATATAGGATACCAGCAGGGAGCGCATCATGGGCTTAATAATGCCATGTTCCATAAATCATATCTCCTTAAGCAGGGTTTATGCTTCAATATATTCTGTCCTGCCGGGAAAATATGCGCAAATCTAATTGCAAGACCCAAAAACCTATGGTATAATCTGTAGGAATATAGGATAAGAGGAGGTGCCGTACTATGAAGCACGTTAAGACATTGAATACGAACACATTAAAGGACACCATGAAGAAGGGTGGCTGCGGCGAGTGCCAGACATCCTGCCAGTCCGCATGTAAGACATCCTGTACCGTTGGCAATCAGAGCTGCGAGAACGCAAACCGCTGATCGGCGCTGTCAGCCAAAACCCGGTATGAAAGCCCCTATGGTCGATGGGATTGTAGGGGCTTTACCATGTTTATGACAGGGACATGATCCCTTAGAAAGAGAGAACAGATCGTGATACATCAGTATATTAACAATGGCTATCATATCGTACTGGACGTAAACAGCGGCTCCGTCCATGTGGTAGACCCCCTGGTTTATGATGCCATTGCCGTTGTTTCAGCCCATATGCCTGAGCTTGAAAAGCCGGAGGCTCTTCCACAGGAAGTAAAAGAGGCTGTATATGAGGAGCTGAAGGACCGCTACAGCCGCCGGGAGCTTTCAGAAGCCTTAGAGGATATTGAGGAGCTGATCCAGGCAGAGCAGCTTCTTACCAGAGACATCTACCGTGATTTTGTGGTAGATTTCAAAAAGAGAAAAACCGTTGTCAAGGCATTGTGCCTCCATATTGCCCATGACTGCAACCTGGCCTGCCGCTACTGCTTTGCGGAAGAAGGGGAGTACCATGGCCGCCGCGCTCTGATGAGCTATGAGGTAGGAAAAAAGGCCCTGGATTTCCTGATCGCCAACTCCGGAAGCCGCCGCAACCTTGAGGTGGACTTCTTTGGCGGCGAGCCTCTTATGAACTGGGATGTAGTAAAGCGCCTGGTAGAATACGGCCGCTCCCAGGAGGAGGCCCACGATAAGAAATTCCGTTTCACCCTTACCACCAACGGCGTCCTGTTAAATGACGAGGTGATGGACTTCTGTAACCGGGAGATGAGCAATGTGGTTCTTAGCCTGGACGGAAGAAAAGAGGTAAACGATAAGATGCGTCCCTTCCGCAACGGAAAAGGCAGCTATGACCTGACTGTTCCCAAGTTCCAGGCCTTTGCGAAGAGCCGGGGGCAGAAGGATTATTATGTAAGAGGCACCTTTACGAGAAATAACCTGGACTTTGCCGATGATGTGCTCCACTATGCGGACCTGGGATTTGAGCAGATGTCTATGGAGCCGGTGGTTGCGGAGGATGGGGAGGACTACGCCATCCGCAGAGAGGACCTTCCGAAGATCCTTGAAGAATACGACCGCCTGGCAAAGGAGTTTATAAAGCGAAAAAAAGAGGGAAGAGGCTTTAACTTCTTCCACTTTATGCTGGACTTAAATGCGGGCCCCTGCGTAGCCAAGCGTATGGCAGGCTGCGGCTCCGGTACTGAGTACCTGGCTGTCACCCCCTGGGGAGACCTTTACCCCTGCCACCAGTTTGTTGGGCAGGAGGAGTTTCTGCTGGGGAATGTTGACACTGGCATCGTAAACGAGGCAGTCCGTGACGAGTTCAAGCTCTGCAACGTATACGCCAAGGAAAAATGCAGGGACTGCTTCGCCAGATTCTACTGCAGCGGCGGCTGCGCGGCCAATGCCCACAACTTTACTGGATCCATCAACGGCACCTACGACATCGGCTGCGAGATGCAGAAAAAGAGGATCGAGTGTGCCATCATGATCAAAGCAGCGTTAGCTGACGAGGCATAATATATGAAATATCAGGTAATCACAAAAGACGGACGCGCCAAGCGGGCTGTGATGGAAACTGTCCATGGCACCATCCAGACTCCGGTGTTTATGAACGTAGGAACCGTAGGAGCCATCAAGGGAGCCGTATCCACCGATGATCTTCGGGAGATCGGCACTCAGGTAGAGCTTTCCAACACCTATCATCTCCATGTCCGCACAGGAGATACCCTCATAAAGGAATTTGGCGGCCTTCACCGGTTTATGAACTGGGACCGGCCCATTCTCACAGATTCCGGCGGTTTTCAGGTATTTTCCCTGACCCAGCTGCGAAAGATCAAGGAGGAGGGCGTATACTTCAGCTCCCATATTGACGGACGCAAGATCTTTATGGGACCGGAGGAAAGTATGCAGATCCAGTCAAACCTTGGCTCCACCATAGCCATGGCCTTTGACGAATGTCCTCCAAGCCATGCGGATTATGACTATATCCGCAATTCCGTTGACCGTACCACCAGATGGCTTAAGCGCTGCAAGGAGGAGATGGCAAGGCTCAACAGCCTTCCTGATACGGTGAATAAGGAGCAGCTGCTCTTTGGCATCAACCAGGGCGGCGTGGTAGACGAGATCCGCATCCGCCACGCGGAGACCATCCGCGAGATGGATCTGGACGGCTACGCCATCGGCGGCCTGGCAGTGGGAGAGAGCCATGAGGAGATGTACCATGTGCTGGATGTAACTGTTCCCCATCTGCCGGAGGACAAACCGGTCTATCTGATGGGAGTGGGCACTCCGGCTAATATCCTGGAGGCCGTAGACCGGGGCGTGGACTTCTTTGACTGCGTGTACCCTTCCAGAAACGGACGCCATGGCCATGTATACACCAACCATGGGAAGCTCAACCTGTTCAACCAGAAATACGAGCTGGATTCCCGTCCCATCGAGGAAGGCTGCGGCTGCCCCGCCTGCCGTTCCTACAGCAGGGCTTATATCCGCCATCTGCTGAAAGCAAAAGAAATGCTGGGAATGAGATTATGCACCTTGCATAATTTGTATTTTTATAATACAATGATGAATGAAATTCGCGACGCCATTGAGGAGCACCGCTACAGCGAGTATAAGGCAAAGAAGCTGGCTGGTATGGAAGGCTCCAGATAAAACAAGAAACAAGTGCTGCGGCGAGGCGGCGGCGCAGATGAAGGAGGAAGCGACAATGGAAGGAACAATCGGTATTATTCTTTATATCGTGGTTCTGGGTGCACTGCTGTATTTTATGGCCATCCGTCCACAGAAGAAAGAAAAGCAGAGACAGCAGGAGCTGATGAACAGCCTTGCGGTAGGTGATACCATTCTGACAACCAGCGGTTTTTACGGCGTAATCATTGATATGACCGATGAAGACGTGATCGTAGAATTCGGCAGCAACAAGAACTGCCGTATCCCGATGCAGAAAGCAGCGATTGTCCGCGTTGAAAAGCCAGAGGCTTAAGCGGATCTGCTGCAGGAACCACATCAGCCCGGAGCCAGTCTCCGGGTTCTTTTTTTCGGGTCCTTTCGGACAGATTTTGATAAAATCTCCCCCAATAAATTAAAATATGCTAATAATGCCTAGATATGTCCTGTTTTTTCCCTAATCCAAATGGTAAAATATACCTATACATATGCGAAAGGAGACAGACATATGAAGGATCGGATTTTGATTTCCGGCTTCGCGGATGAGATCAGCTCAGATTTCACCAAACAGCTGGAAACCGTTGCAAAGCTGGGTATGAGCTATATCTCTCTGCGCTCCGCTGATGGAAAGGGAATTGCGGATTATACGGAGGCTGAGGTAAAGGAAACGCTGCTGCCAAGGCTTGAACAGTTTCAGGTAAAGGTTTCCTCCCTGGGCTCTCCCATCGGAAAGGTAGGAGTCGAGGACGAGGAAGGCTTTGAAAAACAGAAAAAACAGTTAGAGGAGCTGTGCAGGATCGGCCGGCTGTTAGACTGCCGTTACATAAGGATGTTCAGCTTCTTTATCCCGGAGGGAAAGAACCCGGAGGACTACCGGGACACCGTTCTTAGAAAGGTAAGAGAATTTCTTGAGATCGCAAAGAAATATGACGTGATCCTGATCCATGAAAATGAAAAAGAGATCTACGGAGACACCGGCGTTAGATGTAAGGAGCTTTTAGACGCCATGGGAGATGAGCATTTCCAGGCGGCCTTTGATTTTGCAAACTTCGTCCAGTGCGGGGAAGACACCGAGGTCTGCTGGGAGCTTTTGAGGCCATATATTGCTTATATTCATATTAAGGATGCAGTAACAGCAAATCAGGAAAATGTAGTCTGCGGAACCGGTGAAGGAAAGATCGCCCAGCTTTTAAAGCGCGCCATTACAGAGGAAGGCTACGAGGGCTTCCTTACCCTGGAGCCCCACCTGGTACTCTTTGATTCACTTGCAAGCCTGGAAACCACAGAGGCAGAACATATTATTAAGGAAAATAAGGCAAAGGACGGTGCCGAGGGCTACGCCATGCAGTATCACGCTCTTTGCGGTATTCTGGATCAGATCTGAGAAAAGAAAGGAAGACAGTAAGCTATGGAAAAAATTCGTTATGGTATCATCGGTATTGGAGCCCAGGGCGGAGCCTATGCAGGCTTTCTCACCGGAAAAGGCGGCTTTGCAGGTATGCCTGCACCGGAGTGTCCCCCTCACTGCGCTCTTGGAGCCCTGTGTGACACAGATCCCGCTAAGGAGGCCATGTGTAAGGAAAAATATCCGGAATATCCATTTTACAGTGACTGGAAGGAAATGGTAGCTTCCGGAGACGTAGACGCAGTCATCACCACCGTTCCCCACTATCTCCACACCGAGATCGCCATCTACTGTCTGGAGCATGGTATGCCGGTACTGGGCGAGAAGCCTGCAGGCGTATATTCCAAGGCAGTCCGCCAGATGAACGAGTGCGCCCAGGCTCACCCGGAGACAGCCTTCGGCATCATGTTCAACCAGAGAACCAACAAGCTGTACCAGAAGGTAAAGGAGATCATTGAATCGGGAGAATTAGGCGAAATCCGCCGCTCCAACTGGATCATTAACTCCTGGTGGCGTCCTGACAGCTACTATGCCCAGAGTGAATGGAGAGCTACCTGGGGCGGAGAAGGCGGCGGTGTCCTGGTAAATCAGGCTCCTCATCAGCTGGATCTGTGGCAGTGGATGTGCGGCGTTCCAAGCAAGGTTTACGCAAAGTGCCTCTACGGATGCCACAGGGATATTGTAGTGGAAAATGATGTAACCGTTGTTACAGAGTATCCAAACGGAGCCACCGGCTGCTTTATCACCTGCACCCACGATCCCATCGGAACCGACCGCCTGGAGATCGACTTATCCGGCGGAAAGATCGTGGTAGAGGGCAGCAAAACAGCCACTATATACCGCCTGAAGAAAAACGAGGACGAGCTGAACGCTACCATGTCCATGATGGAGGTTGCCAGGCTTACCAGCGGCAACTCTGCCGGCGCCAGCGAGATGTACGATATAGAGACCTTTGAAAATGTAGACGGCTGGGGGTATCAGCACACCACCGTTATGGAGAACTTTGCCCTCCACATCCTTACCGGAAGCCCCCTTCTGGCTCCCGGAACAGACGGCATTAACGGCGTCAACCTGGCAAATGCTATCCTTTTATCATCCTGGCTGGGCAAAGAGGTAGAAAATCCGGTTGATGAGGACCTGTATCTTCAGGAGCTGAATAAAAAGATCGCAGAAGAAGGCAAATTTCCCACCCGTTAGAGGAGATGAGAGGTATGAAAAAAGCAGCAGTCATTGGTCTGGGGGATATTTCCTCCATTCACCTGAGGGCCATTGATCAGAACCCGGATATAACCCTGGCAGCCGTCTGCGACACCGACAGGCAGGCCGGGGCTCCGGCAGGAGTGCCCTTTTATACCGATTATAAGGAGATGATCCAGAAGGAAAGGCCGGATGTGGTGCATATCTGCCTTCCTCATTATCTTCATGTGCCGGTGTCTGAGGCTGCGGCCCTGATGGGAGTCCACGTATTCTGTGAAAAGCCGGTGGCCCTGAATACAGAGCAGGCAGAGGAATTCGCGGCTTTTGAGGCGGCCCACCCCGAGCTGCATATGGGCATCTGCCTCCAGAACCGGGTCAATGAATCCGTAGAGAAGCTGAAGGCTCTTATCAACAGCGGAGAATACGGCAGAGTCCTGGGCGTAAAGGGGATCGTCCCTTGGGCAAGGACAAAGGAATATTATGATGTAAAGCCCTGGAGAGGAAAATGGAAAACAGCAGGAGGCGGCTGTATGATCAACCAGTCCGTCCATACACTGGACCTGATGTACTATCTGGCAGGGCCTGTGGCAGGGCTCCGGGCCTCCGTAAGTCAGTTACTGGATTACGGCATCGAGGTAGAGGATACAGTGTCTGCCTGCCTTACCTTTGAAAACGGCGCCCGGGGCCTGTTCATGGCAACCAATGCCAATTACAAGAACCAGAGTGTGCAGATCTCCCTTCAGACGGAAAAGGCAGAATTTATCATTGATGATAATGTTCTCTGCCAGATCGGAGAGGACGGCATCAGAAGGGCTCTGGCAGAGGATGCCAGGCTTCCGGGCAGCAAGTTCTATTACGGGGCAAGCCATGGAAAGCTGATCAATGGATTCTACAGGGCCCTGGAGGAGGGCACAGAGGATTATATCCATGTAAAGGACGCGCTGATGAGCATCCGCCTCATCGACGCCATCCACCAGTCCTCCCGCACCCAGAGCTATATCAGAGTATAGAAAATGCAAGAGCGATAGAAAGGGGAAGCATACACAATGAAAAAAGGATTGATCGGTATTCAGATGAGTACCATTAAAGATAAAATCGGGGAGCTGGGGGTATACGGCACCTTCAAGGCCTGCGCGGACCTGGGCTACCGCTGCGTGGAGATCAGCCAGATTCCTATGACCCCGGAAAATGTAGCAGAGATGAAACGTGCCTGCGACGAATTCGGCATCAAGGTTGCCGCCTGCAGCGCGGCAGTGGCCCCCATGTATCCGGGCGCTCCAGGCGAGACCCTGGAGACAGATTTTGACAAGATCGTGGCAGACTGCAAAACCTTAAACTGCGACCTTCTCAGGATCGGTATGCTGCCGATGAACTGCATTGGAAGCTACGAAAAAGCAGTTGCCTTCGCAAAACAGGCAGATGAATTTGCGGTAAAGCTGAAGGAGGCAGGAATCGACCTCTATTACCACAATCACCATGTGGAATTTGTGAAATACAATGGTGAGTATCTTCTGGATATTATCCGGGCCAACGCGCCTCATCTGGGCTTCGAGCTGGACATTCACTGGATCCACAGAGGCGGGGAAAATGAGGTGGAGTTTGTTAAAAAGTATGCGGGAAGTATCCGTCTGCTTCATTTGAAGGACTATCGGATTGCAGAGGTAAAGATGCCGGAGCCTATGGATATGAGCAAGTTCATGCAGGCATTTTTCCATGATCCGGTGCAGTTCGCGGAGGTGGGAGAGGGAACCCTTCCTGTCAAGGAATGCATTGAGGCCGGCCTTGCGGGAGGCAGCGAATACTTCCTGGTAGAGCAGGATTCTACATACGGCAGAGATCCTTTTGAAAGCCTGCGGATCAGCCGTGACAATCTGATCGCCATGGGCTACGAAGACTGGTTTTAAGAAATACAGGCAGGGGGCGCGTTTCTGACGCGTCTCTTTTTTGCGTGAAAGTATTTGGCTGGACAAGGAACGCTTCTTTTATTATAATGCAGGGTAGTGTACTCTCGGAGCCTTTCCTGCACTCATCTTTGTGGCTGATTTTCTGCCATCTGCGTACAAAAAGATTCCGAGACTACACGTATACAGCAAGGAGGAAGCCATATGATAAAAAATATTGTATTTGACATGGGAAAGGTGCTCCTGGAATATGACCCGGATCGTGTCCTTTCTCATTTTATCCAGAAGGAGGAGGACAAAAAGGAGATAAATTCCGCCGTATTCGCCTCTCAGGAGTGGGTTTTTCTGGATATGGGCGTTATGCCGGAGGAAATGGCCCTTGAAAAAATGCAGTCCCATCTGGACACAGAGGAAAAGCGCCGTCTGGCCGCCGACTGCTTCTGGCACTGGCATGAGTACAATATGTACCCGAAAGCCGGTATGGAGGAGCTGATCCAGAGCCTTAAGAAGGATGGCTTTGGCATCTATCTCTGCTCTAACGCATCGGTCCGTCTCCTTTCCTGCTATCGGGAGCTTATTCCCGCCATTGAATGCTTCGACGGCGTTCTGTTCTCCGCTCAGGTGAAGTGCATGAAACCTCAGAAGGAGATGTACCGCCATCTGTTTGACCGGTTTTCCCTGGAGCCCGGCCAGTGCTTCTTTATCGACGATCTGCCTCTTAATATAGAAGGAGCCCGGGCCTGCGGTATGGACGGATACTGCTTTGACGGCGACGTGGAGAAATTAAAGACATATCTTAACGATCTTCTTAAGAAATGATAAAGAAAAAGCTCCGTACTAGTGTACGGAGCGCTTTTCTTAGGATTTCGGATTTTCAAAAAGGGTTGAAGGATAGTTGTTAAATATTCGTGCATCTCTTATGTACTCAGTATAGCATGCAATCTCCAAGAATGTTTGAATGTTCTTTGAATAGATTATTAAGAAAATCTTAAAATTGCTGATCTCCATGGATCCCCTCTGTCCTAAAGCCGTAATAAATTTGAAAGGAAGTCATATTGTATTCCACTGCCCCTTATAGTATCATGGAAGAAACAAAGCAGTGTGTTGGCGCTGCAGCATACAGGAGAAAGGGGAAGGCTTATGGAACGGTACGAGGATCTGAAGACCATGATAGAGGCTGCTGCCGGACGGCAGAAGGCAGATCTGGTGCTTAAAGGGGGAAGAGTGGTCAATGTTTTTACCGGACAGCTTGAGGAAGGGGATGTAGCTGTCTGTGGAGGCCGGATCGTGGGAATCGGCCGGTATGAGGGAGAGGAGGAAGCGGATGTATCCGGGGCTTTTATCGCTCCAGGCCTGATCGACGGCCATATTCACCTGGAAAGCTCCATGACACTGCCCTGGGAGTTTGAGCGGGCTGTCCTGCCCCACGGCACCACAGCTGTGATTACTGATCCCCATGAGATTACCAATGTGGCCGGCTGTCAGGGCATCGATTATATGCTGGAGGCTGTCAGGGAGCTGGCACTGGACGTGTTCTTTATGCTGCCCTCCTGCGTGCCTGCGGCGGCTCTGGATGAGTCCGGGGCAGTTTTAGAAGCGGCGGATCTGGAAAAATATTACAGACACAGACGGGTTCTGGGCCTGGCCGAGGTGATGAATGCTCCGGGAGTATCTGCCGGGGATCCCGGCCTTATGGCAAAGCTTTCAGATGCCGGAAGGCGGGGAAAGGTGATCGACGGCCACGCTCCCTTCCTGGAGGGGGCAGAGCTCTGCGCCTATACATATGCCGGCGTTATGTCCGATCATGAGTGCTCTGATGCCGGGGAAGCCTTAAAGAAGCTGTCCAGAGGTCAGTGGATTATGATCCGGGAGGGAACAGCCGCCCAGAACCTGGAAGCGCTCATGCCGCTGTTTCAGGAGCCCTTTTACCACAGAGCCATGCTGGTCACAGATGACCGACATCCGGGGGATCTTCTGACCAGGGGGCATATTGACTATATTATAAAAAAGGCGGTGTCTCTGGGGGCTGATCCCATCCGGGCCATTGCCATGGGAAGCCTTCACGGAGCCCGGTATTTCGGTCTCACAGACAGAGGAGCCATCGCTCCGGGCCTGCGGGCAGATCTGGTGGTCTTTGAAGATCTGAAGGATTTTAAGGTACGGGCGGTTTACAAGGATGGAGTGCTGGCGGCCCAACAAGGGCAGTGTCTGATGGATCACAGAAGTCTGGGAGACCGGAGCTGGGCAGAGGAGTTTCCGGCTGTGTTTGATTCCTTCCATATAGATGAGATCCGGAAGGAGGCGCTCAGCCTTACACCGCCTGCCGGTGCCGCCAGACAGAGGGTGATCCAGTTTAAGAGCCATGAGCTTCTGACTGAGGAGAGGATCGAGCCTCTGGTTTTGAGAGAGGGCCTTGCCCCTGGCGTAGATCCTGACTGTGACATCATAAAAGGCGCCGTCTTTGAGCGCCATCATAACACCGGTCATATAGGCCTGGGCTTTCTTGGAGGCTACGGCCTGAAGGCAGGCGCTATCGCCACCAGTGTAGCCCATGACTCTCACAATCTGATCACAGCAGGCACCAATGATGCTGATATGGCTCTGGCGGCCAACACCGTTCGGAAAAATAAAGGCGGTCTCTGCGTGGTACGGGATGGAAAGGTTCTTGGATCTCTTCCGCTGCCTGCTGGAGGGCTTATGAGCATGGAGGACGCGGAAACTGTGGCAGAACAGCTGGAAGCCCTTAAGGAGGCCGCCTGGAGCCTTGGAGTGAGCAGGGACATCGATGCCTTTATGACCCTGGCCTTTGTAAGCCTTCCTGTGATCCCCAGGCTCCGTCTGAATACCTACGGGATCATCGACACAGAAAAGCAGGAAGCAGTCCCTGCCTTCCTTTGAGGAACCCGCCCGCTTTTTTTCGAGTATACTAATAAAAAAAGGGAAAACGCGATGTGAATCAGGCAAGGGAAGAAATCAACTGTGAAGAAGTATATTCCATGGGGATCACAGGCAAAGGAGTAGGCGTTGCCATTCTGGACACTGGCATTTATCTCCATGAGGATCTGGAAAATAGAGTTACCGCATTTGAAGACATGGTACACGGCAGGGCAGAGCCCTACGATGATAACGGCCACGGCACCCATGTGGCGGCCATTATAGGAGGAAGCGGGGCTGCTTCCCAGGGCTGCTACCGGGGAGTGGCTCCGGGCTGTCATGTCATTTCTGTAAAGGTACTGGATGAGCGGGGAAATGGCTACGCCTCAGATGTACTGGCCGGCCTGCGCTGGATACGCGCCAATAAAGAGCGGTATGATATACGGATCGTAAATATCTCTGTGGGCTCCCTGTCAAGAAAGGACATGACGGAAAATTCCATCCTGGTTCGGGGAGTCAATGCCGCCTGGGACGACGGCCTGGTAGTAGTAGTGGCGGCCGGAAACCACGGCCCCGGCCGCATGACCATCACCACCCCCGGCATCAGCCGTAAGGTGATCACCGTGGGCTGCTCAGACGACCACAAGGAGGTGGAGGTCATGGGCAGCTCCATGGTGGATTATTCAGGCAGAGGCCCCACCTGGGCCTGCGTATTAAAGCCTGACATTGTAGCCCCCGGCTCCGGGATCATAAGCTGCTCCAATACACCGGGGCGGTATTTTTCAAAATCCGGAACCAGTATGTCCACGCCTCTGGTATCGGGAGCCATCGCCCTTCTTCTGGAGAAGTACCCGGAGATGACCAACAAGGACGTAAAGCTCAGGATCCGGGAACGGGCCCTTGATCTGGGCCTTCCCCACAATCAGCAGGGCTGGGGGAAGCTGGATGCGGCCCGCCTTCTGGCGGATACCCTGTAATACCGGGAGGCTTACAGAGCCTCCCAGCGGCCCGAAGCGCCGCAGGGCAGTACAAGGCCGTTCTGGCTTACAGGAAGCCCTACCTCCTCCGCCCGTACCTGTCCTCCGAAACGGGGCACGATCTCTACTCCCATCATATAAGAAAGAACTGATGGAGCCAGCCCGGTGGTATAGGAGTTGATCAGGAAAAACAGGGGCTTCTCAGAAAGAAGCTGCACACACAGCTTCACCAGAGGATGGATGGCGTCCTCGATTTTCCATATCTCACCCTTGGGCCCCCTTCCGTAGGAAGGCGGGTCCATTATAATGGCGTCATAGTGATTGCCTCTGCGGATTTCCCGCTCTACGAACTTTACACAGTCATCTACGATCCAGCGGATGGGAGCCTCCGACAGGCCGGAGGAGTGGGCGTTTTCCTTGGCCCAGGTTACCATGCCCTTAGAAGCGTCCACATGGGTTACGCTGGCTCCTGCCTGAGCGGCCGCAAGGGTAGCGCCTCCGGTATAGGCAAACAGGTTTAAGACCTTCACAGGCCGTCCTGCCTGGCGGATCCGCTCTCCGAACCACTCCCAGTTAGCTGCCTGCTCCGGAAACAGTCCCGTATGCTTGAAGCTGAAGGGCTTTAAGTTAAAGGTCAGCCCCTTATAGCCGATGGTCCACTGCTGAGGCAGATCAAAAAATTCCCATTCTCCGCCTCCCTTGCTGCTCCGGTGGTAATGTCCGTTCATTTTTTTCCAGCCTCGGTGTATTTTTGGGGTATCCCATATTACCTGGGGATCCGGACGTACCAGGATAAAATCCCCCCAGCGCTCCAGCTTTTCACCCTTTGAGCAGTCGATCACTTCATAATCCTTCCACTGATCTGCAAGCCACATAGATAGATTAACCTCATTTCTTCATAGTCTTAGTATCAAGTATAGTCTAAGGCTGTAGGCACGTCAAGAACAGAGGACACAGTTTCGTAAGTAAATCGAAAGATAAAATAGGTTGAACAATTCTTTAACACTTGCTACAATATAGGATAGGCGGCCTGCGCTCTGAAAGGGGGCGGCGGGCCTGTGCAAAGGCAGATGGGAAGAGGTGCTGAGGATGATAAAAAAAGCAGCGGCAGGATTTGCGCTGACAGCTGTGCTGTCTGTGGCCTTCGGGGCCATGACGGTTCTGGCAGAAGGCTGGTCAGGCTCCGGCAACAGCTGGGTCTACTATGATCAATACGGAAATAAAGTTTACAACGAGTGGAGAAAAGGCGGGGACAACCAGTGGCGCTATCTGAACGGCGAAGGACAGATGGCTACAGACGCCTGGGTAGACAGTGAGTATTATGTAAACTCTGACGGCATTATGCTGATGGATCAGTGGCTGAAGCTGGCGGGAGAGGATGGAGAGTATGAGTGGTACTACTTCACCAGCAGCGGCAAGATGATCACAGATAACTGGAAGAAGATCGATGACAAGTGGTATCATTTTGACAGCAGCGGCCGGGTAGAGATGGGCTGGATCCTGGATGATATGTATTATACAGGCACAGACGGCGTGATGCGGACCGGCTGGCAGAAACTGATCCCTCCGGACGATTATGATGAGGAACTGTCCCATGTGACACCCGGCTTTGGTTCCGGCACCGGAAGCTACGGAGATGACGGAGAATACTGGTTCTATTTCGGCAGCAACGGCAAGAAGTACACCCCAAGCGAAGATTCCGCCGGTGATTACGGAACCCGAAAGATCGATGGTATTTATTACTGCTTTAATGAACAGGGAGCCATGCAGACAGGATGGAGAAAGGTCCGCTCCGATACGGATACCATTGAGGATTATATGTATTTCGGCGAGGACGGAAAGGCAAAGATCGGCTGGTATTCCATTGAGCCGCCGGAGGATCTGGACGGCTATGAGGGAGACGTGGAGTGGTTTTACTTTACCAACAGCGGAAAGCCCCGCTGCTCAGAAACAGAGCGTCTTGAGGCTCAGGACCTTGTGAAGCTGAACGGAAAGACCTATCTGTTCAATCATCTTGGAAATCCCGTCTATGGCCTTAAAAAGGTATATACCGGCTCCGGCGAGGATGACTGGACCACCTTCTATTTCGGGGACAAGTCCAAGAGCTGCGCCCAGAAGGGAAAGATGAAGGTAGAGGAGGATGATGGCAACCGCACTGAGTTTTACTTCAGTGACAACGGCCGGGGCGTTACGGGAGTCAAGGACGGATACCTTTATTACAAAGGCAAGCTCCAGACTGCCACTGACGGCCAGAAATATGTCTGCTACAAGGTAGACGGAGGCAACTATGTAGTAAACTCCTCCGGCAAGGTGATGAAGGGAACCACTGTCAAGAACAGTGATGGCGTAAAGTTCACAACCAGCAGCAGCGGTACTCTGGTGAAGGCAGATGATGATACGGACATTGATTCCTACATAACAGAACCTATCGAACCATACTGCAACGAATAAACAGCATTTATATAAGTAGAAACATCTCCCGGAAGGCGGTCAGGGCCCTCCGGGAAAAATTTTAAAAAAAATATAAAAAAATGCTTGCATTTCCAAAAGATATATGATATGTTAATGAGGCTGTGGCATGATAGCTGAGAAGCGAGAGGTTGCTGGCTGCAAAGCAGTCGGGTTTTCCGTGGAGCGAATGTCAAGTTAGGAAACTGGCGACAAGTCACTGTACCAATTAAAGAAACTGCAGTCAAAGATAGCAGAGTCAGTGTGTAGATCCGTAAGGACACACACGGAAACGTGTACAGTCACCGCTTGTCGTACTTGGTTCATAAAGTGCGAAAAGGAGGCGACTTTTTTTATGGCAAGTCAAGTTATGAGAATCACATTAAAAGCTTATGATCATCAGTTAGTAGATCAGTCAGCTGGAAAGATCATCGAGACAGTAAAGAAAACAGGATCTCAGGTGAGCGGACCAGTGCCGTTACCAACAAAGAAAGAGGTAGTGACCATTCTGCGTGCGGTTCATAAGTACAAGGATTCCAGAGAGCAGTTCGAGCAGAGAACTCACAAGAGACTGATCGACATTACTGCACCAAGCCAGAAGACAGTAGATGCACTGTCCAGACTGGAAATGCCTGCTGGTGTTTACATCGACATCAAGATGAAGACCAGATAATTAAAAGGCAGCACATTTAATTATGTTTATATCCTGAAGGGTTTAGATATAGAAGCAACACTGTATTACCTGTTGAGGAATCAACATACCGCATGGCGGTTCATAGTGTTCCACGTATATTGGACTGTTCTAGGATGAATGCGAAAGCATTCCGCTGTAGATCATGAAACAGGAGGTAAGACAATGAAGAAAGCGATTTTAGCAACAAAAGTCGGAATGACCCAGATCTTCAATGAGAATGGTGCGTTAGTTCCGGTAACCGTACTTCAGGCTGGTCCTTGTGTAGTAACACAGGTTAAGACAGAAGAAAACGACGGTTACAAAGCAGTACAGGTTGGTTTCGTTGACAAGAGAGAGAAGCTGGTTAACAAGCCGCAGAAGGGCCACTTTGATAAGGCCGGTGTTTCTTACAAGAGATATGTAAGAGAGTTTAAGTTTGAGAATGCTGAAGAGTATTCTGTAAAGGATGAGATCAAGGCAGAGATCTTCGCAGCAGGCGACAAGATCGATGCAACCGCTATTTCCAAGGGTAAAGGCTTCCAGGGCGCTATCAAGAGACATGGACAGCACAGAGGACCTATGGCTCACGGTTCCAAGTTCCACCGTCATCAGGGTTCCAACGGTTCTGCTACCACCCCAGGCCGCGTATTCAAGGGCAAGGGAATGCCAGGTCACATGGGCAGCAAGCAGATCACTGTTCAGAATCTGGAGATTGTCAAGGTTGATGCTGAGAACAATCTGATTCTGGTTAAGGGTGCAGTTCCGGGACCAAAGAAGTGCCTGGTAACCGTAAAAGAGACCGTTAAGGTTGAGAGGTAAGCTTTTATTATAGGAAAGGAGGAACACATAAATGGCAAACGTATCTGTTTACAATATGGAAGGTAAAGAAGTTGGCACATTAGAACTGAACGATGCTGTCTTTGGTGTGGAAGTAAACGAGCACCTGGTACATCTGGCAGTTGTTGCACAGCTTGCTAATAGACGTCAGGGAACACAGAAAGCAAAGACACGTTCTGAGGTTTCCGGCGGTGGAAGAAAACCGTGGAGACAGAAGGGAACCGGTCATGCAAGACAGGGTTCAACCAGATCCCCACAGTGGAAGGGCGGCGGCGTAGTATTCGCTCCAACACCAAGAGATTACAGCATCAGACTGAACAAGAAGGAAAAGAGGGCTGCTCTTAAGTCTGCTCTGACCAGCCGTGTTCAGGATAACAAGTTCATCGTAGTAGACGAGCTTAAGTTTGAAGAGATTAAGACAAAGAACTTCAAGAATGTAATGAACAACCTGAACGTAAACAAGGCACTGGTTGTTCTGGCTGATAACGATCAGAACACTGTATTATCCGCAAGAAATATTGCTGACATCAAGACTGCTATGGCAGCAAGCATTAACGTATACGACATTCTGAAGTACAATACAGTTGTAGCTACAAAGGCAGCTGTTGCATCCATCGAGGAGGTGTACGCATAATGGCAGACATCAGGTACTATGACGTCATTTTAAAACCAGTTATCACCGAGAAGAGCATGAACGCTATGGGTGATAAGAAGTATACATTCATGGTACACGTAGACGCTAACAAGTCTATGATCAAAGAAGCTGTTGAGAAGATGTTCCCAGGAACAAAGGTAGCTTCCGTAAACACCATGAACTGCGAAGGCAAGACCAAGAGAAGAGGCATGACCTTCGGCAAGACCG
Organism: uncultured Clostridium sp.; assembly: GCA_900549235.1. Classification (GTDB taxonomy): domain Bacteria; phylum Bacillota; class Clostridia; order Lachnospirales; family Lachnospiraceae; genus Enterocloster. The sequence continues at coordinate 20,638 of URNT01000013.1, read as the reverse complement.
CTGCTTCCAAGAAGGCGATTGTTAAGCTGACAGAGGACAGCAAGGAGATCGAGATTTTCCAAGGCTTATAATTAACCAGCCGGAATCGATCCAAACCCGCCGGGGCTAACCCGGCCGGAGAACTTATACGGCATCTAAGGATCACGCGTCCTGCCGTGAAAAGAAAAGAAAAGGAGTAAAATGTCATGGGAATTAAGAAGTATAATGCTTATACACCTTCCAGAAGACATATGACCGGTTCTGATTTCAAGGAAATCACCAAGAAGACTCCAGAGAAGTCTCTGGTAGTATCTTTAGACAAGAACGCTGGTCGTAACAATCAGGGTAAGATCACTGTTCGTCACAGAGGCGGCGGCAGCAGAAGAAAATATAGAATCATCGACTTCAAGAGAAACAGCAAGGATGGAATTCCGGCAACTGTTATCGGTATTGAGTATGATCCAAATAGAAGCGCAAACATCGCACTGATCTGCTATGCAGACGGTACTAAGTCTTATATCCTTGCTCCCGCAGGTTTAACTGACGGAATGAAGGTTATGAGCGGAGATACAGCAGAAGCCAAGGTTGGAAACTGCATGCCTCTGTACCACATTCCTGTAGGTACTCAGGTACACAACATCGAGTTATATCCTGGCAAGGGCGGCCAGCTGGTTCGTTCCGCAGGTAATGCAGCACAGCTGATGGCTAAGGAAGGCAAGTACGCAACCTTACGTTTACCTTCAGGCGAAATGAGAATGGTTCCGATCATCTGTCGTGCTACTATCGGTGTAGTTGGCAATGGCGAACACTCCCTGATCAACATTGGTAAAGCCGGCAGAAAGCGTCACATGGGCATCAGACCTACTGTCCGCGGTTCTGTTATGAACCCTAACGACCATCCACACGGTGGTGGTGAAGGTAAGTGTGGTATCGGACGTCCAGGTCCATGCACACCATGGGGCAAGCCAGCTCTGGGTCTGAAGACCAGAAAGAAAAACAAGCAGTCTAACAAGTTGATCGTAAGAAGACGTGATGGAAAAACCATCAAATAATTAAGGAGGTTTAAGAACACATGGCTCGTTCACTGAAAAAAGGACCATTTGCAGATGCACATCTGTTAAAGAAAGTAGACGCTATGAATGCAGCAGGACAGAAGCAGGTAATTAAGACCTGGTCCCGCCGTTCTACAATCTTCCCACAGATGGTTGGTCATACAATCGCAGTTCATGACGGTAGAAAACACGTTCCGGTATATGTTACCGAAGATATGGTAGGACACAAGCTGGGTGAGTTTGTAGCAACCAGAACCTACAGAGGCCACGGTAAAGACGAGAAGAAGTCCGGCAGAAGGTAGTTCACGGCAATTTTGAAAGGAGGTTTTACCAATGGCAAAAGGACATAGATCCCAAATTAAGAGAGAGAGAAATGCCCAGAAGGACACCAGACCAAGCGCAACCCTGTCTTACGCTAGAGTGTCTGTCCAGAAGGCTTGTTTCGTATTAGATGCCATCAGAGGCAAAGATTTACAGACCGCACTTGGTATTGTAACTTATAATCCCAGATATGCTTCCAGCTTAGTAAAGAAGTTACTGGAATCAGCAGCAGCAAACGCTGAGAACAATAACGGAATGGACCCTGCAAAGCTCTACGTTGAGGAGTGCTACGCAAACCAGGGCCCGACAATGAAGAGAGTTAGACCGAGAGCTCAGGGACGCGCTTACAGGATCGAGAAGAGAATGAGCCACATCACTGTAGTTCTGAATGAAAGATAGGAGGCAAATATGGGACAGAAAGTTAATCCACACGGCATAAGAGTCGGTGTTATTAAAGACTGGGATTCCAGATGGTATGCAGAAGCTGATTTTGCAGACTGCCTGGTTGAAGACTACGATATTAGAAAATTCCTGAAGAAGAGATTATACAGTGCCGGTGTTTCCAAGATCGAGATCGAGCGCGCATCTGACAGAGTAAAGGTTATCATCTATACTGCTAAGCCAGGTGTAGTGATCGGTAAGGGCGGCGCTGAGATCGAGAAGCTGAAAGCAGAGGTTCAGAAGCTGACCTCCAAGAAGCTGTTCGTAGACATTAAAGAGATCAAGAGACCTGAGAAGGATGCTCAGCTGGTTGCAGAGTCTATTGCACAGCAGCTGGAGAACCGTGTTTCCTTCCGCCGCGCTATGAAATCCACTATGGGCAGAACCATGAAGGTTGCTGGCGTTAAGGGTATCAAGACTGCTGTTGCAGGCCGCCTGGGCGGTGCTGATATGGCACGTACTGAGTTCTACAGCGAGGGTACGATCCCGCTTCAGACATTAAGAGCAGATATTGACTATGGTTTCGCAGAAGCAGATACAACCTACGGCAAGATTGGCGTTAAGGTATGGATCTACAAGGGCGAAGTACTTCCTACTAAAGGAAACAAGGAAGGGAGCGATAAATAATGTTAATGCCTAAGAGAGTTAAGCGTCGTAAACAGTTCCGTGGATCTATGGCCGGTAAGGCTTTAAGAGGCAACAAGATCTCTAACGGTGAGTTTGGTTTAGTCGCTACTGAGCCATGTTGGATCAAATCAAATCAGATCGAGGCAGCCCGTGTTGCCATGACCCGTTACATTAAGCGTGGTGGTAAAGTCTGGATCAAGATTTTCCCCGATAAACCTGTAACAGCAAAGCCAGCAGAGACCCGTATGGGTTCCGGTAAAGGCGCTCTGGAGTACTGGGTAGCAGTTGTAAAGCCAGGCCGCGTAATGTTTGAGATCGCTGGTGTACCAGAGGAAACAGCCAGAGAAGCACTTCGTCTTGCTATGCACAAGCTGCCATGCAAGTGTAAGATTGTTTCTAAAGCAGATTTAGAAGGCGGTGATAACAGTGAAAACTAATAAATTTGTAGAAGAGTTAAAGGCTAAGTCAGCAAACGAGCTGAATGAAGAGTTAGTAGCTGCGAAGAAGGAACTGTTCAATTTAAGATTCCAGAATGCAACCAATCAGTTAGATAACACATCCCGTATTAAGGAAGTACGCAAGAACATCGCGCGTATTCAGACTGTTATCACTGAGAAGGCTAATGCTTAATGAAAGGAGAACTTACCGTGGAAAGAAATTTAAGAAAGACCCGTACCGGTAAGGTAGTAAGCAACAAGATGGACAAGACCATCGTTGTAGCTATCGAGGACCATGTAAAACATCCAATGATCGGTAAGATCGTTAAGAAGACCGTTAAGTTAAAGGCTCATGACGAGAAGAATGAGTGCGGCATCGGTGATACAGTAAAAGTAATGGAAACAAGACCACTGTCCAAGGATAAGAGATGGAGACTTGTTGAGATTATCGAGAAAGCAAGATAATTAGAGACCAGGAAGGAGTAACAGGTATGGTTCAGCAGGAAACAAGACTTAAGGTTGCCGACAATACCGGTGCAAAAGAACTTCTCTGCATCCGCGTATTAGGTGGTTCAACCAGAAGATATGCAAATATCGGCGATGTCATCGTTGCTTCCGTTAAAGATGCAACACCAGGCGGTGTTGTAAAGAAGGGCGATGTTGTAAAGGCTGTAGTAGTACGTTCCGTTAAGGGCGCCCGCCGTAAAGATGGTTCTTACATCAAGTTTGATGAGAACGCAGCAGTAATTATCAAGGATGACAAGACTCCAAGAGGTACTCGTATCTTTGGACCAGTAGCAAGAGAATTAAGAGACAAGCAGTTCATGAAGATTGTCTCCTTAGCTCCGGAAGTGTTATAAGGAGGTACTCACAGTGAATAAGATCAAGAAAGACGACTTAGTAGTCGTAATCGCAGGCAAGGATAAAGACAAGCAGGGCAAGGTACTTGCTGTTGATACAAAGAAGAACAAAGTCCTGGTTCAGGGCTGCAATATGATCACAAAGCATACAAAGCAGTCTCCGGCTAACCCACAGGGCGGCATCATCAACCAGGAAGCTCCAATCGACATCTCCAATGTTATGCTGGTAGTTGACGGCAAAGCAACCAGAGTCGGCTTTGAAGTGAAGGACGGAAAGAAAGTCCGCGTAGCTAAGAAGACCGGCAAAGTGATCGATTAATTTAGGAGAGGAGGAAAAAAACGTTGGCTAGATTAAAAGAACAGTATCAGAACGAGATGGTAGACGCTCTGATGAAAAAATTTGGATATAAGAACGTTATGCAGGTTCCGAAGCTCGATAAGATCGTTATCAACATGGGCGTAGGCGAAGCAAAAGAGAATGCCAAGGTTCTGGACTCTGCAGTAAGAGATCTGGAAATCATCTCCGGCCAGAAGGCTGTGACCACAAAGGCTAAGAAGTCTGTTGCAAACTTCAAGATCCGTGAAGGCATGGCAATCGGCTGTAAGGTAACTCTGCGCGGTGAGAGAATGTACGAATTCTTAGACCGTCTGGTTAACCTGGCACTGCCGCGTGTACGTGACTTTAGAGGTGTTAACCCTAACGCATTTGATGGCAGAGGAAACTATGCGCTTGGTATCAAGGAGCAGCTGATTTTCCCTGAGATTGAGTACGATAAAGTTGACAAGGTAAGAGGTATGGACATCATCTTCGTTACCACCGCTAAGACTGATGAAGAAGCTCGTGAACTTTTGACATTATTCAATATGCCGTTTGCAAAATAGTTAGGAGGAAACTTTCATGGCTAAGACTTCAATGAAGATTAAACAGCAGCGTCCTGCCAAGTTCTCTACCAGAGAGTACAACCGTTGCAGAATCTGTGGCCGTCCACATGCTTATTTAAGAAAGTACGGCATCTGCCGTATCTGTTTCCGTGAATTAGCATACAAGGGCCAGATTCCGGGTGTGAAAAAGGCAAGCTGGTAGGCTGTGAGCACTTGGTGAGGTTTTTCACGAACTTAGTGCGAACGCCCATCCCGAAACTTGGCGAGGTCTTTTCGAGCCTAGTTGAGCGGATGATAGATAGAGAGAATTTAGAAAAGGAGGCATTTTAAAATGACAATGAGCGATCCGATTGCAGATATGCTTACAAGAATCCGTAACGCAAATACTGCAAAGCATGATACAGTAGATGTACCTGCATCCAAGATGAAATTAGCTATCGCTGACATCCTGGTAAAGGAAGGTTATATTGCAAAGTACGACATAGTTGAGGACGGCGGTTTCAATACCATCAGAATCACTCTGAAGTACGGTAAAGATAAGAACGAGAAGATTATTTCCGGTATTAAGAGAATCTCCAAGCCTGGTCTGCGTATTTACGCAAACAAGGAGGAGCTGCCAAGAGTATTAGGCGGTCTTGGTATCGCTATCATCTCCACCAACCATGGCGTTGTAACCGATAAGGAAGCACGTCAGTTAGGCGTTGGCGGTGAAGTTCTGGCATTTGTTTGGTAGGCTGTGAATACTTGGCGAGGTTTTTTCGAGCCTAGTATGAACGCCCGTCCCGAGACTTAGCGAGGTCTTTTCGAGCTTAGCCGACCGGACGTATAGAAAGCGAATTATTCGCTGCAACTGAAAACAGAGGGAGCGCACAGCTCTCTCCGAGAATTTAAGTAGGAGGTAATACGGCATGTCACGTATCGGTAGAATGCCAGTTGCGGTTCCAGCAGGTGTTACTGTTACAATCGCAGAGGGAAATAAAGTGACTGTAAAAGGTCCAAAGGGAACATTAGAGAGAGAGCTCCCAGTAGAGCTGTCCATTAAAGAAGAAGACGGACACATCATCGTAAGCAGACCAAACGACTTAAAGAGAATGAAATCTTTACATGGTCTGACCAGAACACTGATCTTCAACATGATCCACGGTGTAACCGAGGGTTATGAGAAGGTTCTGGAAGTAAACGGCGTTGGTTATAGAGCTGCTAAGCAGGGCAAGAAGCTGACCCTGAACCTGGGCTACTCTCATCCGGTAGAGATGGAGGATCCAGAAGGCATCGAAACAATCTGCGACGGACAGAACAAGATCATCGTTAAAGGTATCAGTAAAGAAAAAGTTGGCCAGTACGCTGCTGAGATCAGAGATAAGAGAAGACCTGAGCCTTATAAGGGCAAGGGCATCAAGTATGCTGATGAGGTAATCAGACGTAAAGTTGGTAAGACTGGTAAGAAATAATTAAGGAGAGTGTAAAAATGGTTAACAAACAGTCAAGAAGCGAAGTTCGCGTAAAGAAACACATCAGAATACGTAACCGTTTTTCCGGCACAGCCGAGAGACCGCGTCTGGCAGTGTTTAGAAGTAATAATCATATGTATGCTCAAATTATCGACGATACGGTTGGTAACACCTTAGTTGCTGCTTCTACAGTTGAGAAGGAAGTTAAGGCTGAACTGGAGAAGACAAACGACAAGGCAGCAGCAGCATATGTAGGTACAGTAATCGCAAAGAGAGCCCTTGAAAAGGGTATCAAGGAAGTTGTTTTCGATCGAGGCGGCTTTATATATCAGGGTAAGATTCAGGCATTAGCAGATGCAGCTCGTGAAGCTGGTCTGGAATTCTAATAGAGAGGAGAACAAGCATGAAGCGTACAATTATTGATGCCAGTCAGATGGAACTGAATGACAAGGTAGTGGCGATCAAGAGAGTATCCAAGACTGTTAAAGGTGGACGTACCATGAGATTTTCCGCTCTGGTAGTAGTAGGTGACGGCAACGGCCACGTCGGCGCAGGTTTAGGAAAGGCCGGCGAGGTTCCGGAGGCGATCCGCAAAGGAAAAGAAGCCGCAATTAAGAATCTGGTAGAGATCCCAGTAGATGAGAATAAGAGCATCCCACATGATTTTATCGGTAAGTTCGGAAGCGCAGCTGTTCTGTTAAAGAAGGCTCCTGAAGGTACTGGTGTTATCGCTGGTGGTCCAGCACGTTCCGTACTGGAGATGGCAGGAATCAAGAATATCCGTACAAAGTCTTTAGGTTCCAACAACAAGACAAACGTAGTTCTGGCAACTCTGGCAGGATTAACTTCCTTAAAGACTCCAGAGGAGTTCGCAAGACTGCGCGGCAAATCTGTGGAAGAAATTGTAGGCTAATAGGAGGAGAAAGACATGGCAGAGAAATTAAAGATCACATTAGTCAAGTCCCCTATCGGTGCTATTCCAAAGCAGAAGGCAACTGTTGAAGCACTTGGACTTAACAAGCTGCATAAGACAGTTGAGATGCCAGATAATGGCGCTGTCAGAGGCATGATCCAGAATGTAAGACATTTAGTAAAAGTTGAAGAAATCTAATTGATAAAGTAAGGAGGTGCAGTCATGGAATTGTCAAATTTACAGCCTGCTGCAGGTTCAAAGCATAGCGATAATTTTAGAAGAGGCCGCGGCCATGGTTCAGGTAATGGAAAGACAGCTGGTAAGGGCCACAAGGGTCAGAAGGCTCGTTCCGGAGCTCCAAGACCTGGCTTTGAAGGCGGACAGATGCCTTTATACAGACGTCTGCCAAAGCGTGGTTTCACCAACATGAATTCTAAGACCATTATTGGTATTAACGTAAGCGCACTGGAAAGATTCGAGAATGATGCCGTAGTTACAGTTGAGACTCTGATCGAAGCTGGCATCGTTAAGAATCCAAGAGATGGTGTAAAGATCCTTGGAAATGGAGAATTAACCAAAAAGCTGACCGTTAAGGTTAATGCATTCAGTGAAGGTGCAAAATCTAAGATTGAAGCTTTAGGTGGAACCTGCGAGGTGATCTAATGTTTAAAACGATCAGAAATGCATTTAAGGTAAAAGAGCTTCGCGGTAAGATCCTCTATACCTTTATGATGCTGGTGGTCATCCGTTTTGGCTCCCAGCTGCCGATTCCGGGGATTGAGACATCATTCTTTGCGGATTGGTTTGCGAAACAGACAACGGATGTGTTTGGCTTTTTTAATGCGATGACAGGTGGTTCATTTTCAACTATGTCCATCTTTGCTCTGAGCATTACGCCATACATTACTTCTTCCATTATCATCCAGCTTCTGACGATTGCGATTCCAAAACTGGAAGAGCTTCAGAAGGACGGCGAGGACGGAAGGAAGAAGATCCAGGAATACACCCGATATACCACCGTTGCCCTGGCACTGCTTGAATCAAGTGCCATGGCGATCGGCTTCGGCCGTCAGGGACTTCTCCTTGATTACAACGCGTGGAACGTAATTGTAGCGATCGTCACTATGACAACCGGCAGTTCCCTGCTGATGTGGATTGGTGAGCAGATCACAGAAAAGGGTGTAGGAAACGGTATTTCCATTGTACTGTTGTTCAATATCCTTTCCAGCGTGCCGGATGATGTAAGAAGTCTGTACTACCGCTTTGTATTCGGTCAGTCCATCCCTACTATGTTCATTGCAACCCTGCTTATTATCCTGGTCATTCTGGCTATGGTAGTATTTGTTATTGTTCTGAACGATGCGGAGAGAAGGATTCCGGTACAGTATTCCAAGAAGATGGTAGGACGGAAGATGGTTGGCGGACAGGCGTCCAACATCCCTCTGAAGATCAACACCGCAGGCGTTATGCCCGTTATCTTCGCTTCTTCGATTATGTCCTTCCCTGTTGTGATTGCCCAGTTTTTTACGGTTGATTACAACTCCATCGGTGGCAAGATTCTGATGGTACTCAACTCAGGTTCCTGGTGTAAGCCGGAGCAGCCTGTATATTCAATTGGTCTTGTGATCTATATTGCATTGCTGTTCATGTTTGCGTATTTTTATACGTCCATTACCTTTAACCCATTAGAGGTAGCAAACAACATGAAGAAGCAGGGAGGCTTCATCCCGGGTATCCGCCCAGGCAAGCCGACCAGCGATTATCTTAATAAGATTTTGAATTATATTGTTTTCATTGGTGCAGTAGGTCTCACCGTGATCGCCATTGTTCCGATCCTGGTATCCGGTTTACTGGATGTAAGCCGTATTTCCTTCTCAGGAACATCACTGATCATTATCGTAGGCGTAGTGCTGGAGACAATTAAAGCAGTAGAATCTCAGATGCTTGTGCGTTATTATAAGGGATTTTTGAACGATTAACAACCAAGTTGAATCAGTCAATCTGCCTTTGTGGTATTCCACAAGGGCGGATTTATTGCGTTATATAAGAAATTTATTCGATTCATATGTTTGATAAAGAGGAGAGGATTCCATGAAGATCATCATGTTAGGCGCTCCGGGCGCAGGAAAAGGCACTCAGGCAAAAAAGATCGCGGCAAAGTATCAGATCCCTCATATTTCCACCGGAGATATTTTTAGGGCGAATATTAAAAATGGTACGGAGCTGGGAATGAAGGCAAAATCCTATATGGATGCAGGCGGCCTGGTTCCAGATGAGATCACCATCGGCATGCTTCTGGACAGGATCCATGAGGCAGACTGTGAAAACGGCTACGTTTTAGATGGTTTCCCAAGGACCATCCCACAGGCAGAGAGCCTTACCGGGGCCCTGGCTGAACGTGGAGAAGCCATTGACTACGCCATCAATGTGGATGTACCGGATGAGAATATCATCAGCCGTATGTCAGGACGCAGAGCCTGCTTAGGCTGCGGCGCTACCTATCACATTGTGTACAACGCGCCAAAGACAGAAGGTGTGTGCGACATCTGCGGACAGAGCCTGGTGCTCAGAGATGATGATAAACCTGAAACCGTTAAGAAGCGTCTGGATGTATACCATGACCAGACTCAGCCTCTGATCGACTATTATCAGAAGGCAGGCATCCTGGCTGAGGTTGACGGCACGAAGGATATGGAAGACGTATTTCAGAGCATTGTGGGAATTTTAGGAGCATAAGAATGGTAACAATCAAATCAGAACGGGAAATTCAGTTAATGCGTGAGGCCGGCCGCATTCTTGCCAGGGTACATGAGGAACTGGGAAGGATCGTGAAGCCCGGTATATCCACCAAGGAGATTGACCGCATCTGCGAAGAGATGATAAGAAGCTACGGCTGTATCCCTTCTTTCTTAAACTATGAAGGCTATCCTGCTTCCGTATGCATCTCCATCAATGACGAGGTTGTTCATGGAATCCCCGACAAGCATCGCTATCTGGAGGAGGGCGACATCGTCAGCCTGGATACAGGTGTTATATGGAAGGGATACCAGTCTGACGCGGCAAGGACCCATATGATCGGCCAGGTGAGCGATCAGGCCAGAAAGCTGGTCCAGGTAACGGAGCAGAGCTTCTTTGAAGGTATAAAGTATGCCAAAGCCGGCAATCATCTCAATGATATATCAAAGGCGATCCAGGCATACGCGGAGAGCTTCGGGTTTGGAGTAGTAAGAGATCTGGTTGGACATGGGATCGGTACCGAGATGCACGAGGATCCGGAAATCCCGAATTTTTCTCAGCACCGCAAGGGCATCAGGCTGGCAGCAGGCATGACATTGGCCATCGAGCCTATGATTACTGCAGGGCGCTACGATGTAGAGTGGCTGGATGACGGCTGGACCGTTGTAACAGAGGACGGTTCTCTGGCATCCCATTATGAGAACACCATCCTGATTACGGATGGGGAGCCTGAGATTTTGTCACTGTAGCTGAGGTGGGACTATGACAGAGTTTAGAGAAGGCGGCCTGGTAAAAAGCCTGGCAGGCCACGACAAAGGTGAACTGTATATCATAATCAGCGCAGGAGAGGAATATGTTAGTCTGTCAGATGGCAGAAAGCATCCTCTTGAAAAACCAAAACGCAAGAACAGAAAACACTTGCAGCTCATTTCAGAGCAGGATGAAACCTTAAGGAAAAAGCTTATACAGAGTGAGACGGTGAGAGATGAAGAGATCATCCGATTCATCCGCACCCACAAGCAGTAGGAGGGAAATAAGATGTCCAAAGCAGACGTGATTGAAATTGAAGGAACAGTAGTTGAGAAGCTTCCAAACGCCATGTTCCAGGTAGAGTTAGAGAATGGCCATCAGGTACTGGCCCACATCAGCGGAAAGCTCCGCATGAATTACATCCGTATCCTGCCAGGTGATAAGGTAACGATCGAGTTATCACCCTATGATCTTTCAAAGGGACGCATCATCTGGAGAGATAAATAAGCAACATAAAAAATAGAAAAAGTGCTTGCATTTATTGAAAAAATTTGGTATAATGCGTTAGCAACTTTGTGGTCTATAGAAAGGAGAATTACTGTGAAGGTTAGATCATCCGTAAAGCCGATCTGCGAAAAGTGCAAGATCATCAAGAGAAAAGGCAGTATCAGAGTAATTTGTGAGAATCCAAAGCATAAACAGAGACAAGGTTAATTAATTTTAGGAGGTGTACTACACACATGGCTCGTATTTCAGGTGTTGACTTACCAAGAGAAAAACGTGTTGAGATCGGTCTTACTTACATCTACGGAATTGGTAGAACAAGCTCCAACCGCATCTTAGCAGAGGCTGGCGTTAATCCAGACACCCGCGTTAAGGATTTAACTGACGATGAGGTAAAGAAGCTGGCTAACATCATTGCTGAAACTCAGACTGTTGAAGGTGATCTGCGCAGAGAGATCGCTATGAACATCAAGAGACTTCAGGAGATCGGATGCTACAGAGGAATCCGTCATAGAAAGAGCCTGCCGGTTCGCGGACAGAAGACAAAGACCAACGCAAGAACCTGCAAGGGTCCAAGAAAGACAGTAGCAAACAAGAAAAAGTAATGAGTTTTTTCGCGGCTTAGTGAAAAGAACATTCATTGCAGCAACATGGTAACCGAATTCGATTTGCATGTTTTAAAAACAGGAGAGCGAATTCAAGAAAATGAGAAAGTAGGTTAGTTTAAAATGGCTAAAAAAGTGTCCACTACAGCAAAAAAAGTGACAAAAAAGCGTGTAAAGAAAAACGTTGAACGCGGACAGGCACATATCCAGTCATCTTTTAATAACACAATCGTTACATTAACTGATGCGCAGGGTAACGCTTTATCATGGGCAAGTGCCGGTGGTCTGGGATTTAGAGGTTCAAGGAAATCTACTCCTTATGCAGCTCAGATGGCAGCAGAAACTGCTACAAAGGCAGCTCTTGTACATGGCTTAAAGTCAGTAGACGTTATGGTTAAGGGTCCTGGTTCAGGACGTGAAGCAGCAATCCGCGCCCTTCAGGCATGTGGATTAGAGGTAACAAGCATCAAGGACGTAACTCCGGTACCACACAACGGATGCCGTCCGCCAAAGCGTAGAAGAGTCTGATTCATCTTATTTAGGAGGTAATTAAAGTGGCAGTAGATAGAGTTCCTGTTCTTAAAAGATGCAGATCCCTCGGACTGGATCCAATCTATTTAGGAATTGATAAAAAGTCAAACAGAGAATCAAAGAGAGCAAACAAGAAGTTAAGTGAATACGGCATGCAGCTGAGAGAAAAGCAGAAAGCCAAATTCATTTACGGTGTGTTAGAGAAACCTTTCCGTAACTACTATGCAAAAGCTTCTAAGATGAACGGTATGGTTGGTACCAACCTGATGGTTCTGTTAGAGTGCAGACTGGACAATGTACTGTTCCGTATGGGGCTTGGCCGTACACGTAAGGAGACCAGACAGATCGTAGACCACAAGCATGTACTGGTTAACGGCAAGCAGGTAAACATCCCATCCTACCAGGTTAAGGCTGGCGATGTAATTGAGATCAAAGAGAAGTTCAAATCTGCTCAGAGATACAAGGACATCCTGGAAGTAACTGCTGGACGTTTAGTACCGGCATGGCTGGAGTCTGATCTGGAGAATCTGCGCGGTACCGTTAAGGAGCTGCCAACCAGAGATGAGATCGATGTTCCAGTAAACGAAATGCTTATCGTCGAGTTGTATTCTAAATAATCCATTCATTCTTAAGAATGTTGCAAAGGTATGCCTGTCCCGTATGTGGACAGGCGTACTTTGCTGGATATATCCCTCGAGATTTGATAGAAACCCAAAAAGGAGGGGCTATTAGTGTTCGATTTTGAAAAACCAAATATTGAAATCGCAGAGATTTCAGAAGACAAGAGATACGGCAAGTTTGTAGTTGAACCACTTGAGAGAGGTTACGGTACGACACTGGGCAATTCCTTGAGAAGAATTATGCTTTCTTCTTTACCCGGAGCCGCAGTGAGTCAGGTAAAAATCGATGGCGTTCTGCATGAGTTCAGTTCCATTCCTGGTGTAAAAGAGGATGTAACTGAGATCATCATGAACATCAAAAGCTTAGCGATCAAGAATACCAGCGATACCGACGAGCCGAAAGTTGCATACATTGAATTTGAAGGCGAAGGCGTTATTACTGCTGCTGACATCCAGGCAGATGCTGACATCGAGATCATGAATCCCGATCAGGTTATTGCTACCTTAAGCGGCGGCGCAGACAGCAAGTTCTATATGGAGCTTACCATCACAAAGGGCCGCGGCTACATCAGCGCAGATAAGAATAAAAACGACGAATTACCAATCGGCGTAATTGCAGTTGATTCCATCTATACTCCTGTTGAGCGTGTCAACATGGCTGTTGCCAACACCCGTGTGGGCCAGCAGACGGATTATGACAAGCTGACACTGGAGGTTTATACCAACGGCACACTGGCTCCCGATGAGGCAGTCAGCCTTGCTGCAAAGGTATTAAGTGAGCACTTAAACCTGTTCATTGATCTTTCTGAAATTGCCGTGGGCACTGAGATCATGGTAGAGAAGGAAGACAATGAAAAGGAAAAGGTTCTCGAGATGAACATTGACGAGCTGGAGCTGTCCGTTCGTTCTTACAACTGTCTGAAGAGAGCCGGCATCAATACCGTGGAGGAACTGTGCAACAAGACCTCTGAGGATATGATGAAGGTTCGTAACCTGGGCCGCAAGTCTTTAGAAGAGGTGTTGGCCAAGTTAAAGGAATTAGGCTTACAGCTTAATCCAAGTGACGAAGCATAAGGGGCAGTCTGTCCCATAACGATCCAAGGTCAGTAAGTCCAAAGATGCATGACTGAGGGTGCCAAATAAAAGAGTGGAAGCAGGCGCCTGCACCAGTAAGTCCGACGAAGCATGGCAAGGGTGTCCCACAGATATGGAGGAAAATTAAAATGGCAGGATACAGAAAATTAGGCAGAACATCAGACCAGAGAAAGGCTATGATCAGAAGCCAGGTAACAGCACTGTTATATCATGGTCACATCAGAACAACAGAGACAAGAGCAAAGGAAATCCGCAAGGTTGCTGAGGGTCTGATTGCTATGGCAGTGAAGGAAAAAGACAACTTTGAGACTGTAAAGGTTACTGCTAAGGTAGCCCGTAAGGACAAAGACGGCAAGCGTGTAAAGGAAGTTGTAGACGGCAAGAAGGTTACCGTATACGACGAGGTAGAGAAGGAGATTAAGAAGGATCTTCCTTCCAGACTGCATGCAAGAAGACAGATGCTGAAGGTTCTTTACGGAGTAACAGAGGTTCCAGCAGCAGCAGCTGGCAAGAAGAGAAACACAAAGTCTGTTGATCTGGTTGCAAAGTTATTTGATGAGGTTGCTCCTAAGTACGTAAACCGTAACGGTGGTTACACCAGAATCGTTAAGATCGGTCAGCGTAAGGGTGACGCAGCAATGGAAGTTCTGATTGAACTGGTTTAATCTGAATATAGTTAAACAGGCAGCTGCAGATACGGTCATTCGTGTCTGCAGCTTTTTTCTGTAAAGATTGAAAGAATATCGTAAGTTGACGGAAAACTGGATTTCGGGCTATAATAGAGCTATACAAGGGATTACCCTTTAAGGAGGTCGTAGTTTATGAGGTCAATGAAGCAGTGGATCTGCCTGGTCTTGGCAGCCTGTACTCTGACAGCAGGGATGCCGGTGAGGACAGAAGCGGCAGACTATAAGTATATTACAAGTATTTCACTGAAGGTAGAGGTAGATCTGGATTCTGGAGACGAGATCAGCAGTGGGGATAGTCTGGGCACATCCAAGGATGATAGCGGGACCAAGGTGTATACTACTTCTGATAAATATGAGGTCGTATCAGCTGAATGGAGCAACGATAAAGAGGTTTCTATTGGAGACACTCCAAAGATCATCGTGTGGCTGGAGCCTAATTATTCCTCCAGTGGGGAATATGATTACCGCTTCCGCAGCAGCTACAGCTCCAACAATGTCAGCATCAGCAATGGAGAGTTCGTATCTGCCAGCAAAAGCGGAAGTGATTTGAAGGTAACCCTTCGCGTAAAAGGAGTCAAGGGCACCTACGCCTCCCCGGAAAGCGCCGAGTGGGGAAACACGAGAGGACGGGCCAGATGGGAGGAGGCGGACGATACCTCCGGGTATTACGATGTGATCCTTTACAGAGGCTCTACAGTGATGAAGAAGTTGGAGGATTACCACGGCACCTCTTACGATTTTTATCCTTATATGACAAAGGAGGGAGATTATTCCTTTAAGGTGCGTACCGTTCCCCATACTGAGGAGCAGCAGCGCTTCGGCAAAAAGAGTGACTGGACGGAATCTGATACCCAGTATATCGATGAGGATGAGGTATCTGACGGCAGCGGCCAGGACAATGGAAGCAGCTCCGCCCCAGGCACTACCACTCAGGTAGGCTGGATCCAGAGCGGGAACCAGTGGTATTTCCGCTATCCGGACGGCAATTATCAGAAGGATGGCTGGCTTAGATGGAACGACCGTTGGTATCTGTTTGACAGCAATGGCCTGATGCTGACCGGATGGCAGCAGAAAAATAACAACTGGTACTATATGAGTGACAGCGGTGCTATGAAGACCGGCTGGGTGCAGACCAACAACATCTGGTATTACTTAAATCCCAACCAGGACGGACCGGAAGGGGCCATGGTTAAGAACTGTTGGCTCACCATAGACGGCAAGACCTATTTCATGACAGAGTCCGGCGCCATGGCGGAGGGCTGGTACAGTGTACAGGGGAATTACTATTACTTCTATCCTGGCCAGGGACATAAGGCAGTGAGCACCAATATCAGCGGCTTCCAACTGGATGCCAACGGAATCTGGCAGCATTAAAGGCAGACCTGAAAGGAGACTCTATGAAAAAGACTTATATTACATTACTTGCAGCAGCTATAGCAGCACTTAGCCTGGGAATCACAGCCCAGGCTAAAACCATATATACCCTGGAGATCACCAACCAGTATGATGAGGGAGGCACCAGCCGGGACGACAACGATAAGGACCGCGTCCATCCTCTGGCTCCAGATGTGGAGCTGGGAGAAAGCGATATGGTAGAGCTGGTTTCTGACGTAGACTGGTCAAAGGATCCTCTCAATTGGACCGCAGGCAATGAGGTGACTGGCACCGTTTACATCGGCAGTGAGGTTTCATTAAGCACCCAGAGCCTGGAAGCGAAAGTTACAAACGGAAGAAATGACGCGGAGGTCACCTCTGTTAAGAAATACACAGGTGATGAATACGAGACGGATATGAACTATATCTACACTGTAAAGTTCAAATATCAGTCAGCCGCAAAGCTGGGAGAGACCACCTGGGCTGGCTGGGACAGCGCAGCTTCATCCACAGCCCGGTGGAATCCAGTGAAATTTGCCGATACCTACCGGGTTACACTTTATGACGATCAGGGCTCAGTGGTAACGCAGCTGGTAGAAAATGCCACTTCCTATGATTTTTCCCAGTTTATGACAAAATCAGGGATCCAATATTATTTTGAGGTCACTGCCATTGCCAGAAATGGAAACCAGCAGGACTATCTGGAGGACGGCGAGCCGGTCAGCTCCTTAAGCGCTTCCTCCTCCCACAGCTATGATCCCGGCATCACAGACGGAACCTGGGGAGAATATCAGGAGGGTTGGCGCTTTACCTACAAGGATGGGACGGCTGCTGTAAACCGCTGGGAGCGGATCAACGGAAAATGGTATTATTTTAATGACCAGGGCATTGCAGTAACAGGCTGGAATCAGATCGGCGGCACATGGTATTTTATGTATGATGACTGTTCCATGGCGGCGGGAACCACTACGCCGGACGGTTATCAGGTAGATGAGAGCGGCGCCTGGATCCAGTAAGGCTTAAGAGCATTGCGGAAAGCATTTTTCTGCAGTGCTCTTTGTTGTATTGTAAGGGAGCAGAGGTCTTGACTTATGCGGTGATATAAACTAAAATTGAGAAACGTAACATGAGGATGAAGCTTGAGAGGAAACCAATGGGAATTGTGAAGGCAGCCCGGCTGGTCTATGAGTATATCAGACGGGACGAGGAAGAAAAGATAGAGGAAGTAAAGCGGGCTATTGACGGTATGGATGTGGACATCGAAAAAGGGGACTTTGTAGCGGTTCTGGGCCACAACGGCTCTGGAAAGTCCACATTTGCAAAGCATATCAACGGACTTTTGCTGCCCAGTGAGGGAACGGTCTGGGTAGGAGAGATGGATACAAGGGATGAGGAGCATATCTGGGATGTGCGGAAAACAGCGGGCATGGTCTTTCAGAACCCGGATAATCAGATCATTGGAAATGTGGTGGAGGAGGATGTAGGCTTTGGCCCGGAGAACATCGGCGTACCCACCGAGGAGATCTGGCAGCGGGTGGATGAAAGCCTGAAGGCAGTAGGGATGACGGCTTACCGCCTCCAGTCCCCAAACAAGCTCTCAGGAGGCCAGAAGCAGCGTGTGGCCATCGCTGGAGTGATGGCTATGAAGCCGGAGTGCATCATCCTGGATGAGCCTACGGCCATGCTTGATCCAAACGGACGGAAAGAGGTGATCCGGACCATACGGGAGCTGAACCGGAGGGAAGGAATTACCGTGATCCTGATCACCCATTATATGGAAGAAACTATTGACGCAGACCGGATCATTGTGATGGATCAGGGGCAGATCGTCATGGATGGGGCTCCCAGGGAAATATTTTCCCAGGTAAGGCAGCTAAAGGGCTATGGCTTGGATGTGCCTCAGGTGACGGAGCTGGCCTATGAGCTGAGAGAGGCAGGTATGCCTCTTTCACAGGGTATCCTTACCAGGGAGGAGCTGGAAGCGGAGCTGATTCCTCTTTTGGGCGGCAGAGCGCAGGGGAAGGAGAGTGGCCTATGTCAATAAAGGCAGTGGATCTGAATTATGTATACGGAGGCGGAACTGCCTTTGAGCAGCACGCTCTCTTTGATGTGAATTTTGAGATCAGAGACGGAGAATTTGTGGGATTGATCGGACATACCGGTTCCGGAAAATCCACCTTGATCCAGCATCTCAACGGGCTTATGAAGGCCACCGCTGGAGCTCTTTATTACAATGGGGAAAACATTTACGCCCCAGGTTATGATATGAAGAAGCTGAGGAGCCGGGTGGGGCTTGTGTTTCAGTATCCGGAGCATCAGCTCTTTGAGATCGATGTGCTGACAGATGTGTGCTTTGGACCGAAGAATCAGGGACTGACAGAGGCTGAGGCAAAGGAGCGGGCGAAGAAGGCCCTGGAACTGGCGGGATTGGATTCTTCCTATTATAAAAGATCTCCATTTGAGCTTTCAGGAGGCCAGAAGCGGCGTGTGGCCATTGCCGGGGTTCTTGCCATGGAGCCGGAGGTACTGATCCTGGATGAACCCACAGCAGGGCTGGATCCCAGAGGACGGGATGAGATTTTAGAGCAGATTAGGAAGCTCCATGATGAAAAGGGGATGACCATTATTCTGGTGTCTCACAGTATGGAGGATGTGGCCAGATACGCAGACCGGCTTATGGTGATGAACCGGGGACAGAAGGTATTTGACGGCACGCCTAAGGAGGTATTTGCCCATTATAAGGAGCTGGAAGCCATCGGCCTGGGGGCGCCTCAGATCACCTATCTGATCCATGACCTGAGAGAACAGGGGGTAGAGGCCGGTGAGGACATTACCACCATTGCTGAGGCGAAGGAGGCCATACTGGCTCTTTGGAACAGACAAAATACCCGTCTGTAACAATCTAAAAGAAAGCAGCAGGGATAACTATGCTAAGAGAAATTACCTTAGGACAATATTATCCGGTGGATTCACCGGTACACAGACTGGATCCCAGGACGAAGCTCTTTGGAACCATGGTTTTTATCGCATCTCTTTTTATCGCTGACAATATATGGGGATACCTTCTGGCGGCTATTGCCATGGCGGCTGTGATACGACTCTGCCAGGTGCCCTTCCGGTTTATGGTCCGGGGGCTGAAGGCGGTGGTCATTCTCCTTCTGATCAGCGTCAGCTTTAACCTGTTTTTGACAGAGGGCCAGGTAATTGTAAAATTCTGGATATTTAAGATCACCCAGGAGGGTGTAAGACTGGCATTTTTTATGGGGCTGAGACTTATATTTCTGGTGATCGGCTCATCTGTGATGACTCTGACCACCACGCCCAACCAGCTGACAGACGGACTGGAAAAAGGACTGGGATTTTTAAATGCTTTTAAGGTCCCGGTCCATGAGGTAGCTATGATGATGTCCATTGCCCTCCGCTTTATTCCTATTCTTGTAGAGGAAACGGACAAGATCATGAAGGCCCAGATGGCAAGAGGGGCTGATTTTGAGTCAGGGAATCTGATCCAGAAGGCAAAGGCCATGATCCCCCTTCTGGTGCCTTTGTTCATCTCCGCTTTCCGCCGGGCCACTGATCTGGCTATGGCCATGGAGGCCAGGTGCTACCGGGGCGGCGAGGGGCGTACCAAGATGAAGCCGCTTAAATACCGCCAGGCGGATCATGATGCCTATATGATACTTATTTTGTATTTTGTAGTGATGATCGCCTCAAGGGTGTATCTGTAGAGGCAGAAAGGAAACAGTATGAAGCGGGTACGACTTGTAGTTGCCTATGATGGCACTCATTATCATGGCTGGCAGCTGCAGCCCGGGGCGATTACCATTGAATCGGTGCTAAATGAAGCTCTCAGCGGCCTTCTTGGGGAGGAAATCCAGGTGATTGGAGCCAGCCGCACCGATTCCGGCGTTCACGCCAGGGGAAATGTGGCGGTATTTGATACAGAGCATAGGATGCCGGCGGATAAGATCTGCCTGGCCTTAAATCAGCGCCTTCCGGAGGATATCCGCGTCCAGTCCTCTCAAGAGGTGCCTGCCCACTGGCATCCCAGAAGGTGCGCCTGCGTAAAGACCTATGAATATAAGATACTGAACCGGCGGATCGAGCTGCCCTCCAGCCGGCTCTATTCTCATTTTTGCCATTTCAACCTGGATCTTGAGAAAATGTGTCAGGCGGCGGAGCGGCTTGTGGGAGAGCACGATTTTAAAAGCTTCTGCAACGTAAGGACCCAGGTAAAGGATACGGTGCGGACTGTATACAGTATCGAGGTGTCCAGGGATCAGGAGGATATGATCACCATCCGTATCCGGGGAAATGGATTTCTATACAATATGGTTCGTATCATAGCCGGCACCCTTTTAAGCGTAGGGATGGGGCAGAGGGAGCCGGAGGATATGGCAGCTATTTTAAAAGCCGCAGACCGGAGCGCGGCAGGGCCTACAGCCCCAGCAAAGGGGCTGACCCTCATCGGGATGGAGTATGAGGAAGACCCGGAAACCCTGTAGATTCCTTGCTTTTTTCAAAAAATGCGGTTGACAGACAGGGATTCATATTATATAATATAAAACTGTGACATTACCAAAGATGTTCATCCAAAGCCCCGGAGTGAACATTTCTCTGATGGATCATTCCCAAATCCGTCAGGCATAAAGCGGGCATCCGTTGGATGCCAGATGTATAACATGATTGAGATTAACAGGAGGTTAACCAATGAAAAGTTTTATGGCTAGTCCAGCGACAATTGAAAGAAAATGGTATGTAGTTGATGCTA
>URNT01000012.1 GCA_900549235.1 uncultured Clostridium sp. | reverse complement strand
CAGCAAAAGATTCTCTCTGGATTTTTGTATATACAGAGCGAGGGCATCGCTCAATTATGTAATTTGATGATTTTGCGACACCCCCTTACTCTCCTAATGATGAAACAACCGAACCCCCGTAAACGCCATCACCATCCCATACTGATCACAGGTCTCGATCACCTGGTCGTCGCGCACAGAACCGCCTGGCTGGGCCACATAGCTTACACCGCTCTTATATGCCCGGTCAATATTATCTCCAAATGGGAAGAAGGCATCTGAGCCCAGAGCCACTCCGGTCAGTCCGTCCAGCCATGCCCGCTTCTCCTCTCTGGTAAATACGGCCGGTTTTTCCTTGAAGATTTTCTCCCATCTTCCATCAGCCAGAACATCCATATAGTCATCACCGATATATACGTCGATGGCATTGTCACGGTCCGCCCGCTTGATCCCATCTAAAAACGGCAGATTCATAACCTGGGGGGCCTGGCGCAGATACCAGTTATCCGCCTTGCTGCCTGCCAGGCGGGTACAGTGTACTCTGGACTGCTGCCCGGCTCCGATACCAATGGCCTGTCCGTCCTTTACATAGCATACAGAGTTAGACTGGGTATACTTAAGGGTAATCAGGGAGATCAGAAGATCTGTTACCGCAGACTCCGGCAATTCCTTATTTTTTGTTACAATCTCTGTTAAAAGTTCACGGCTGATCTCCAGATTATTGTGGCCCTGCTCAAATACAACACCAAATACCTGCTTGCGCTCCAGAGCCTCCGGCTCATAATCCGAATCGATCTGAATCACATTGTAATTGCCGTTTTTCTTGGACCGGAGAACCTCCAGCGCCTCCGGCTCATATCCGGGAGCGATCACACCGTCAGAAACCTCCCTCTTGATCAGCCTTGCGGTGGCTGCGTCACACACATCTGACAGGGCAATAAAATCGCCGAAAGAGGACATACGATCCGCCCCTCTTGCCCTTGCATAGGCGCTTGCAAGAGGCGTCAGCTCACCCATATCGTCCACCCAGTAGATCTTTCTCAGAGTATCGCCAAGAGGAAGCCCCACAGCCGCGCCAGCCGGCGATACATGCTTAAAAGAGGTGGCTGCCGGCAGCCCGGTAGCTTTTTTCAGCTCCCTAACCAGCTGCCAGCCATTTAAGGCATCCATAAAGTTAATATATCCAGGTCTTCCGCTAAGCACCTGGATAGGAAGTTCCTTTCCCTCATTCATATAGATCCGTGATGGCTTCTGATTGGGATTGCATCCGTATTTTAATTCCAGCTCTTTCATTTCGCACTCGCTCCTTTTCTCACTGATTCTTATTTACGATCCTTGTCTCCCAGGTGCCCTCCGCAATATCAATAAAGCGCACAAATAAGGATACCTTGTTTTCTTCATTGAGGCTGTTCCAAACCATCTCTGTAAAGGCATCAATATCGCCCTGGATGGCTACCTTTTTTGGCTCTCCCTCAAAGCTTGGCAGCGGGTTCCCGTCGTGCATATAGGTGTGGATAAAGCGTCCCTCACCGGCTGCAGGATTCTCATATGCATAGGTAAAGCGCAGGCAGGACTGAGGATTTCCGCTGTCACTCTTTAAAATAGACATGGCATAATTATAGCTGCCCTTTTCAATGTGCAGGATACCGGAAATACGGGGAGTATAGTTTGGCCCGTCCGGCTCAAACTCACGGCTGCGCAGGGACTGCTCAAAGGTCAGCTGATGATCCATCCCCTCATAGATGGTGTCGGTCTGATCCCCGTTGGTTACAATGGTCTTATTGCCCAGCACCCGGACCGGGGCATAGATGATCAGGCTGGGATCCTCCAACTTTGCCGGATCAAAGGCCTGGGTACGGATCCCGTCCCCATCCTCCACAAAGATACGGTTGCGGCTGTTTGCACTGCGTCCCATAATGAAATACGCGGTAACAGCTTTTTTTCCGTCTGCGGTGCGTCCGATGACGATCCCTCGTCCCGGGTATGCATTTCCCTTTAATTCCTGTTCCAATGACATCTGATTCATCGTTCTTCCTCCATCTGCAAAATCAAAGAAGCCGGCCGCCTGGGTACACCAAATAAAGCAGGTGTGCCCAGGCGGCCGGCTTCAAAAATGAGTTCAAAATCCATATGCGTGCTCCCCTGTGGTTCCTCCCACAATTCCGCCAGTCACACGCCTCATCTTTACTATATATCATTCTTTCTAATATTGCAAGTATTTTTTAGTAGAAATTCTAATCATTCATTCCGGATCGCTGCCAGAGGGCTCAGCTTCATAGCTCTCATAGCCGGCATAAATCCTGCCGCCATACCTACAAAAATCGCAAAGCCCACCGCTGCAAGGCTGAGCCAGGGCGGAATCCTGGACAAATTCCCATCCATGCCGTACATTCCAGACATATTTACAAACTTGTTGACAACGGCGGACACCCCATAGCTTAAAAGGATCCCCACAGTCCCTCCCATAAAGCCGATAAAGCCGGATTCAATCAGGAACATACTGCGGATATTGCCCATATCGCAGCCTAACACCTTCATCACACCGATCTCCTTCGTCCTCTCATAGATGGACATCATCATGGTATTGGCGATACCGATAGCCGCTACAAACAGGGAAACGGCACCGATGCCGCCCAGAACGGCCTGAACCATCTGAGACTGCTTCCTGGAGCTTTCCAGCCAGTCCATCTGGCTGCTGACCTGGTAGCCCAGATCCGCTAACTGTGTCTGCACCTCGCTTACATGCTCCATATCGTCTACAAACACCTGAGCACTGTTGTAAGTAAGGTAATTAAGGGGTTTTCCCTTTTGGTTGGCAGGCTGTCCGGGGATCAGCGTTCCCTTTCGGAATACCTTCCGGATCTGAGCCTTTAAGCCATCTATATCGGTAAAGACCGAATTGGAATTATTGCTGTAATCATCCTCTCCTCCTGCCATCAGACCGCAGGTTTCTATCATATATTTCTTAGGAGGCTTTACTGCAGGCGCGTCCCCGCCGGTATCCCCTGAGCTGCCGCTTTGGGACTGGTAGTAGGCATTCATATCAAAGATCACAAACATGGGCTTATTCATAAAATCCACGTCTGGCATTTCTCCCGTATCCCAGAAACCTTTGCCGGTTTTCGCGTTATAAAACTGCCGGCGCACCGTATTTCCCACAAAGAGGCTCATCTCCCCCGGCTTCGGAAGTCTTCCCTCCCCCACATCAAGCTGCTTTAAAAAGGACTGGCTCACTCCCCGGATGGTCATATACTGGGCCTCGTAGGCCCCCTGGCGCATGATCACGTTCAGCTCCAGCACCGGAGACACTCCTGTTACATGAGGGAACCTGGAAAACTGGGCGATCACATCATCCGTGATATACTTAGGCTCCGAGGATTTACCGGAAGAATCTGCTGAAGAATTGCCTCCATAGCTCCCATTGGTATATACCTCAATGGTAGTAAGACTGCCGTAGGACGCGATCTGCTCTATGGTCATCTCATTGAGGCCGATTCCGAGAGATACCATGACCACGATTGAAGCCGTACCGATCACCACTCCAAGGACAGTTAGAACAGTCCTCAGCTTCCTGCGTCTTAAATTGTTAATGCTCATGATCAGAAGGTCAGGAAATCTCATCGTCTATATCCTCTTCCTTTGCTGCCCTGCGTTTTTTCCGAATCCGTATCACTGCTGCGGCTGCGATCACCAGGACTGCCGCGCCGCCTACGATCCACAGCTTATATCTGTCGAAGACGGCGGGCTCTGCCTCCATATCCGCGCCGTCCATCTCTGTATCCATGGGAAACTCATCATCCATAGGGGTCTCCTCCGTCACCATCAGGGTCAGTTCCTTTTCCACCGGCTCTGCTGCTATGCCGTTTTCATCCTCATAGGTGATGGTAAGCTTTATAGTGCCGTCATCCGCGGTAGGTGCAATTCCCGTAAGCATGGTGTCTACATTTCCGGTTTCACCGGGCTTTATATTGCCTACATAGGCATCCACCGGCTTTATGGAATCGGCGGCAAATGAAACGCTTACATTGTAGAGAACTACCTTTCCGGTATTGTTGATCCCGAACATAACATTGGACTCTGAGCCTACGCTCATATTGTCCGGCATCACTTCTATGTTGCTGGTGCTGAGCTTGGCGTACTGCTTCACAGGTATATCTACGGTGATGCTTTCCTCCGCGTTCTTAAACTCAGGGCTGTCATATTTTTCCTTTATGGTTATGGCATAGGAGCGCTGGTCCACGCCGGCCTTAGCCGTAAATTTGGCCCGTACCTCTGTGGTCTGGCCCGGATTCAGAGCATCCACCACCAAGGAGGAGGTACCTGTCTCTGTGGTAAATACAGCGCTGTCCGATACCTTTTCCGACTCCAGGTTAAAAAGGATATTGCTGGCCGGAACGCTGGTAGAGGCATTTTTCATATTCAGCACCAGTTCAAAATCACTGCCTGCGTAGACCTCCTCCGGTATGGTATGGAAGCTGTCCACGATCAGTCTGGCCCTGGTTCTGTCATTTGCATTAAACTCACCCAGATCATCATCCTTATCCTTTGACACGATATGGACATAAAATGTCCCCTCCTCTGTGTGCAGGTCACCCTCGGAGCTTAAGCGGAAGGTAATGGTATATTTAATAGGATAATAGCCGGTGTAGGAATTCTTTCGGATGGCCATGCTGTAGGACGCGGACACCGTCTCTCCCGATGAGACGCGCTCAAAAGTTCGGTCGTAATTCCCGTCATTGATCTCAAAGGGAAATTTGGTATCATCCTCAGAAAGACCCATGGAAATGGTTACGTCCTGGGCGGTTGTCTCCCGCTTATTGCGGAAGTTTACGGAAAAGTCCAGCACATTGGGGTAAATGCCTCTGGGGGTAGACTGGTTTTCTCCGATTACAAAATAGTTTCCCTCTTTTTTATCCTCCTCGTCGTCACTGCTGCTGGGTGAGGTGGAGATCCAGATGTTTACATAATCCACATCAGACTCTCCGTCCCCCCACTCCAGCTGGATCGGAATGCTGTAATAGCCCTGGGCCGCGTCCCGGCGGACACGGGCAGAAAGGGATACGCTTTTTACGCTTCCCTTGCTGATATTGCCCACGCTTTTGGCTACGAAGGTGGTTTCCATGATCTCAAAGGGATAATAATCTACCGTATAATCTGCGTCCCCCTTTTCCTCGATCTGCTGAAAATCCGTGGTTTCCAGAAGGCTCACCTTTACATTCTCCATATCGCTGTCTGCAGCGCGGATCCGAAAGGAAATGCTCATGGACTTGCCTACATTTCCCTTGGGGGCCTTCGTGGTAAATATGTAGTCATTATCACTGGCGTAAGTGTTGTACCCCAGCTTGAAATCAGAGGCCGCTGCTGTCAGGGGCGCACTCCCCAGAAGAGCTGCCGCTGTTACAAGGGCCGCCGCTACCCTGGCTGCCATCTGTTTCCATCTCTTTACAATCTTCATCCGTCTTATTCTCCTCTTTCTTCTCCTCTATTCCTTCTCCGGCCAGTTCCTCTAAAGCGCTTCTGCCTCCGGTCTCAATTCCCACGATCTTCCCGTCTACGATCCGGATCCTGCGGTCCGCGTAGGAAGCCAGATTATTGTCATGGGTAACCATTACAAGGGTCTGATCCTGCTCTCTGACGATCCGCTGCATCAGCCGCAGCACCTCCATGGTGGTTTTAGAATCCAGGTTTCCTGTAGGCTCATCCGCAAATATGATCTGGGGTTTTACCACCAGAGCCCTGGCAATACCCACCCTCTGCTGCTGTCCTCCTGACATCTGGTTTGGCATATGCTTTTCCTGGTTTGCCACTCCCACAAGCTCCATGTACCTTCTGGCACGCTTGAGCCGTTCTTTTCTGGTGACGCCCCGAAAGGATAAGGGCAGGGCTACATTTTCAATGGCGTTCATAGTATTTAAAAGGTTGTAGGACTGGAATATAAAGCCTACGCGCTCCCGTCTGAAGGTAACAAGCTGCTTCTCCGTCAGCTTCTCTATATGGACCTTACCGATGACGATCTCTCCTTTGGTAGGCTTTTCAAGACCTGCCAGCATATTAAGGAGGGTGGACTTACCAGAGCCGGAGGTACCGACAATGGCTACAAACTCCCCCTTATACAGGTCAAAATCCACTCCGTTAAGAGCCCGCACCCTGGTCTCTCCTACCCGGTAGATCTTATACAGGTTCCTGACCCGTATGGCCACCGGCCGCTTCTCTTCTTCTGCCAACGCAATTGCTCCTTCCGCCTTTTACGGCTCTTATCTTTTGTTCAGTATAGCACAGACCGGCAGATCTGTTCTCCTTATTTTTCTTTAAAGTTCCTTAATAATTCCTTACACCAAAAAAATGGCAAAAACTGCTTGACTTATAATACATTCTATGTGAAAATATGACGAGGCACAAATCAGTGCCATATCTGGCTGGTCCGGCTATCGCACTGGTTCGGTGTGATTTATTTCCCAAAATCAGATTTTTATAATTTAATAAAACAAAGGAGAACCCCATGAGACATTTATTGAATCCCTTAGACTTTACTGTGGAAGAGATTGATGACCTTCTGGCTCTTGCAAGGGACATTGAGCAGAACCTTTCCAGCTACGCCCATGTCTGCGATGGAAAGAAGCTTGCTACACTTTTCTATGAGCCCAGCACAAGAACTCGTTTGAGCTTTGAGGCAGCGATGCTGAACCTGGGCGGTAATGTATTAGGCTTTTCATCTGCCAATTCCAGCTCCGCCGCAAAGGGTGAAAGCGTGGCTGATACCATCCGTATGATTTCCTGCTACGCTGACATCTGTGCCATGCGCCACCCAAAGGAGGGCGCTGCCTTTGTTGCTGCCCAGAAGGCTGAGATCCCTGTAATCAATGCCGGTGACGGCGGCCATCAGCACCCCACCCAGACCCTTACCGACCTTATGACTATCCGCTCCATGCATGGCCATCTGGACAACCTGACCATCGGCCTGTGCGGCGATCTGAAGTTCGGCCGTACCGTTCACTCCCTGATCAGCGCCATGGTCCGCTATCCGGGCGTTAAGTTCGTACTGATCTCCCCGCCGGAGCTGCGGATCCCCGGAAGCATCCGTGAGGACGTGCTGAAAGCAAATGAGATTCCTTTTGAAGAGGTTGATAATCTGGATGATGCCATCGGCAGCCTGGATGTACTGTACATGACCCGTGTACAGAAGGAGCGTTTCTTCAATGAGGAGGATTATATCCGTCTGAAGGACTGCTACATTCTGGATAAGAAGAAGATGAAGCTGGCAAAGGAAA
This sequence comes from uncultured Clostridium sp., assembly GCA_900549235.1. Classification (GTDB taxonomy): domain Bacteria; phylum Bacillota; class Clostridia; order Lachnospirales; family Lachnospiraceae; genus Enterocloster. The sequence continues at coordinate 80,836 of URNT01000012.1, read as the reverse complement.
ATATGTACGTTCTTCATCCCCTCCCAAGAGTCAACGAGATTGCCGTTGAGGTAGATGATGACCCACGAGCTGCTTACTTTAAGCAGGCCCAGTACGGCGTATATGTCCGTATGGCACTGATCATGAGATTACTGGAGGTAGAAAAGCCATGTTAAATATCAGCGGATTAAAAGAAGGTATCGTACTTGACCATATTGAGGCAGGAAAAAGCCTTGATATTTACTATCACCTTGGCCTTGACAAGCTGGAGTGCCAGGTAGCGATCATTAAAAATGCCCGCAGCAACAAGATGGGCCGCAAGGACATCATCAAGATTGAGGGCGGACTGGATACCGTTGATCTGGATGTGCTTGGCTATATCGACCACAATATCACGGTGAATATTATCCGGGATGACACGATTGTGGAAAAGAAGGCCTTGAAGCTGCCAAAAAAGATCACAAATGTGATCCAGTGCAAGAATCCCCGGTGCATCACTTCGATTGAGCAGGAGCTGCCTCATATCTTTTATCTTGCGGATTCTAAGACGGAGACGTATCGGTGTCAGTATTGTGAGGAGAAATATAAATAAGTGACCAGGATGGCGGAGGCCATCCTGGTCATAGGCTGAGGAGAACATCCGATCTGCTCTGGGGTCTTTGGACCCCTACAGATCGGATGTTGCACTACGGTGGAAGTGAATTCCACCTGCGTGAATTTAGTTCGAGGGGGATGGCCCCTCGAGCTCCCCGGTACGCAAATGTCCCGTTTCCCCTATAATGGGGGAAACGGGTTTTTTTGCTGAATATACAGAGAAAGACAGGCTCTCAGAAGCCTGTCTTTCTTGCATTTTACCCTTATTTAGCCGGAACGATCTCGATCCAGTAACCATCCGGGTCTGTGATAAAGTAGATCCCCATGGCCGGGTTCTCGTAGCAGATGCAGCCCATCTCCTCATGGCGCTTATGAACAGCCTCGTAATCGTCTGTGTGGAAGGCCAGATGGAACTCGCACTCACCCAGGTTGTAGGCCTCGGTACGGTCTCTTAACCAGGTCAGCTCCAGAGTAAAATCGGAAACGCCGTCTCCTAAGTATACCAGCTTAAAGGAGCCGTCGGAAGCATCCTTCTCCCTTACCGGCTCAAGGTCAAGAGCCTCCTTGTAAAATGCCAGGCTCTTTTCCAGATCTAATACATTAAAATTAAAATGATTGAACTTGATCATCTTATTCTCCTTATTTCTTTGGGATCATTGCTTCCATACCGCCCATGTAAGGACGCAGTACCTCAGGGATCCTTACGCTGCCGTCTGCCTGAAGGTTATTCTCAAGGAAGGCGATCAGCATACGGGGCGGAGCCACTACAGTATTGTTCAGGGTATGAGCCAGGTATTTGCTGCCGTCCTCGCCCTGTACGCGGATCTTTAAGCGGCGGGCCTGGGCGTCTCCTAAGTTAGAGCAGCTTCCTACCTCAAAGTATTTCTGCTGTCTTGGGGACCATGCCTCTACGTCCACGGATTTTACCTTTAAGTCAGCCAGGTCACCGGAGCAGCACTCCAGAGTGCGGACCGGAATATCCAGGGAACAGAACAGATCTACGGTATTCTGCCACAGCTTGTCATACCACATAGGGCTTTCCTCTGGCTTGCAAACCACGATCATCTCCTGCTTTTCAAACTGATGGATGCGGTATACGCCTCTCTCCTCAATGCCGTGAGCGCCCTTTTCCTTACGGAAGCAGGGAGAATAGCTGGTGAGAGTCAGAGGAAGCTGCTCCTCCGGGGTAATGGTGTCGATGAATTTTCCGATCATGGAGTGCTCGCTGGTACCGATCAGATACAGATCCTCGCCCTCGATCTTGTACATCATGGCATCCATCTCAGCAAAGCTCATAACTCCTGTTACTACATTGCTGCGGATCATAAAAGGAGGTACACAGTAGGTAAAGCCGCGGTTGATCATAAAATCCCTTGCATAGGAGATCACTGCGGAATGCAGCCTTGCCACATCTCCCATCAGGTAATAGAAGCCGTTGCCTGCCACTCTTCTTGCAGCGTCCAGATCGATACCGTTAAAACGCTCCATGATCTCTGTGTGATAAGGGATCTCAAAGTCCGGAACCACCGGCTCGCCGTAGCGCTGTACCTCTACGTTCTCGCTGTCATCTTTTCCGATAGGAACACTTGGGTCGATGATATTTGGAATGGTCATCATGATCTTTAAGATCTTTTCAGACAGCTCGCTCTCTTTCGCCTCCAGCTGGGCCAGACGCTCTGAGTTGGCGCTTACCTGCCGCTTGATCTCCTCTGCTTCTTCCTTCTTTCCCTGGCCCATCAGCATACCGATCTGCTTGGACAGCTTATTGCGGCTGGCACGCAGGTCATCTGCTTCCTTCTGGGTTGCCCTGCTCTCAGCGTCCAGAGCGATCACCTCATCTACCAGAGGCAGCTTGCCGTCCTGGAATTTATTCTTAATATTCTGCTTGACAATCTCTGGGTTTTCTCTTACAAACCTTAAATCTAACATGATCTTCCTCCTGGATTTTTTGGTGTATTAGCTGTTACAAAGTATATACTATTTTTCCAGGAAATGAAAGCCCTTTTTACGATTTTTCCTCCACTCTGCGTATCAGCCAGCCCAGAACCTCCTCAAAGCACACTCCATTTTCCACCGGAATCTGAAGCTCCTCCGAGCGGAGAATGCATTTTTTTACAAAATCAGCAGCCAGGGCCGTTCCCACTGCCATATCAAAGCCCAGCACCGCGGCACCTGCTATGATGGAGGAAAATACATCCCCTGTGCCGGGCCGTTCCCGTCCCACTCTCTGCCGTTTCAGGAAAATGGCTTCCTCTCCCCTGGAGGCTGCCACGTTTACAAAGAAATTCCCCTCTGTGACCCCTGTCAGGATCACCGTTTCAGGGCCCATGGATAAAAGCTCCTCCGTCAGGATCCTAAGCTCCCTGCGGCTCCAGCCCTCCTTTTTATAAGTCCGCCCGGTCATAATACAGGCCTCTGTAAGATTTGGGGTTATAATATCTCCCATGGAAGCCAGATCCCGCATCTTCCTGCACAGGGGCTCCGTAAAGGTGGCATAGGGAGTTCCGTGATCTCCCATAATAGGGTCGATGATCACCTTCGTATCTGCCCCCTTAAAGCTGCGGATCATATCTGTCACGATCTGGATCTGACGCTCTGACCCTAAAAAGCCGGTTACAATACCGTCAAACTGAAGCCCCAGCTTTTTCCAGGTATCAATATAGTTCTCCATCTTATCTGTATAATCGTCAAAAAAGTATACCGGAAAGCCGGTATGGTTTGACAGGATGGAGGTGGGCACCGGACAGCACTGCACCTTCATGGCGGATAAAACAGGAAGGGCCACTGTAAGGGAACAGCGGCCATAGCCTGAAAGGTCATTGATCATGGCAATTTTCTTCTGAGCCATATAGATACTCCTTTATTTTAGTTGATTAAAAAGGCCGGAACGGATCAGGGCGCTCCGCAGAGGCATATAGATCACTACGGAAGCAATGGCTGAGATCACCGCGTTGATAGAGGTGGAGGCCACATTCCAGGCCAGCACCAGCTCTGCCGCCGGCTTTCCAAGTATCAGCAGCTTGTAATAATATCCCACAAGAGGATCAAAGATCACATTAAAGAGAAGACCGCTGACAGAGGCGGCGATCACAAAGCGCAGGATATGGGCGCGGTCGCTGCTTTCATTAATATGTCCCAGGCGGTGGGCTACAAAGCCTGTGATCAGGCCGATGCACAGCTTAAGGATCAGGGTCTTGGGAGCGTAGATCACATACACCGGATCAAAGAGATCGCCGATGGTCATACCGATGGCTCCCCCTAGTCCTCCGTAAAAGCCGCCCAGAACCAGGGCGCCCAGAACGCACACTGCGTTTCCCAGATGAATGGAGGTGGCATCTCCTCCCGGCAGGGTGATCTTTACCTGTAAAAATGTAAACACCACATACGACAGCGCCGCAAACAGCCCGGTAAGCGCCAGCTTATACATATGTACATTTCCTTTTGATGTTGAGATTGCATTTGTCCTTGTCATAAATAAAACACTCCTTTCTGCTGTCACATATGGTAACACCAAAGTGGAGTGTTTTAAATATCCAGTTTATTATATTTTAGCCAGTCCAGTTTCAATCATGGGACTCTACCACCATAAGAACGCCGTCGGTAAAGGTAAGGATCCCTTCCTCTCCCTCCAGCTCATTGCTGATGCACAGGCTGGTGCCGATCTCAATATCACGGTCTGTCAGAGGGTATTTGAAGCCTCTGAGGGTGATCCCCTCTACCCGTTCTGTCAGAGGCAGAAAGGAAATATATTTCCCCCAAAGCTCTCCTTTCTTAAAATGGCGTTCCCCGTCTGTCAGGTACAGCCGGTTCTGAGGATCCAGGATATAAGCCTGGATCCCCCGCTGGAGACAGGGATAGAGCAGGTGGATATTGCCGATCATATGATCCAGCCTGCCGCCGGTGGCTCCCAGCAGCACGATTTCCCCGCAGCCTGTAGCCGCAGCCCTGGAAATAGCCAGCTCCGTATCTGTATCGTCCTTTTCCGGATTGTGAACCTCCCAGATGATATGCTCCCTCCGGCGGTAATATGCCACCACCTCCGGGCTTACTGTATCCAGGTCTCCTACTACCACATCCGGCTCCAGCTCAAGCTCCTTTAAGGCCCCCAGGCCGCCGTCCACCGCTATGATCTTGTTAAATGCTTCCCGTTTTAAATACTCCCGGGCAAAGGCCATATCAAGCCGTCCGCCCGTAAGGATCAGACACCGCTTCATACCTCATATTCCCTGAAAATCTCAACAAACTCCCTGGTTTTCTTACCGGCCTCACTGCCAAAAACAGCCGATCCGGCTACAAAAATATTAGCTCCTGCCTCCATCACCTGGCGCACATTGGCCGCGCTGATACCGCCGTCTACCTGAATATCTGTCTTTAAGCCTCTTTCCTGAATGGTCTTTCTCAAACCGCGTATCTTCTCCAGTGTATAGGGGATGAATTTCTGGCCTCCAAAGCCCGGATTTACCGTCATAATCAGCACCATATCCAGCTGATCCAGAATACAGTCCAGCACAGAAACAGGGGTGGCCGGATTTAAGGCCACTCCGGCGCGGCAGCCGGCCTCCCGGATCTGGTTTACCACACGGTCCAGGTGGGTGCAGGCCTCTGCGTGGACGGTAATCAGATCGGCCCCGCAGTCCTTTATATCACAGATATAACGGCCCGGCTCCTTCACCATCATATGAACGTCAAATACCAGACTGGTTTCCTTTCTCAGGCTTTTTAACACAGGCATCCCGAAGGAAATGCTGGGAACAAACATCCCGTCCATCACATCCAGATGCAGGTACTCAGCTCCTGCCTCCTCTACCTCTCTCACCTGTTCTCCCAATCTGCAAAAATCTGCCGCCAGTAAGGACGGCGCAACCTTATAATACATATCAGTATCTCCTTTTATGTTTCAGTTCTTCATAGAGCAGAAGATAATTTTCATAGCGGCTTTTACTGATCCGCCCATCCTTCAGGGCCTCCTTTACACCGCACACCTTTTCCCCCACATGGACGCAGCCCAGAAAGCGGCAGTCCTCCTCAAAAGGGGCAAATTCAGGAAAGCAGTCCTTTAACTCTCCTGCCTCGATCTCTGGTGTAAACATGGAGCTGAAGCCCGGAGTATCCATCATATAGGTCTGCTCCTCCACAAAAAACAGTTCAGAATGGCGGGTGGTATGCTTTCCCCTCTGAATCTTCTGGCTGATGTCTCCTGTCTCCATGGCCGCATGGGGCTGGATCCGGTTGGTAAGGGAAGATTTCCCCACACCGGAGGGCCCCGCAAGAACGGTGGTCTTTCCTCTCAAAAGCTCTCTGACCCGGTCGATGCCCCGCTCCTCATAGGTACTGATAAACTCTACCTGATAGCCTGCCGGCTCGTATATAGAGCGGTATTTCTCCATCAGGGCGCTGTCTGCCAGATCTGTTTTATTAAAGCAGATGATCACCGGCACCTCATAAAGCTCCATCATCACCAGAAACCGGTCCAGAAGGTTTAGATTAGGCTCCGGCTGGGTAATGGAAAAAACCACCAGGGCCTGGTCCGCGTTTGCCACTGCCGGACGGATCAGGGCATTCTTTCTTGGGAGGATGGCCTCAATATTCCCTTCCTTCTCTGCCTCATCCAGCACCGTAAACTCTACGTCATCGCCTACCAGGGGCTTGATCTTCCGGTTGCGGAATACCCCCTTGGCTTTACATTCATATAGGTTGTTCCTGCCGTCATTTACATAGTAAAAGCCGGCAATCCCTTTAATAATCTTTCCTCTCATCGCTTCCTCTTATCCTGCCGGGAAAAATGTCAGGGGATAGGAGGCGATCACCTTCAGATTTTCGCTTCCTGCATCCACCACTTCCACTGTACCCGTATCCACACCGTAAGCCCCCTTGATCCGCTGAAGGACGATGGGGATGTCCTGAGATCCTGCCACCAGGCGCTCCTTAATCAGAGGGGTATAAATATCAACCCCATTTACATGCTGTTTTAACCGCACCATCACCCGGACACTGCTGGTCTGGCTGGCCGGCCCGATATAATCACTTAAGGAGCAGGTAACATCCAGGGAGCTTACATAATATTTTTCTTCCTCTGTTTCCCCGGTCTGGGACGCCGTCTCCTGGGCCTGTCCGCTGACCACATAGTCCACCGGTGTCAGCGGCGCCAGAATGGTATCTGGCAGAACAGACTGGCTGATGATCAGCCCCTCTGGAACAGTCTCGCTTAACTCATAGGTTACACTTCCCGTTGTAAGTCCGGCCCCTGCTAAAAGGGCGTCTGCTGTAACCGGATCTGTATTTAAAAGATTCGGAACCTGGCCCTCTACGATCCTTGCCCCGCTGCTGATATAAAGGGTCACTGTATCCCCGGCCTTTGCCTCAGAGGGGACATATCGGGTCACAAGCCCTTTTTCAACGGTATCACTGTGCTCCGTCTGGATCTCCACCGTCAGCTCCTTCCCAGTAAGAAGGGCCTTGGCGTCTGCCTCCTTCATCCCGTTTAAGCTCAGAGCCTCTAGATCTACCTTATCACTTCCCTTGCTGATGGTCACATCCACCTGGCTCCATTTATCCACAGAAGTACCCTCAGAAACGGTCTGGGCCATCACCTGGCCCTCCTTATAATTCTCCGAATAGGCCCTTTCTGATACGTGCATCACCAAGGAACTTTCCTTCAGCTTCTGCTCTGCCATATCCTCCGGAAGGCCCAGAAGATAGGGCATTTTTACCTGATTGTCAGAAGTAGTTACCTCCAGCTCCGGCGAGGTTGTGGCAGTCACTGTCACCGATTCCTGGGTGGGCTGGCTTGTCCCCCGTCGAAACAGCCCCGAAAGCTGGGAAAATAAAAACAGTACCACTGCCACCACCAGGATCGCCGCCACCACGCCGATGCCTGTGATGATCCGCTCAAACTGGCTTCTTACATCCGGCTCTTCCTCCTTCTGCTTCCTGGAAGGCGGATGGGGCCTTCTGCCCTTTTGAGACACAGGGCCTGTACTCCGGCGGTGTCTGGTCTTCGCGCTCTGTGGATCCTCAGTCACTGCCTCCGGCTCTGTGTCAGAATCGTCTCCGTTTTTGGACTCATAAGCCTGCTTGATGATTCCCAGTTCATCCTTTGAAATGGTGCGGGTATCCCCCATCTCATCCTGGGAGCCGCGAACATCCTCATATATGTCATAGGAGGGCTCCAGCAGGACCTTCCGAAGGTCTGAGATTACGTCTGTTACATTGGCGTACCGGCGCTCCGGCTTTTTCTGGGTACATTTTAAAATGATCTCCTCCAGCCCCAGGCTGATCTCAGGATTATACTCTCCCGGATGCACCACCGGATCCTCCAGATGAGCCAGGGCAATGGCCACTGTATTGTCTCCCTCAAAGGGTACGCGGCCTGTAACCATCTCATACATGGTGATGCCGAAGGAATAAATATCGCTGCGTTCATCGCAGTAGATGCCTCTGGCCTGCTCCGGCGATATATAATGGACCGAGCCTACTGCCGTAGCGTTTAAGGTCTGGGTGGACACTGCTCTGGCGATGCCGAAATCCGCCACCTTTACACTGCCGTCTCTGGATATGATCATATTCTGGGGCTTGATGTCCCGGTGGATGATATGCTGTTCATGAGCTGCCGCAATACCGGAGGCTACCTGGATGGCAATGCCGATGGCTTCTTTATTTTCAAGGACTCCCTTTTTTTCTATGTAGCTTTTCAGGGTGATGCCCTCGATCAGCTCCATAACGATATAATGCAGGTCATCCTCATCCACAACATCATATATGCTGACAATATTGGGATGGGAAAGGCCGGCGGCTGACTGGGCCTCCATCTTGAACTTACTCACAAAGCTGCTGTCTGTGGCAAATTCTTCCTTTAACACCTTGATGGCTACTAAGCGGTTTAAGGTATGGCACTGGGCCTTATATACCACAGACATGCCGCCGGAGCCGATCTTTTCTAATATTTCATAGCGGTTCTGGAGATAGGTTCCTGGTTTCAGCATGCTCCATCCCCCTTTCCTCTGTATCTGGCAAGAACCACAGCGATATTGTCCGTACCGCCCCGGCCGTTTGCCTCCCGGATCAGGCAGCAGGCCTTATCCTTAAGGCTGCCTTCCCCTGTAACGATCCGGTGGATGGCAGGATCATCTACCATATTGGTCAGGCCATCTGAGCACAAAAGGATATAATCTCCTTCCTGAAGCTCTGCCTCAAAGAAATCCGCCTCCACCCGGCGGCCGATTCCCATGGCTCTTGTTATGATATTTTTCCTGCTGTTATAATCCGCGCTTCCTCTAAGGAGCTGCCCCTTGGCTACCAGCTCCTCTACATAGGAATGGTCTCTTGTTACCTGGCGGATCTCTCCGCTGTGGATCAGATACAGACGGCTGTCTCCGATATTGGCCGCATACAAGATCCCCTCCTCTACCACAGCGGCTACCAGGGTACAGCCCATGCCCCGAAGTTCCTCATGGATCAGGGACTCCTCAAACAGGGCCTCATTAACCTGTTCGATCCCCTCCTTCAGCTGCATCACCGCGGAGCCGTGCTGACGCCGGTTCAGATATACAACCAGATTTTCTACTGTATATCTTGAGGCAAAATCCCCGGCCCGGTGTCCTCCCATGCCGTCTGCCACCATAAAAAGGTTAGGAAGGGAGCCCACTCCCTCTGGTGAGGAATATATGTAATCCTGGTTCATAGAACGGACTCTGCCCGTATCTGTCAACGCATATGCTTCCATTTTATTCCTCTCCTTCCATATAGCTTTTGCGGAGCTGGCCACAGGCACCTCCGATGTCCCGGCCCATCTCCCTGCGGACGGTCACATTGATACCGTTTTTCTCAAGATAGCCTTTAAACTCCTGGATGGCCTTCTGGCCGGACTGGACATAATCCCGCTCCTTTATGGGATTCACCGGGATCAGGTTCACATGACCGTGCTGGTCCTTGATCAGGCGCGCCAGGGCGGCGGCCTCCTTTAGGTTGTCATTGACCCCCTGGACCAGGCTGTATTCAAAGGTGAGGCGGCGGCCTGTTTTTTGAAAATAATACCGGCAGGCCTCCAGCACGTCTGCCAGCTTATAGCTGTTTGCAATCGGCATCAGAGTCCTTCTTACCTCGTCGTTTGGGGCGTGGAGGGAAAGAGCCAGGGTGACCTGAAGCCCCTCCTCCGCAAATCTGCGGATTCCCGGGACAATGCCGCAGGTAGATATAGTCAGGTTTCTCTGGCTGATATTCAGCCCCTTTTCATGGGAAATCAGCCGGAGAAACCGGATCACATTGTCATAATTATCCATAGGCTCTCCTGAGCCCATAACAACCACATTGGACACCCGCTCTCCGGTGATGGACTGGATCCGGTAGATCTGATCCAGCATCTCAGAAGGACGGAGGTTCCGCTCTAAGCCGTCCAGGGTAGAGGCGCAGAAGCGGCAGCCCATACGGCAGCCCACCTGGGAGGAAATACACACCGAATTGCCATGGCGGTACTGCATCCACACGCTTTCGATTATATTTCCGTCCTCCAGGCCAAAGAGATACTTTCTGGTGCCGTCTGCCTGTGAAATCCTCTCACCCACTACCTTAAGGGAAGTCAGGCTGTATCGCTCCTTTAATTTGTCCCGAAGCCCCTTTGACAGGCTGCTCATGCTGTCAAAGTCCTCAGCCAGCTTCACATGGATCCAGTCATAAAGCTGTTTTGCCCTGAAAGATTTCTCTCCCAGGGCTGCCATCTCCTCTGTCACCTCTTCCAGGGTCATGGATTTTATATCTTTTCTGCCGTCACGGCTTATTAAGTCTAACATAATCTGCTCCTGAATGCTTCATTCTGATCAGCCGTCCAGAGAACGGCAAAAAAGGCTGATAAAGAAGCCGTCAAAAGGCTCCCTTCCCGGAAGGAACTGGATCCAGCCCTCCTTAAGAGAAGGCTGCTCCGGACATCCGGCCGCCCGCCCCCTTAGATCCACCGGCTCAAAGGGCAGGTTTTCCCGGATCCAGCGGGCATTTTCTTCATTTTCGTTTTTATTGATAGTGCAGGTGCTGTATACCAGAAGGCCTCCCGGCTTTACATAACGCCATACCACTGAAAGGATCTCTCTCTGGAGAGAAGCCAGCTCCTTAAGCTTCTCCGGCGTCATGTTCCAGCGTATATCCGGCTTTCTTCCGATAATGCCAAGTCCGGAGCAGGGAAGGTCAGCGATCACAATATCTGCCTTTTTCTCTGCCTCCGGATCAAATTCCAGGGCATCCCAGACAACAGCCTTCATATTGGAAACGCCGCAGCGGGCCATATTGGCCTCGATCAGCTCTGCCTTCTGCCAGGTGAGATCCCTAGCCTCTACCATGCCGGTGCCCTTTAACTTATCTGCCAGATGAAGGCTCTTTCCTCCCGGCGCCGCGCACACGTCGATAATAAAGCTTCCCTCCTCCGGTGCGGCAAGCTCTCCTACGAAGCTGGAGCTTACGTCCTGGATCTGGATCCAGCCATTTTGAAAGGCCTGCAGCCCTTCCAGGTAATCATATCCCGAAAGGGACACCATAGCCTCAGAGCCTGGAAGCTCCTCTGCCTTCACTCCCTGGGCCCTTAAGGAGGCAAGAATCCTATCTCTGGAAGCCAGGTTCAGATTGCATCTGGCCCAGGTGGGGCTGTCCTTTAAAAAGGATGCACCGATCCGTTCTGCCTGCTCCCTGCCCCAGTCTTTCTCCCACAGTTCAAACATCCACTGGGGAACACTGTATGTAAGGGAGGGTGTATCAAAGACCAGACCATCCTTCTCTCTGGATATGGTGCGCAGGACGCCATTTACAAAGCCCTTAAGGCCCTGAAAATGGCGTTTTAAGGCCAGCTTCACCGCCTCATTGCAGACAGCGGAGTCCGGCACCCGGTCCATATACAGAAGCTGGTATACGCTCATCCGCAGAAGATTGCGGATGAGCGGCTTCATCTTATCTGTCTTTGTTTTAGAATACAGATTGATCACATGATCGATCTGGATCAGATATTCCAGAGTGCCCTCTGCCGTCCTTGTAATAAAGGCCCTGTCCGCCTTATCCAGATACTGGTATTTGGAAAGAGCCTGGTTCAGCACCAGATGAATAAAGCTGCCCTTTTCCAGTACCTCATTTAATATATCGAGGACGATCTCCCGGTTCTCAAGTCCTCTGTCTGCTGCCTTTGCCATAATCTCCTCCGTCAGTCATCCCTTCTGTTCCCAAACAGCAGGACCAGACGCAGAAGCTGTAAGATAGATGCGGCGGCTGCCGCAACATAGGTCAGGGCTGCCGCGTTTAAAACCCGTCTTGTCTGCCCTACTTCCTCCCCGTAGAGGATACCGGTCTCATCCAGAAGGCGCAGGGCCCTGTGGGAGGCATTGTACTCCACCGGCAGGGTCACAAGCTGAAACAGCACTGCCGCCGAAAAAAGCAGGATGCCAAGGGACACCAAAGATCCGCCGCCCATGAAAAATCCGATCAGGATCAGGGGCCAGGAGATCTGAGCGCCGAAGTTTGCCACCGGCACAAGGGCAGTACGCAGCTTCAGAGGCACATAGCCCCGGGCATGCTGCATCACATGGCCGCACTCGTGAGCCGCTACTCCAAGAGCAGCAATGGAGGTGGAATTGTACACCGTATCTGACAAATTCACCGTCCGGGTCCTGGGATCATAATGATCCGTCAGACGGCCGGAAACATGGCGCACCGTCACATCTGTAATACCCTGGGAGCGGAGAAGCCGCTCCGCTGCCTGGGCGCCTGTCATGCCGCTTCGGCTCCTGACTGCTTCATACTTCCCATAGGTGGCGTTCAGCTTTGCCGAAGCCATAAGGGACAGCACGACGCCAATCAGGATCAGTACATAGGTAGGGTCAATCATCGGGTAATAAAACATATTTATTCACTCTCTTTCTTTTTTAAAACGCTTCCCTCAGAAAGGGAACAGCCCCGCAGGAAGGCTTCCACGTCCATGCGCTTCTTTCCTTCGATCTGAAGCTCCCTGATGGATAAGAATCCCTCTCCTGCTGCCACCACCAGACTATGCCGGTCCGAACGCACCACCTGGCCTGGAAGAGTCCCTTTCCAGGAAGGCTCCCCTTCTGCCACCACAGCCTGCCACAGCTTAATGGTTTTTCCGTTCCAGCTGGTATAGGCGCTTGGCCACGGATTCAGCCCCCGGATCAGCCTCTCGATGGCTGATGCCGGCATGGTCCAGTCAATGTCTCCCAGGGTCTTGTCAAGCATCCTGGCGTAGCAGGTGCCCTCCTCTGTCTGGGGCACCGGCGTGATGGTTCCTGCCTTCAGCCCCTCCAGGGTGGTAAGGATCAGAGCCGCGCCGGCCCTGCTCAGCTTATCATGAAGGCTTCCCCCTGTTTCATCCTCTGCAATGGGCACCACTGCCTTCTCAAGCATATCTCCCGTATCCAGTCCCACATCCATCTGCATGGTGGTAACACCGCTTTCCTTCTCGCCATCGATCACCGCCCACTGGATGGGAGCTGCTCCTCTGTATTTTGGCAGTAAGGAGGCGTGTATATTCACGCAGCCAAAGGGTGGTATGTCAAGAATCTCCTTAGAAAGGATCTGCCCGAAAGCAATAACTACAATCACCTCAGGTGCAAGCTCTCTAAGAAGCTGTGTAAACTCCGGCGTCTTTACCTTCACCGGCTGATAGACCGGAATGTTTTTCTCCAGGGCCTTTAATTTTACGGGGGTCATCTGTACCCTTCCGCCTCTGCCCTTAGGCTTGTCAGGCTGTGTCACAACAGCCGCAATCTCATGGCCGGCCTCCAGAAGCGCCTCCAGTGCAGGCACGCTGAAATCCGGCGTTCCCATAAATACGATTCTCATCTCTTACTCCTCTTCTGCCTCTGTATCCACCAGTTCTCCCTCTACCAGATCTACATACAGCTGGCCCTCTAAGTGGGCGCACTCATGGCAGATGGCTCTTGCCAAAAGTCCCTCTCCTTCTAATTCATAGGGCTCCATCCTTTCATTATAGGCCCGTACTTTAACACGCTCCGGTCTTGTGACGATGCCGGACTTTCCGGGTACGCTTAAGCACCCCTCGTAGCCAGTCTGTTCTCCCTCAGAAGATAAAATCTCCGGATTGATCAGCACATACTGATTTCCATCCTCTACATCAATGGTAACGATCTGCTTTAAAATACCGATCTGGGGGGCCGCCAGACCTACACCGTTGGCCTCATACATAGTCTCAAACATATCCTCGATCAGCTCCAGGGTGCGGTCTGTCATCTCCTTTACGGGTTTACATTTTTTTGTTAAGATTTCGTCTCCGATTGTCCTTATCTGCCGAACTGCCATGTTAATCTACTCCTTTTGTTTTTATGTAAGGCTGTACTGAACCGTCAGTCCGTACCTGCCTTCGGCTTCCTTCAGGCCTTTTTCTGCCATTTTTCTGATCTGTATCAGTATACCATAATTTTCGTGCTTTATATATAAAATTTTTCTGTAAATATCATTAACTTTGTAGATGGGGGCATTAACCGGGCCGATGAGAACAGTTCCTGCCCAGTCCTTTTTAGCCCTTAAGGCCACTGCCTCCGCAGTCAGTCCGGCGCACCGCTCCAGATAATCCTCCCTGGGGCAGGCAAGCTGGATGGCAAGGAGCCCCACCGCCGGCGGATAGCCAAGAAGGCGCCTGAAGGCCATTTCCTGCTTATAAAATGCCTCATAATCCTGCTCTGACGCCGCCTTTATGCTGTAGTGGTCCGGCTGATAGGTCTGGATCACCATGGTTCCGGGAAGCCCTGCCCGGCCTGCCCGGCCTGCCGCCTGGGTTAAAAGGGCAAAGGTCTCCTCCGAGCACCGGTAATCAGAGGCATAGAGAGACAGATCCGCCGCCAGAGCCGCCACCAGGGTAACTCTGGGAAAATCGTGTCCCTTTACAATCATCTGGGTTCCGATCAGAATGTCCGCCTCCCCTTTTCCAAAGGCAGAGAGGATCTCCTGATGTCCCCCTTTTTTTGAGGTGGTGTCCAGATCCATGCGGAGGATCCTGGCAGAGGGGAACATTTCCCTGGCCATATCCTCGATTCTTTGTGTTCCTACCCCGAAAGGGGCAATATAAGGAGAGCCACAGGAGGGACAGACCTTTGGCTGGGAAATGGTATAGCCGCAGTAATGGCACATCATACGGCCGTTTCTGTGAAGGGTCAGGGTCACGTCGCAGTGGGGGCATTTGACCGCCTCGCCGCAGGAACGGCAGGATACAAAGTTAGCCAGGCCCCGCCGGTTGATAAACAGCATAGCCTGCTCTCCCCTCCTTAAGACTCCTTCCAGAAGCTCCTTAAGCCTGCGGCTGAACATGGAGCGGTTCCCGTCCCTAAGCTCCTTCCGCAGATCCACCACCTCCACAGAAGGCAGGATGGAATCTGCCCTGGCCCGCTCCTTTAAGGTAAAGAGGCCGTACTCTCCTCTTAACGCCTTTGTGTAGGTCTCCATGGAAGGGGTGGCGGAGCCAAGAAGGAGACTTGCGCCGCTCATTCTGGCCCGTTCTTCCGCCGCCTCCCTGGCATCGTATCTGGGAGAGATCTCGCTTTTGTAAGCATTTTCATGCTCCTCGTCAATGATGATCAGGCCCAGACGCTCAAAGGGGGCAAAGAGAGCGGATCTGGGGCCGATGATCATATCGATGTCTCCGGTTCTGGCCCGCTCATACTGGTCATAGCGCTCCCCCGCCGACATCCGCGAATTTAATACGGAAACCCGGTCACCGAACCGGCGGTAGAACCGCATCACCGTCTGCAGTGTCAGGGAGATCTCCGGGATCAGCAGGATCACCTGAAGACCCTGGCTTACCACATGGCTGATCAGTTCCATATAAACCTCTGTTTTTCCGCTTCCTGTAATGCCGTAAAGAAGAAAAGTCCCCCGTTCTCCCCTGTCATACCCGCTGCAGAAGGCATCCGCGATCTGTCTCTGGGCCGGGTTCAGCGCCGGAGCCGGAGGAATCTGCCCCTCTTTTCCAGTCCATATCCCCTCAGACAGGCGGGCCATCTGAAGGATGGGATTGCGGTAGCGCTCCACTACCCGGACAGCAATTACCCCTGCCTCTATAAGGGGCTTTAAAGTGGAAGCAGTAAGGCCCAGCTCATGAACCGTCCTTTCATAGGGAAGCTCTCTCCCAGACTCCAGGGCCTTTAAGAGGCGGAGCCTTGCCTTGTATTTTTTCCGCTCCGCCTCCTGGACGGCGTCCTGCAGGCCCTCCTGATCCAAAAGGCAGCAGATGGACCGCTTAGGAGCCTCTTTGATCTTCTGCTTTACCGGGAGAACCGTTTTTAAGGCCTGGTTCATGGTAGAACCATAGCGCTCCTTCATCCACCAGGCCAGCCAGATCAGCTGGGACTGGGCGCTTACGCTGCCCTCCACGATAGAGTGAATCTCCTTTAAGCGGCTTTCATCAAACTGCAGCTCCTCTGTCAGTTCTACCACATAGCCCTTCCTCATGTGGTTTCCCCCGCCGAAGGGGATGTACACCTGCTGCCCGGCCTGAAGGCTTTTCTCCAGCTTCTCCGGCACCTTATATTGAAATACCCGGTCCACGCTTTCGTGGGAAATGTCTATAATGATATTGGCATACACCTGTATTACCACCTGTCTTTTTATTCCGCGTCCAGAGCCGCAACGCCTATTATACATGACAACCTGGAAAAATGCAAACTGACGGAAATCAAGCAAAATCTCCCGGCTCTGCCGCACAGGCAGAAGGCCGGGAGATTTTTTCTCTAAAAGACCCGCCGCCGTCAGGCGGCATAAATTCAGGGATGCCCCATGTGCCCGCCAAACTTTTATGGGATGGCGGTGCGTTTGCCTGCCGGGCGCATGTAGGTTTATTTTACAGAAACCGCTCTCTTTTCAAAGCCCTTGAATCTCCACATAAATACAATGGCCCGGAAGATCCAGTCAATAAACATACCGTACCACACGCCCATTACCCCCAGTCCAAATTCATACACAAACAGGTAGGCAAAGCCGATGCGGAAGCTCCACATGGAAAAGACAGATACCAGCATGGTAAATTTGGCGTCCAGGGAGGCCCGGAGTGTGTGGGGAATGGTAAAGGCCAGAGGCCACACCACCATGGCAATGCTGTGGGCCCGGATCAGCTTCTCAGCCATCAGGGCAGCTCCAGGAGACAGGTTGTAAAAGCCCACCAGAACTGCCGCCCCGATGGCCATCCCGGTGCTTAAGACAGCCAGAATAGCATAGTTGACGCCTGTCAGCAGCCTGGCATAATGCCTGGCCTCCTTTACCCTTCCTGCGCCTACACACTGGCCAATGATGGTGATCAGGCCCAGGCCGATGGCTGTGCCCGGAAGGTAAAGCACTGTTACCAGGTTGCTGGCCACTGCGTAGCTGGCAATGGCAGCGGTGCCAAGGGAGGAAACCAGACTCTGTAGAAAGACCTTTCCAAACTGGAAAATGCCATTTTCCAGCCCATTGGGGATCCCAATGGAAAGAATGTTGCGGATCATGGCTCCGTCAGGCACCAAAGCCTTCAGACTGGTGATGCGGATGGTATTATTCCGGTTCTGGATCAGAACCAGCATAAGCCCAGCCGCAGCCACACGGCTTATAAGAGTGGGGTATGCCACTCCCTCGACTCCCATATGAAAGCCGAACACGCAGATGGCATTTCCCGCAATATTAATGCCGTTCATTACAAGGGAGGTCATCATGGACACCTTGGAATTGCCCATGGAACGGAACAAGGCAGCGCAGGCGTTGTAAAGGCCGATAAAGGGATAGGACAGGGCCGTAATCCAGAAATAGGTCTGGGCGTTATCCATTACCTCTTTCTCCACCCTTCCAAAGATGGCGCCAAGAAGATGCCGGTTGCCTGCCAGGGCGATGAGGGCAATGACCACAGACAGCACCATGGTGACAAAGATCAACTGTCCCGCTGCCTTCCTTGCCGCCTTAAAATCCTCCCGTC
Organism: uncultured Clostridium sp.; assembly: GCA_900549235.1. Taxonomy (GTDB): domain Bacteria; phylum Bacillota; class Clostridia; order Lachnospirales; family Lachnospiraceae; genus Enterocloster. The sequence continues at coordinate 63,327 of URNT01000012.1, read as the reverse complement.
CCAGATACTGGGCAGAGATCACCGCCCCGCCGGTTGCCAGGGCGCTCATGATCTGTATGATCAGAAGGCTGATGGAATCCACCAGAGAGACGCCGGATACCGCTGTCTCTCCTACGGCGGCTACCATCACAACATCTGCCATTCCCACCAGCACCGCCATGATCTGTTCTACGATCAGGGGCGCCAGCAGTTTTATCAGCTGTTTATTCGTAAACATGGCTTCGTTCCTTTTTATCCTTCCAGCACATAGGATCCCCGTCCGTCCTCCTTAACAGAGGTGCCAAAGAAACGGGTGGCCGCGGCAATCAGGTAGCAGGTGTCCTTAATGCCGGCTGTCTCATAAGGAGAATGCATCGCCAGCTGGGGAAGGCCGATGTCAACGGTGTTCAGAGCCACATGACTGTTGGAAATATTTCCCAGAGTAGAACCGCCTACCATATCGGAACGGTTGGTAAAGGTCTGAACCGGGATTTCCTCAGCCTGGCACATCGTCTTAAACATGGCTGCGGATACAGCATCAGTGGTGTATTTCTGGTTTGCGTTAAACTTGATTACGATTCCCTCATTCATGTGGGGACGGTTCACCGGATCTGATTTTTCGCCATGGTTTGGATGTACGGCATGGGCATTGTCAGCGGAAAGCATAAAGCTGGAAGCAAGGGCCATCAGATACTGCTCCTCGCTCCGTCCCAGGGCCCGGTTCACCCGCTTTAACACATCCTCAAGGAAGGTAGCGTCTGCTCCCTGCTTGGTTCCGCTGCCTACCTCCTCGTTATCAAAGACAGCATGAACCTGGACGCAGTCTGCAGCGGGAGCTGCCAGGAAGCCCTTTAAGGATGCGAAGGCGCACTGCAGATCATCCAGACGGCCGCAGGATACATACTCCTCCTCTGCCCCCCAGATGGTGCCTGGAGTACGGCTGTACAGGAACAGGTCATGTCCTAAAATGTCCTCTTCCTTTACTCCGGCCCACTCCGCTACCGTTTTCATAAAGCTTCCCTTTGCGCCGATGCCGCCGTAAAGAGGCAGAAGGTCGGTCTGTATATTGTACTTATAGCCGTCGTTAACCTCTCTGTTAAAATGAATGGCTACATTTGGAATCATCAGCAGATCCCGGTCTACCGTAACCAGTCTGGTTGCCAGACGTTTTCCCTCACGCACCACCAGACGGCCTGCTACAGATAAGGGACGGTCAAACCAGGGAGCGCAGATCATGCCGCCGTATTTCTCTACATTCAGCTTGATGTAATGTCCCTCAGACTCCATCTCCGGGTTTTCCTTAATCTTAAAGGAAGGGGAATCGCTGTGGCTTGCCATGATCTCAAAGCCTGTAAAATCCTTTCCCGGCACCTTAAAAGCGATGATGGAAGAATGATTCCTGGTTACAAAATAACGGCCGTTTTCCTTGATCTCCCAGGCACTGCCCTCATAAAGCTCGGTAAAGCCCTGCTCCTTTAAGATCTCAGCCATATTTTCTACAGCGTGAAATGCCGTAGGGCTCTTTTCCAGAAATGCGATCAGCTCCTCTGCCGTCTGACGGCAGTATTCTTTGTTTAATTCCATGGTTTTATATCTCCTTTGTCTGTTTTTTCCATTCTCTCAGGAAGGCGGCGGACTGGGACAGCCTCATGCTGTTGGAGCCCTTAAAAAGGACGCAGTCCCCCTCCTTCAGATGTTCCTTAAGCCACTGATTTACCTCATCCAGGCTATGGCAGTATACAGGATGCCCGGTAAGGCCCTTTTCTATGATACCGCTTTCCTTGATCCCCCGGCCGATCTCTCCGGCCAGTTCTCCAAGAAGCACCGTCTGGTCCACCGGATGGCTGCCTATAAATGCGCCGATCTCCCGGTGAAAAGCCCCGCTTTCCGGCCCCAGCTCCTTCATATCTCCAAGGACTGCCACACTGCGCCTTTCCCCGGCCATAGTCCTTAACACCTCCAGGCCCGCCTTCATGGACACCGGACTGGCATTGTAGCTGTCATCAAGGACGGTAATGCCTCCGGCCTCAAAGACCTGCTGGCGGCCCCGGTAGCCCTCAAAGGCCTCCAGAGCCCTGGACGCCTGGGAAAGAGGCACCTTATAATAGGCCGCCACTGCCAGAGCCGCCAGGGCATTGCTTACCATATGGTTTCCCATGACCCTGAGGCGGACTCTCACCTGCTCTCCCCGGACCACAGCCGTAAAGACAGGGTATCCCTCCTCTGTTTCCAGCTCCACTCCCCTTACGTCACAGCCCTCACTGAGGCCGTAAAGGCAGACCGGACGCTTAAGCTCTCCGGCCGCCTGACGGAGCATAGGATCATCTCCATTTAAAAAGAGACAGCCATCCTCCGGCATCCCGTCCTGGATATGGAGCTTTTCCCTTAAAATGTTCTCCTGTGACCCAAGCTGTTCGATATGGGTTACGCCGATATTAGTCATTACGGCGCTGTCTGCCCTGGCGATAGAGGCGATCCGCGTCATCTCCCCCGGCTCACTCATACCAAGCTCGATGACACCGATGCCGGCCTCCCTTGGGATCTCAGACAGGGTGATAGGCACTCCCACCTGGCTGTTGCTGTTGCCCGGCGTCTTATAGACCTGAAAGCCTGCTCCAAGAGCTGCCCCGATCATCTCCCTGGTGGTGGTCTTTCCCACGCTTCCAGTGATGCCCACCAGAGGGATCCGAATCCTCTCCCTTAAAAAGGAGCCCAGGGCCTGAAGCCCCTTTTTCGTATCCTCCACCTGGATCCAGGCTGCCTGAAGGCACCGATCCCTTAAGGAGGCATCCCCCTTTGTCTGGGCCTCGATCTCTGCCTTTACCTCCGCTGCCGAATGATGGCGGCTGGTAAGGACAGCCGCCGCTCCATTGCCGATGGCCTGGCAGATAAAATTGTGGGCGTCTGCCCGTTCTCCGATAATGGGGACGAACAGGTCATCCCCCTTCATATGTCTGGAATCCAGGCTGATGTTCCCCACCGGCTGTTTTATTTCTCCCATAAGGAGCCTTCCGCCGGTGCCCTCTGCCAGCTCTTTTACTGTTATATCATACATGCTCCTGTTCTCCCATCGACCCAATCACTTCCTCGATCACTTCCCGGTCCAGGAAATGATGACGCACGCCCTCGATTTCCTGATAATCCTCATGACCCTTTCCGATCACCGCGATCATATCTCCCGGCTCCGCCTGGAGGATGCTGTATCGGATTGCCTCTCTCCGGTCCGGAATTTCTATAAAGGCTCCCCCTGTTTTCTCCATAGCGCCTCGGATGTCTGCGATAATATCCTCTGTCTTTTCAAACCGGGAATTATCTGCCGTGATAATGGAAAGATCTGCCATACGGCCTCCGATCTCACCCATGGAATAGCGCCGGTCCTTAGAACGGTTGCCGCCGCAGCCAAATACCACCACCAGACGCCGGGGCGCGTAGTCCCGGAGTGTGGATAACAGGCTTTCCATGCTGACCGCATTGTGGGCGTAATCCACAAGAACGGTGCAGCGGCGGGAGGTATGTACGATCTCCATCCTTCCGTTGACCCGGATATGCTCCAGCCCATGGCAGATCCGGTCCCCCGGAGCCCCTAAAAGGCTGCAGAGGCAGACCGCCGCCAGGGCATTTTCCACATTGAACCGCCCTGGTATGCCAAGGCGTACCTTCTGGCTGCATACCCCTGATACCTGAAATTCTGTTCCTACAAAATCAGGCTGGGACACATAGCGCAGTTCCGAGGCCATAAAATCTGCCTGCTCCTTTAAGCCGTAGGTATAAAGGCGGCAGGTACACCTCTTTACAATCTCCTGAAAATGGCCATCATCCCGGTTTACAAGGCCGGTGCGGCACATACTGAGGAGCCTTGACTTATAATAAAGATATTCCTCAAAATCCTTATGCTCATCCGGACCGATATGATCCGGGGAAATATTTGTAAAAATGCCATAGTCAAAGACAATGCCCTCTACCCGGCTCATCTTGATGCCCTGGGAAGACACCTCCATGATCACATGGCTGCAGCCTGCCTTCTCCATCTGCGCAAAGGACTGATGAAGCTGATAGGATTCCGGCGTGGTATTTACCGTAGGAGTTACCTGATCTCCGATCACAGTGCCTGTGGTACCGATCATGCCCACCTTATGGCCTGCTGCCTCCAGCACTGCCTTGATCATATGGGTGGTGGTAGTCTTTCCCTTGGTGCCTGTAACCCCGATCATCACCATACGGCGGGCCGGGTAGCCGAACCGGGCGGCAGACAGCCGGGCCAGAGCCATACGGCCATCCTTTACTTTAAGGATGGTTACCTCCTTAAGCTCCTCCTCTGAAAGGCCGGAAGCAGAAAGCTCTGCCTCCACCTCCCGTTCTGTAACCAGAACCCTGGCCCCCGCTCTTAATACATCCGGGATAAAACGGTGGGAATCTACCCTGGTTCCCGCCATACATACAAAGACGCTTCCAGGCCCGGCCTTTCTGGAGTCATATACGACTTCCTCCACCTGTACCTGTCCGTTTCCCCGGACCAGTTCATAGCTAAGCTCCTTAAGCCAGTTATTTAATATCATGAATTTCTGTCCTTTCTGTCTCTGAAAATCAGAACAGCCCTGTAATGCAGCCATTTTCATCTACATCGATGTTCTCTGCCGCCGGCTTCTTTGGAAGTCCCGGCATGGTCATAATGGAGCCTGTGAGAACTACCACAAAGCCAGCCCCTGCCGATACATAGGCATCTCTCACATTAATCGTAAAGCCACTTGGACGACCCAGTTTTGTCTGGTCATCTGACAGGGAATACTGGGTCTTTGCCATACATACAGGCAGATTTCCAAAGCCCATCTCCTCGATCCTCTTTAAGGCTCTCTGGGCTGCCGGGGCGTAGGAAACCCCTTCTGCCCCATAGATCTCAGAAGCAACGGTCTTTATCTTATCCTGCAGGCTCATCTCATCCGGATAGAGCACATGGAAATCAGAGGTTTTTGTTTCCAGAGTTTCTACTACCTTCTGCGCCAGGGCAAGGCCGCCCTCACCGCCCTTTGCCCAGACCTCAGCCAGGGCAAATTCACAGCCTCTCTCCTGACAGAAATCTCTTATGTAAGCGTATTCTGCCTCTGTATCGGTTATGAAGGAATTTAAGGTCACAACCACCGGCACGCCGAACTTTTTCAGATTCTCAATGTGCTTTTCCAGGTTGACGATTCCCTTTTTAAGGGCCTCCAGATTCTCCTGGGAAAGCTGATCCTTGGGAACGCCTCCGTTATACTTAAGAGCCCTTACCGTGGCCACCAGCACTACAGCGTCCGGCTTTAAGCCTGCCATGCGGCATTTGATGTCCATAAACTTTTCCGCTCCCAGATCCGCGCCGAAGCCGGCCTCTGTTACAACGATGTCAGCCAGTTTAAGGGCCGTCTTTGTAGCCCGCACACTGTTGCAGCCGTGAGCGATATTAGCGAAGGGCCCTCCGTGCACCAGCACTCCTGTGTGCTCCAGGGTCTGGATCATATTAGGCTTTAAGGCGTCCTTTAAGAGGGCTGCCATGGCGCCGGTGGCGCGGAGCTGGTCTGCAGTTACAGGCTCTCCCGCAAAATTATAAGCTACGATGATCCGGCCCAGACGCTCCTTTAAATCCTTCATATCATCTGCCAGGCACAGGATGGCCATAATCTCAGAGGCCACTGTGATCACAAAATGATCCTCCCTTACCATGCCGTCTGCCTTTGCTCCAAGTCCGATGACGATATTTCTAAGGGCTCTGTCGTTCATATCCTCGCAGCGCTTCCACAGGATCTGCCTTGGATCAATGCCAAGGGCATTGCCCTGTTGGATATGGTTGTCAAGAAGGGCCGCCAAAAGGTTATTGGCAGAGGTGATAGCGTGGAAATCACCGGTAAAATGAAGATTCAGATCCTCCATGGGCACCACCTGGGCATAGCCGCCTCCAGCCGCCCCTCCCTTGATGCCAAAGCAGGGGCCAAGAGAAGGCTCCCGCAGGGCGATCAGGGCAGTTTTCCCCATTTTCCCAAGAGCCTGTCCAAGACCTACGGTAATGGTGGTCTTTCCCTCTCCTGCCGGTGTGGGATTGATAGCCGTTACAAGCACCAGCTTTCCGTCCTTCCGGTCCTTTACCTGCTCCCACAGCTCATCGGTAAGCTTTGCCTTATATTTTCCATAAAGCTCCAGTTCCTCCTCCCCGATGCCATAAGCTGCTGCGATCTCTTTGATGGGCTTCATCACCGCCTGCTGCGCAATCTCAATATCTGATTTCATAGGTCCATCCTCCTTGTGTGTGATATATACCTTTGATGCCAGGCAGGGCCTTATCTGCCCTGCTCCAGCATTTCTTCAAACTGTTCCATAGACATGAGGATTTTTCTCGGTTTTGTGCCTTCCTCTTCGCCTACCACACCGGCCTCAGCCAGCTGATCCATAATACGGGCCGCCCGGTTAAAGCCGATCTTAAACATCCTCTGAAGCATACCGATGGATGCCTTGTCTTTTTCTATGATGAACTGTCCCGCCTGGATGAAATAATCATCCCGGCTGCCGGAGCCTCCGCCGCCGTCCATAGAAGGAGAAGCCACCCGGCTCTCCACCTCGGTGCTGTACTGGGCCACCATGCCCTGCTCCGTCAGAAATTCTACTACATTGCTGACCTCATCATCGGAAACAAAGGCGCCCTGGACACGCTGGGGCTTTGGAAAGCCTGCGGGATAAAAGAGCATATCTCCCTTTCCAAGAAGCTTCTCCGCACCGTTCATGTCGATGATGGTACGGGAGTCCACACCGGAGGATACAGAAAACGCGATCCTGGAGGGCACATTTGCCTTAATAAGACCAGTAATAACGTTGACAGAAGGCCTCTGGGTCGCAATCACCAGATGGATGCCTGCCGCACGGGCCAGCTGAGCCAGACGGCAGATAGAATCCTCCACCTCTCCCGGCGCTACCATCATAAGGTCTGCCAGCTCGTCGATGATGATAATGATCTGGGGAAGTTTCTGAGGTTTTTTCTCATCTTCTATGTCATGAAGCTTTTCAACCCGGTCATTGTAGCCCTTCAGATCTCTTACATTACACTCTGCAAACTTTTTATACCGGTCGGTCATCTCCGCCACCGCCCAGTTTAAGGCGCCGGAAGCCTTCTTAGGATCTGTGACCACAGGGATCAGAAGATGGGGGATCCCATTATAAACGCTCAGCTCTACTACCTTTGGATCCACCATAATGAGCTTTACATCATTTGGGTCTGCTTTGAAGATAATACTCATAATCAGGGTATTGATGCAGACGGACTTACCGGAACCGGTAGCGCCTGCAATCAGCAGATGGGGCATCTTGGCAATATCCGTTACCACCACCTGGCCCCCGATGTCCTTGCCTACGGCAAAGGCCAGTCTTGACTTGTGGTGGGTAAAGGCGTCTGATTCCAGCAGTTCTCTTAGGTATACTGTATTGTTTTCCTTATTGGGCACCTCGATGCCTACCGCAGATTTGCCGGGGATAGGGGCCTCGATACGGATGTCAGCGGCCGCCAGGCTCAGCTTGATGTCATCTGCCAGGCCCACGATCTTGCTGACCTTCACGCCCTGCTCCGGAAGAAGCTCATACCGTGTCACAGCCGGGCCGCAGCTTATATTGGTCACCGTAACCCCTACGCCGAAGTTATGAAGGGTCTGCTGGAGCTTGATGGCCGTTGCCTTATATTCATTTTCTGAAAATGCGCCCGGATTTTTCACCGCCTTCTTAAGAAGGGTGGTGGGCGGGAATATGTATTCCTTCTTTACAGCTTCCTCTTTTGCCTTGATCTCCTTAAGGACGGAAACCTCTCCGCTGCCGTCGTCTCCCTGGGTCTGAGATTTTTTCTCACTCTTTTTCTCCAACTTTTTCTGAAGCAGCTCGGTCTCTGTCTCAATCACCTTTCCAGAGGCAGTGACCACACGCTTCGGCTCCTCCGGCACAAATACGCTGTCATAGTTAAAGCCCTCCTCCGGGATAGCGGAAGATGTTTCATCATAAACCGGATCCCAGGGATTTTCCTCTGGCGACTGTTCCGGCTCACGGCTGATCACCGGCTGCGTCCGTTCTGCAGGCCGCAGCGGAACAGGCGGTATCTCCGTTTCCGGCTCCTCCCAGGGAACTGCCTCCTCCAGATCCTCCTCAAAGCTGACCGGTGCCGCCATATCAAGCTCTTCCAGGGTTCTGGCATCTCTTGCGGCATGGATGGTCTCGTATTCTGTTTCTTCCTCCTCCGGCACTCTGACACTGGCAGCTGCCGGCCTTTCCTCCCTGCGGCTCATCCCCTCCAGGGACCGCGCCAGGGCGCTTACCTCGCTGTCTTCCTCTGGCTCCGGAAGTGTTTCCTCCTCATATTCCGGCGGCAGGGCAATCCTGCCTCTGAACTGATCCGCCGGATTTTCTGTCTTTACACGTCCCGGACGCCCAGCCGGCTGCTCCCGGATTACATTCCGTATCTTTCCATGGCGCTGGATAATGGACTGATCCATTTCCTGAGGAAAATCCTCAGCCTCTGCATCATCGAATTCATCAAAGGCTTCTGCCCCATCTTCATAAGCAGGCTCCGCCTCATACTCTCCTTCCCACTCCTCCTCAGGAGCAGTGATCCAGGTGGCATCCAGATTGACGCCCCGCACCTTCTGTTCCTCTCTTAAAAGACGGCGCTCCTCCGCCCTCTGGGCATGAAGCTCACGGCGCCGGTCCATATCCTCCCTTGCGTACTGATAAGCCTTTCCGCTGCCCTTTCTCACGGCAGACACAAAGGATTTCTCTGTAATGCAGACAATGCACAGGATCATCAGTACGATCAGTACCAGATATGCCCCTGCCTGTCCCACTGCCATCCGTAAAAGACCGGATACAGCGCCTCCCAGAAGACCGCCGCCTCTGCCGTTTAAAGAGGACTGGGTATAATAAAACATCATCCCACCGTCCTCAGAAACAGCGCCGAACAAGAGCTGCAGCAGTCCGCAGACGGTGATCACCAGACCCGCCACCGCAGCCAGCTTCATGGCAGCATGGATATTGCCCTGATTGGATAAATGGAAGCAGGTGCCTACAAACAGAAGGATGGGCACCAGAAAGCCTACCATGCCGAATATTCCAAGCTGCAGGCTCCGCAGCACATCTCCCACTACTCCGCAGAGGCGGAAATTACTTAAAAATAAAAGAATTGCAATAGCAAAGGATACGATCACCACTGCCTCTGCCTTCATAAATCCTGTATCGGTGTCCTGATAGGCCTGCTTTGCCCCCCGGCCTCCTCTGGTGCCGGAAGAACGGGAGGTTCCTCCTTTCTTTGCTGAGGATGTTCCCTGCTTTGAGGTGCTTCCCTTTGGCCTTCCCGGTTTTCTTGTTCCACTCTGCTGTCTCTTTGCTGAATCAGCCACTGAAATTGCCTCCTGTCATCTGCGGGCCTCTGACTCTCACACAGAAAGCGTGTTTGAGTGATCCACATCCATGGATCCAAACACGCTTTAAGCCCAGTTTATAAACAGTATACAAAATATTTTTTCAAAATGCAACGCTGTGGCGGAATTTATTCTGACAGACTCCCCCTCCTCCTTTCATCGATCATGGAATAAAGCCTTTTTAAAGCCTCCCGGATCCCGCCTACCTCATTGATCAGACCAGCCTCCACTGCCTCCCTTCCTACCAGCACTGTACCCAGATCTCTGGTGAGCATCTTTGTATTGTGCATCAGGTTTCTCAGCTGATCGTAGGCTATATCTGCGTGTCCGGCTACAAAGGACAGGATCCGGTCCTGGATCATCTCGAAATATTCATAGGTCTGGGCCGTACCGATGACCATGCCGCTCATACGCACTGGATGGATCATCATGGTCCCGGAGGGGACGATAAAGGAATAATCCGAGGACACAGCCAGGGGAACACCGATGGAATGGCTTCCCCCCAGAACAAGGGATACGGTGGGTATGCTTAAGGAGGCGATCATCTCGGCAATGGCAAGGCCGGCATCCACATCTCCTCCTGAGGTATTGAGAAGGATCAGCATTCCCTCCACCCGGTGGTCGTCCTCGATTTCAGCCAGCTTGGGAAGAAGGTGGTCGTATTTTGTGGTCTTTGTGGATCCGGAGGCATTTTCATGGCCCTCCACCTCTCCGATGATGGTAAGCAGGTGGATCCTGCGCCGTTTTTCATTTTCCTCCAGGGTCAGCTGGCCGTATTCTTCCATCTGGTCATCCTTCTTTTCCTCAATCTCCCTCTGCAGCTTCTCCTCCTCTCCCCCGGAAACTGTATTAGCCTCTGCATGCTTTTCTTTTTTATTCTTATTCTGTCCCATAGTCGGACCTCCTTCCTGTTCAAACACATTTATTCTTTACACAGAGCCTGACTTTTATACGCTTTCCAGAGCATAAAGAGCGGCGCCCACCGCTCCCGCAAGCTCCGGCTCAGGACAGATGGACAGGGGCATACCAATCCGCTCCTCCACCGCCTTTACTACCCCCGGATTCCTTGCCACCCCTCCGGTCATCATTACCTCTGCCTCGATCCCCACCCGTTTTAAAAGGGAATAAGATTTATTCGCAATGGAACGGCAGACTCCCCAGGCAACGTCCGCCTTCTCCCGGTTATCCGCAATCAGGGAGATTACCTCCGACTCCGCAAAAACAGAGCACATACTGGTGATCTGCAGCTCCGTCTCAGCCTTCAGGGCAAGAGCTCCAAGCTCTTTTATATCCACCTCCAGGGTCCTTGCAATCATCTCCAGAAAACGCCCGGTACCTGCGGCACATTTATCATTCATTACAAACTGGATCACTTCACCCGCTTCATTTAACCGGATGGCCTTGCTGTCCTGGCCTCCAATATCCAGAATGGTACGGATCCCGGGATTGAAATAGTGGGCCCCGCGGCCATGGCAGCTGATCTCTGTGACCTGCTTATGGGCATAGGGAATACTGACCCGCCCATAACCCGTGGCCACGATCTTTACAATATCCCGCTCCTTCAGACCAGCCTTCTCCAGAACCAGCTGCTTCACCCGCTCTGCGCTTTCTCCCGCCTTTGCCCCGGTGGGCACCGCCGCTCCCGCCACATACGTACCCTTCCCGTCCAGGATTACCCCGTTGGTGGAGGTGGAACCGCTGTCTACTCCCATCACATACATATTTCCTTCCGCCTTTCTTTTCTTTTCTCCCCGCTCCGGAGCCAGGGCCTCGGAAAATGCCTGAACCCGGGTAAGGATCTGGCCCCGGCTCTGTCTGGTATAATCGGTTTCCAAAAGAAGCACCGGCCTTGGCAGCTTATCCTTCTCCAGAGCATATTCATAGGAATAATTGTCGCAGAACTGCACCGTATGGCAGATGATCCCCTCAGCCTGCTCTGCCAGCCGCCGGATCTGCTCCCTTCTCACCCCCGGCGTATCCATCCGCATACAGGGAAGCTGCCTTAAAAGGGCTTCCGCATAGGAGGAAAGAGAAGGCGCCCTGCCTGTATCCAGTTCCCTGGACAGGCCGGTACAGGTAAGATCAAAGGAAATATGAAGTCCGCTCTCCTTTAGAGCCCGTCTTAAGGACCTGCTGGCTCTGGCACCTAAAAGACCGATATTTACAGCTCCCTCTTTATAATAGAAGGGATCGGTCCCGGTTCTTTCTGACAGCCAGCGGCCAAACCCCTCCTCGCAAAATTCCTTCCCGGAATACTGTTCCCATGCCCGGATCATCTCCCGGATCCGCCCCTCATAGAGCTCTGCCTCCCGTGTTCCCACCCGCCTGGGTGTATCCAGCATATAGATAAACCGCTCCGGAAACTGATCTTTTAAAACATCGTACAGTCTTCTGACACTGTCGCAGCAGGTGGTAAAAACCACCCCCTCATAATCTCCTTCTGTCACAGCTTCTAAAACTCCCTTGGCAAAACTGCAAAGATTTGGGTGAAGCCGTTCATCTGCCTGGCACAAAGACTCTGCCTCCGGCTCGATCCGCTCTGTTTTTACCCCCATAAAGTCAAACAGCTCCATGGGGGCATATTTACACACATATCCAATCATACTCAGCTCTCCTTCCTTTGAAGCATCTCCAGGAAGGCCTCCAGACGGGTAAGCATCTGGCCGTCATGACTGTTTCGCCCGTCGATCCCGTCTCCGTCCAGGATCAGCACCGGTATGCCAAGAGCATGAAGCCGCTCCTTTAAAAGAATACTCCCGCCGGATGCCTGCTTGCAGCCCCAGGGACAGAAATGGATCACCCCATCTGCCCCGAAGGTCTCTGCCAGCTCACAGAGTCTCTGCGCCTTTCTTTCACAGGAGCCGTTATAAATATTGGAAATCAGCTTTCGTGCCAAGGCCTCAAAGGGGTGCTCCGTATCCAACGGTTCCATATGATCCAGAATAATGTCGCTGGCGATCAGCTGATAATCCGGGCTGCTGTTAAAATATCCGCCCAGCGCCTTCTGCCAGGCCGGCATCAGATGGATCCACATGATCTTTTTCCCCTGAAGGGGCGGCTGCTTTCTGATCTCCTGTCCCATTTCCTTTATAATCTCCAAAAGCTCCCGGCTTCCCATCATCAGATGGACTCCCATCATCAGGTAAAGCTGGCTCATCATTTGCCCCGGATAGAAATGGCTTCCCATGCACTGACAGAATTCCCACAGTGCCTTCTTGGTCTCATTTTCAATCTCCAATATCTCCCTTAGCCGTTCCTCACAAAAGGGGTGTCCAAAGACCCTGGAAAGCTCCTCTGACAGCTCTTTAAGCTGGGCCGCCAGATAGGCCACCGATGCCTCATCCTCCCGGTAGGGCACATCCAGGAACCGGTATGGTGCCCCGGTTTTCTCCTGAAGGTACCGGAAAGTATTCAGATTTCCGTCACAGGATAAGGAGGTGGTCACCCCAAAGCCGGGACCAGCCGCCACGCCGCTTCCCACTGCCCCCAGAAATGTTTTATGATAGGAGCAGAGGGTAGGCGCCACCCCCTCATTCTGGGCCCAATCAATAAAATGATCCTCCAGATGAAAGCCTGCAAAATAACAGGCCAGACATTCTATAGAAAGAGTGGTAAGTCCCATCGAGGCCATAAGCTCGCAGGGAGCAAAGATATTCCCCCATACGCAGCTTTCCGGCCTTCTCAGGCCATCTGCCACCAGGCCTGCCATCCGTGCCTCCAGCCTCTGATAGCCCTTTGCCACCTTCCGGTCCGGAAGCAGGCGGACCTTATACTTATTCGCCTTAAGTCCCAGAAGGATCTGATCCCAGCCCGCTCCGGGATGGGTCAGTATAGTTTGTTTTACATGTCGGATATATGCTTCTGCAGCTGTCATAGTCTGCCTCCTTGTCCCATCATATACCCCTTACTATGCCCCATTTTTCCCGGATCTTTCCATTTTCCGCAAAAAAATAAGGGCCAGCCCGTCCAGATCTGCTTCTGGATCAGGCTGACGCCTTCTCTTAACTCTTTTAGTCTCCTAATACATTTCGGATAGCCACTGGTGTCCTGTAGTTCCAGGTGGAAATCTTGATGCCGCTTCTGGAGCTTGCCGCATGGACCACCTGGCCGTTGCCGATGTACATAGCCACATGGTTTACCTGGCCGCCGCTTCCTGCGTAGAATACCAGGTCGCCGGGACGCATGGTTTCGGAGGTTACCTTTTTGCCCATCTTTGACTGGGATACGGAATAATGAGGCAGGGATACGCCGAATTTCTCCATTACCTTCATGGTAAAGCCGGAGCAGTCAGCTCCCTTTGTAAGGCTGGTTCCGCCCCATACATAGGGGTTGCCTACAAACTGAACAGCATAGTTTACGATCTGGCTGCGGCGGGAGGATGACTTGTTTGCGGCCTCCTCTGCCGGCGAGAACTTGATGGCCTCATTCAGGGCATAACGTACCTCCACGTTGTTGTCACGGGTGGAGATAAAAGCGGTATCGGCTGTGCTTCCGTCTGACTCATCCACCGAATCCAGCTCGATCTGCACCCAGCCGTCCAGCTGGGCCACAACAGGATACCGCTCGTCCTTTACAATCTGAGTCCAGATCTTTGAGTCGGTGTTTGGCTCGGTGCGGACGTTCAGCACATCGGTTTTGATCACTGCCTTCAGTGTAGCTGTCTGCATGGCAAGGTCCTTTGCCTCCTGACCGGTGGCCGTATACTGAGGATCGGCGGATATATAGCCTACAATGGGGCCGGACTGGATCTTGTACCAGCCGTCAGTGGTCTCTAAGATCTCGCCTGCCGCCTTGCTGGTCATCTTGCCGATAATCTTGCCATCGGACTTGGGCTCTGCTCTTACATTTAAGTAATTGTTTACCTTGGAAATAACCAGGTTGTCATACTGGTTGATGGCCATGGACTTCATATCCAGCTTCCGGCCCTCATCCAGAGAATAGGATACCTGGGCATAATCAGAGGAAATATAACCGTCCTGGATCTGAATCCAACCATCCTGCTGTCCCAGAACCGTATAGCGCTCATCCTTGATAGCCTGTCCCACAATATTTGAGGGGTCGAGGGCAGGGCCGCTGCGGATGTTCAGGCTGTCCGCGGTAATGGTGGCACGAAGGGCTACCAGCTCCTTTGCCTTCTCTCTGGCCTCGTCTCCGGTGATCAGATACTGATTGTTAATATATCCTTCTACACCGCCGGAGGTGATATGGGACCACTCACCCTCTGTATCCAGGATCTCGCAGGCTCCGTCCCCGGAAAGCTTTCCTATGATAGTGCCATCCGTACTGGGAGTCTCCCTTATATTCAGATAACCGGATACCTGAACGATCCCCAGATTGGTATAGGAATCGATCACTGCCTGGATCTCCTGTGCTTCCTGTTCCTTCTCTGCTTCCCTGACCTCTGCCTCCGGATCGTAGGCCGCCCGTGCCTCTCCCGGCGTAGCCTGGGCCACGGCAGGCTCCGGCGCTCCGGCCAGCCTGTCCTCCCTGCCCATAAAAGTCCGTACTCCTACAATCACGATCCCCGCGGCGATCAGCACAGAAAGCAGGAGCAGCAGGTATCTGGGGTCCATCTTCCGGTTTCTTCTCCGTCTGGCCTTGTTAAGGCTGGACAGGTAATCCTTATGTTCAAGCATCTTCTATCGTCTCCATTATTTATTCGGGTATCCAGAGGGGACACCCATACAGAGTAGAGTATAGCATAAAAGCAAAGGAGAAAATATGAACTTTTTATTAAAATTTTATTCCGCAGCTGTTACAGTGCTGCAATCCCCTTATTTTGCCAGCATCATACGGTCATTTGCGAACTCGCCGCCGCTGGCCTCCGCAAATTTCCTCAGCAGATCATCTACCGTCAGATTCTTCTTTTCCTGTCCCGCCACATCATAGATCACATTTCCGTCATTCATCATGATCAGGCGGTTTCCAATCTGTATGGCATCCTTCATATTGTGAGTAACCATCAGGGCGGTCAGGTTCTGCTCCGCTACCATTTCACTGGTCAGCTCCAGCACCTTCTTTGCCGTCTGAGGATCCAGAGCTGCGGTATGCTCGTCCAGAAGAAGGAGCTTTGGCCGCTTCAGGGTGGACATAAGAAGAGTGAGGGCCTGTCTCTGGCCGCCGGATAAAAGCCCTACCTTTGATGTAAGGCGCTCCTCTAATCCCAGTCCCAGACGGATCAGAAGATCCCTGTACAGCTTTCTTTCCCGGGCTGTAATCCCCGGCTTTAAAAAGCGGCGGCTTCCCCTTCTCAGGGCCAGGGCCAGATTTTCCTCGATGCCCATGGTGGCAGCTGTGCCGTTCATGGGATCCTGGAACACACGTCCCATAAAGGCGGCCCGCTTATGCTCAGGAAGCCGGGTCACATCCTGGCCGTCGATGAGGATCTGGCCCTCGTCTACCAGCCATACCCCGGCGATAGCATTTAACAGGGTGGACTTTCCTGCTCCGTTTCCGCCGATAATTGTAACGAAATCACCGTTATTCAAGGTAAGGCTCAGATCCTTTAAGGCTCTTTTTTCATTGACCGTACCTGGGTTAAAGGTTTTTGAAATATGTTTAATCTCCAGCATGGTTCCTTACCTCCTTTTTCCTGCTTTTGAGAAATAGCGCGCCTGCCAGGTAGGAACAGCCAGGAAAATAGCTACCACTACTGCGGACAGAAGCTTTAACAGATCTGTATCGATGCCCATCCAGATTACCACCTGAAGTACCAGATAATAAATAATGGAGCCAAGTACCACACCCAGAAGCCGGAAGCCGAAGTTGTGGAACACCTTTCCAAATACCGCTTCCCCGATGATCACCGCAGCCAGACCAATGACAATGGCTCCACGGCCCATATTAATATCTGCAAAGCCCTGGTACTGGGCTAAAAGAGCGCCGGAAAGAGCCACCAGGCCATTGGAAATCATCAGGCCCAGAACCCGGTTAAAATCGGTGTTGATGCCCTGGGCCCGGGCCATCCTGTCATTGCAGCCGGTAGCCCGGATGGAGCAGCCAAGCTCCGTACCAAAGAACCAGTACAGGATACAGATGAGCACAAGGATCATAACCGCCACCAGAAGGATGGTATTTTTAAAAAACGGAACGCCCTTGATAAAGCGGAGAGACACCAGAAGGTCATATTTGTCTACATTAATGGCCTGGTTTGCCTTTCCCATGATCTTTAAGTTAACAGAATACAGCCCCAGCTGGGTCAGAATACCGGAAAGGATGGCCGGGATCCCCATAAATGTATGGAGAAGGCCAGTGACAAGTCCGGCCGCCATACCAGCGATGAGAGCCGCCGCCATGGACACCCATACGTTGTGTCCTCCCAGCATCAGCATAATACATACCGCTCCGCCGGTACACAGGGAACCGTCTACAGTCAGATCCGCAAAATCCAGGATACGGAAGGTCAGGTACACGCCGATGGCCATAATACCCCAGATCAGTCCCTGGGCGGCCGCTCCCGGCAATGCGTTGATCAAGCTTAATACGTTCATTTCTTTCACCTCAGTCATTTTTATCTTTATCCGCAAAAGGGCAGCGAGACTGCAAAATGCCTGGTCCCGCTGCTTCCCTGCCGCCCCGCCTTCGGGGCTTTTATGCCGTTTTTCCTGCTTTTATTCGGCAATAGCCTCATAACCCTCGGGAATCTCTACTCCCAGAGCTTCACAGATCGCAGGATTATACTTCTTTGTAAACTGAGGCGCGTACTCAACCGGCATCTGGGAAATATCAGACTCGCCGGTCAGGATCTTAACTGCCATCTTGCCGGTAGCCACGCCAAGGTCATAGTAGCTGATGGTCAGAGCCGCAACGCCGCAGCCCCTGCAGATCCCCTCCTCGCCCGCGATCACAGGAACCCCTGCCGGCTGGCAGATGTTATTAATGATCTCTGTGTTGGCTGCTGCTGTGTTGTCGGTGGGGATGTAAATTACATCACTTGCACCTGCCGCATTGGTCACGATGGTAGCCAGGTCATTGGAATCGGAAAACGCGTAATATTCACAGGTATATCCAAGCTCCTCCAGGGCAGCCTTCACTGTATCTACCTGATACTGGGAATTTGCCTCTGCGGAGCAGTATAACAGACCAACATTCTTGGCATCCGGGAACAGCTCATGAAGCATGGCTGCCTGCTCGTCCAGGGGTGCCAGGTCAGCCGTACCGGAAATATTTCCGCCTACGGTGCCATTAAAATCATCAATGCCAAGGGCTACGCCGTACTCCGTTACAGAGGTTCCAAGAATAGGGATCTCATTGGTGCCTGCCTGGGCTGCCTGAAGGGCCGCGGTGGCATTTGCCATAATCAGATCCACGTCGCTGGAAACAAAGCTGTTGATAATGGTAGAACAGGTGTTGGAATCCCCCTGAGCGTTCTGCAGATCAAAGGTAACCGCGTCGCCCAGTTCCTCCTTTACCGCGTCCTGGAAACCCTGGGTAGCTGCGTCCAGAGCCTCATGCTGTACCAGCTGGCAGATGCCGATGCGGTAGGAAGCCCCCTCTGCAGCTTCTGCACTGCTTCCCTCTGTCTGCGGGGCCGATTCTGCAGAAGGCGCTGTCTCTGTCTGTCCGGCACAGGCTGTCAGGGACAGAGCCATCACTCCGGCAAGCATAAGAGACAAAGCTTTTGATGATTTTTTCATAATGCTCTCCTCTTTTCCATACAAAAATTTGTCCATTTCATAGACAATTTCCATCATACTACAAAATAAAACCAGAGTCAATTTCAATACTTTAAATTTTTGCGGTTTCAACGCAGTAAAGTGTATTTTTTTTAGTACAATTCTGACTCGACTCTGTTTTTAAAGTCTTCTGCCTCCTTAAGCTCCGGAATCGAAGGGGCTGCACCGGGTCTTGATACAGCAATGGCTGCTGCTGCTCCCGCAAGGCTCAAGGCCTCCTCCACCTTCATCCCCCGAATCAATCCGCCGATGAAAAATCCGGTAAAGGTATCCCCTGCCGCTGTGGTATCCACTGCTTTTACCCGGTAAGCCTTCTGTCTGAAAAGCTGTCCATGGTCAAAAAACAGAGATCCCTCCCCTCCCAGGGTCAAAAGGATCCCGGCCCCCGGAAAGCGGGCCGCCGCCCTGGCAAGAAGTTCTTCCGGCCTGGTCTCAGAGCCCTGGCACAGCTGAGCCCCTTCAATCTCATTCATAAGAAAATAATCAATATATTCCAGTGGATAGGTAAAAATTTTCTCGTCCATAGGCGACGGGTTCAGTACGATCTTCATTCCCTTTTCATGGGCTCTTTCCATCATATAACCGATCTGACTGATCTCATTTTGCAGCACCAGCCAGTCTCCCTTCTCAAACTGCGCCATTACATGATCCACCAATTCGGGTGTGATCTGCTGGTTGGCGCCTCCATACAGAAGGATGCAGTTTCCCCCCTCTTTGTCTCTCTGAATGATGGCGTGGCCGGTTTTCTCCTCCAGGCGGGCCACCAGCTCCGTATGTACCCCTGCCTTTTCGAGCTCCTCTAATAGAAACTCTCCCTCCGACTGTCCCACTGCCCCGGCGTGCCAGACCTCTGCCCCGCTTTTACTGAGAGCGATAGACTGGTTTAAGCCCTTTCCGCCGGAAAATACCTGCAGCCTCCTGGAGGACAGGGTCTCCCCTCCCTCCACAAAATGATCCACGCTGTAGGTGTAATCGATGTTCAGCGATCCGAAATTTAATACCTTCATATGCAGTCCCCTTTCTCATTTTCCTTCCGTGTATTTCTCAGAATACAAGGAAAACATTTTCCGAAAATTGTTTTTCTATATATAACATATAACTTTCCCATAAAAATGTCAACTATTTAAGTGATATTGCACACAACAAAACAAAAATGTGGTTGACAACCTGCCTTCGGCCTTTCATAATAAATCTACATACTGATGCCGGGACATTCCGGCAGAACCGAGGTAAACCTATGACTATAAAAGAGCTTGCGCAGCTGGCCGGTGTATCCCCTTCCACTGTTTCCAAGGTGATCAACGGCAAGGACCAGACCATCAATCAGGAAACACGGCTTAGGATCCTTAAGCTGGTCGGCGAATACCATTATACCCCCTATGAGGAACAACGAAGCCGGGGAACTCAAAGGACCTTTCTTATAGGCCTTCTTGTGACAGATGTGAGAGAGTCCGCCTCCCTGATCAGCGGAGTCCTTGAGGAAGCGGCACAGGCTGGCTACGGTGTACTCCTTAGGGAGAATAGAGAGGAGATTCGGGGGCTTCACGCCCTGTACAGCTGCCGGGTGGACGGGATCCTGGCAGAAGCAGACGGGATCAGCCAGGAAGGAGAGCACTCCCTTGAAGCCTCCGGCATCCCCTTTTTACTGATAGGCAGGGAGCCGGAGCCTTCTCTGGATCTTAAGACCTACGGATATGCCTGCGCAGGCCAGCTTATAGCAAAGGGCCACCGGCGGATCGGCTGCCTTGTTTCGGAGCATCCCCGCAGTGCCCCTGTGCTTTGGGGCTTTAAGCAGTGCTTCTTTGATCAGGGCATTCCCTTCGAAGAAAGCATGGCCCTGTCCCTTGAGGCACTGAGCCGCCAATCCAGCCTTCTGGCTGACTATACCGGGCTTGCTGCCCCTCTTTACAGCCAGGCGGCTGAAGTTTACTCCCTGGCCATGAAGCTGCAGCTGCAGCTTCCAGGAGAGCTTTCCCTTGTAGCCCTGATGGATCAGGAGGCGGAAGCGGCCCTTGCCCCACAGATCAGCGGCTTTGTCCTGCCCTGGAGCGAGCTTGGTAAGGCGGCCTGCCGGACCCTTCTCCACCGTCTCCAGAAAGCGGAGAAGGCCGGAGAAGACCGTTTTTCTCCTCCTCCCTCTGCCTTTTTCCGCCCCGGACGCACCCTGGGGCCCTCGCCGGAACTGCCCCGTACCCGTGTGGTGGTGGTGGGAAGCATCCACATGGACTATGATTTCAGAGTCACCCAAGTCCCCTCCGCCGGAACTGTAACCCGGATTCAGCAGGTCCAGGTAAAGCCAGGCGGAAAGGGAGTGAACCAGGCTGCCGGGGCCGCCCGGCTGGGCTGCGGGGTTTCCCTTATCGGCTGTCTGGGACAGGATGAGGATGGAAGCAGGATCCTGGATTTCCTGGAGCAGGAGCAGGTTCTCTTTAAGGGACAGCCTGCAAAACCCCAGCTTCCTACTGGAAAGGCCTATATCTATGTCCAGAAAGACGGCGAAAGCACCATCACCCTTCTGCCGGGGGCCAATGAATCCCTGACAGCGGAGGATGTAAGGCGTGAGGAGGACATTTTTAAGAAAGCCCAGTTCTGCCTCCTTTCCTCCGAGATCCCGAAGGAGGCACTCCTTGAGGCCGCCAAAACAGCAAAGGCCGCAGGCGCAAAGATCCTCTTTAAGCCTGCAGCCCTTCTCTCCCTGCCTTCCGGCCTGGGAGAGCTGATCCACTATTTTATTCCAAATGAGCAGGAGGCAGCCCTTCTCTCTCCTGCTGCTGACCCGGCCTCCCAGGCCGCCTATTTCAGAAGCCTGGGCTTTCCCGTTGTGATCATTACTTTAGGAAAACGGGGCTGTTTTGTCCATTCCGGCCAGTGGCAGGGCTTTCTTCCTGCTGTGCGGACTGAGACAGCCGATTCCACCGGCGGGGCAGATGCCTTTATCT
The DNA here is from genome assembly GCA_900549235.1 of uncultured Clostridium sp. Taxonomy (GTDB): domain Bacteria; phylum Bacillota; class Clostridia; order Lachnospirales; family Lachnospiraceae; genus Enterocloster. The sequence continues at coordinate 42,321 of URNT01000012.1, read as the reverse complement.
GCGCTCTTGCCTGGGCCCTTGGAGAGGGGCTTTCCCTGACAGAAGCGGTTCCCATGGCCCAGTACAGTGCCAGCCTCTGCGTCAGCCGCCAGGGAGGAGCCCAGGGAATGCCATACAAGGAGGAACTTACCGCTGTTTTTCCATTACAAAATTTGTAAGGAGCAGACCCTTTCGCTCTACCTGCTGCTCCTTTATGACCTTGTAGCCTCTGGCCTCAAAAAACGGGCGGGCCGTAATCGAGGCGTGGGTCAGAAACATTTGTGCCCGGCAGCCGGCCTCCAGGGCATCGCAGACCGCCGAAGCGATGCCTCTGCCCTGGAAATCCTTATGAACATAGAGCCTGTCCAGATACCCATCTGAGTCCATGTCTCCAAACCCGGCGATCTGTCCGTCAGCCTCTGCCACCAGGCTTCTATGTGCTTTAAGAGAACGGTCCCAGGCTTTCAGGTCCGGCTTTCCGTCTGCCCAGGCATCTGCCTGGGCCTGTGTATAATCCTTCCGGTTTACGGTGTGTACCGTCTCGTAAAACAATTCTGTTAAAGCCCGGCAGTCTGAGGACTGGTAGGGCCGCAGTCTGATATGCTCCATTATTTTAAAACCACTCTTCCGTCCTCATAATCCACAGCGCAGGCGCCTCTCTTGATCTCCCGGCTGATCTCTCTTGCCCTCCTCATAGCCTGCATACCGGCAGGGGCGCCGATCAGCGGTATCCCATATAGAATTCATTCGCTCTTTTCCTCCTCCCATTTCATTGGAATCGATACAGTAAACTCCGTCCCCTGGTCCACTTCCGACTCCACCCGTATGCTGCCATGGTAATACCCCACAATATGCTTTACAATCGCAAGCCCCAGCCCGGTACCGCCCTGCTTGCGGCTGCGTCCCTTGTCTACCCGGTAGAAGCGTTCAAAGATCCTGTCCCTGCTTTCCTCGGGGATTCCCATACCGTTGTCCCGCACCTTTAAAAGCATATTGCCGTCCTGCTCCCGGATAGTGACCCATACCTGGCCGCCAGGACGGTTGTATTTGATGGCGTTGCTGAGAAGGTTTCCGATAAGCTCCTTCATCTGCTGGAGGTTGGCACGGATACAAATAGGCTGACAGTCTCCGTGGACAAACACCTGGCTGGAGGCTGCCTGAGGCTTGAGCTGATCGATAATATCATCTAAGAGAAGGCTGACGCGCACCTCTGAAAGATCCACCTGGGCGTCCTTTGCCTCAAGCCTTGAGATCATCAGAATATCATTGATGAGCCCGGCCATATTTCCAGCCTCCTTTTTGATCCGCTTCGCAAAGTCCAGCTTCATGGCCTCATCCTGGATCATACCGCTTTCTAACAGCTCCGCATAGCCCCGGATGGAGGTAATGGGGGTCTTCAGCTCATGGGAGGCATTGCTGAAAAATTCCTGGCGGATATGCTTTTCCTTTTCAATCTGGGTCAGATAGTCCTTTACATGTTTTGCCATGGCAGTAGTGGTTTCCGCGATCACATTGATCTCCGGATACCGGCACTGCTCAAAATGAAATTCCGTATAATCTCCCTTTACCTTCAGCATCTCCTTCGCAATATCGCTGAGAGGCCGGGTCACAGAGGCCACAAAACGTCTGGTAGTAATCACAGAGCAGGCCATGGCTGCCAGAAAGCTCACTGCCACAGCCGGCAGCAGTACAGGAAGGTATTCCTGAAGCCCGTGATAGGGCACAGCCAGGCGCAGCACCATATCCGAATGAGGGGAACGGTAGGCCGTATAAAGCATGGTTTTGTTCAATGTCTCAGAAAAACGCCTGGCCGCGCCGGTGCCATTTTTAAATGCCTCGGACACCTCCCCCCGGTCCATATGGTTTTCCAGCCCGCCTGCGTCCGCGTCTGTATCCATCACCACCGTACCGTCTGTATTGATCAGGGTGACGCGGCTGGTATTTCCATCAGTAAACTGCTCCAGGCGCTCCATCTGCCCCATCAGATCCCCGTCATAGTCCAGTACACTGTCCAGAGCCTGGAGGGTATAGATCATTTCTCGTTCTGCCGTCCGCAGAATAATGGTGCTGCTGGCAACATAAAAGATGACGCTGCTTATAAACAGCGCCGCCAGAAGTACCAGTATGAATTTTCTCAGAAGTTCTTTCCGCATGGTATTCTCCTTTTTTTCAGTGCCGGGATCAGAGCTCCGGCTTTACCAGCCGGTAGCCCACGCCCCGGACTGTCTTGATGAGGGAGCCGCCCTCCTCCCCCAGCTTCTGGCGCAGGGTACGGATGTGCATGTCCAGAGTTCTTGTCTCCCCGTCGTATTCGTAACCCCAGATCTGGTTCAAAAGCTCATCCCTTGATACCACTCTGGCCTGGTTCTCCATCAGATAGACCAGAAGCTCAAACTCCTTTAAAGTCAGCTCGCAGAGCCTCTCTCCCACCCGGACCTCTCTGGTCTTTTTATTTACCAGAATGCCCTGGTAAGATAACAAATCCCTGCCCTCCTCCTTCTTTGCCCGGCGCAGCAGGCTGCGGATCCTGGCAGAAAGTTCCAGGACCCCGAAGGGCTTTACCATATAGTCATCGGCTCCGCAGTCCAGTCCCACTACCTTGTCAAGTTCCTTTTCTTTGGCAGTGAGGAGCATGATGGGCACCTCCCGGATCCCATCTGTCTGCCGGATCTGGCGGATGGCAGTCACCCCGTCCATCCCCGGCAGCATCCAGTCAAAGATCACCAGGGCAGGACAGTCCTTCTGGATCGCCTTAAGCCCCTCCTCAGCTGTCTCGTAGCCCTCCGCCTGATAACCAAAGCCCTCCAGGGCAATGGTTAAAAGATTCCTTATATTCTCATCATCCTCTATGATGCAGATTCTGTCCATCATCTACTCCTGCCTTTCCTCACGCTTCTGTAAACAGCATACCAGATTAATGTAAAATGCGCCCCATGCCATTGTAAATTTTTCGTAAAACCTACAAAAGCTCCTTAAAAAGGCGGAGCGCATTTCCACCAAACACAGCTTCAATCTCACCGGTACTGAATCCCGCCTTCTCCATGGCCGCTGAAAGCGCAGGCAGGCAGGAGGCGTCCTTTATCTCAAGCTCTCCCACAATCCCGTCAAAATCCGATCCCAGGCCCAGGCACCCGATGCCGCCCACCTTCTTTATATGCTCCATATGCTTAAGGATGCCGGAAATCCGGCTCGTTTCCACCCCTTCCTCCAGAAAATAGGGGCAGTAATTGATCCCGATCACCCCGCCCCGGGTCCCGATCTGCCGGATCATCTCATCTGTCAGATTCCTGGGGTGATTCCTCAGAGCCCTTGCATTGGAATGGCTGGCCACAAAAGGCTTTTTCGTATGAAGGAGCACATCCCGGATCCCCGCATCCCCCAGATGAGACACATCAATGATGATCCCCAGCCGCTCCATCTCCTCTAAAAACAGAAGCCCTGTCTCTGTCAGCCCTCTTTCTGTCTCGGGAAGCCACAGCCATGAGCCATCCTCCTTCCTGCTCCGTCTGCTTGGCCAGCCAAGCTCATTGGGATAGTTCCAGGTAAGAGTCATCATCCGCACCCCCAGCCGGTAGAAATCCCGCAAAAGAGCCAGCTTTCCCTGGCACACAGCTCCCTCCTCGATGGATAAAAGAGCCGACATCCGTCCCTGCCTTCTGTTTTCCAATATATCCTCATAACATCGCACCGGGCCGATCCATTCCCTGTGTGCCTCCATCTCCTCATAAAAGGTATCCAGAAGCTCCATACAATACTCAAAAGGCCGCCCTGCAGCCTTTTCCAGGTGGGTAAATAGAGCAAAGGTCTGAAGCTCATAGTCCCCGGCCCGCAGCTTCTTCAGATCCACCATCCTGTCATTTTCCCTGAGAGAGGCATTTTCTCCCCTTCTGTGTGCCTCATAGATGGCCTCTATGGTGTCACAATGCATATCTACTGCCTTCATATACGGTACCGTCCTGTTCTTTTTCAGATACATTTCTCTATATCCTATGATAAATTTTATCCCGAATTGCAACATCTGTCAATTAAGGTTATAATAGATTATATTTATATTCACAGGGGATAATACAAATGAAAAACATTCATCAGCGTCCGTCCAACAGCACCCTTATAAACGGGGTGGCTCTTGGCTTCTCACTCATCTTTCTTTTTTCCGCTGTAGCGGCGGCTTTCTACACTGGTGTGGGCACAGACATTTTCCGAAACTGGTATCTGATCATGATCTCGCCCTGCCCTCTTGTTACCGATTATCTGGCCATCGGAGGACTGGCCAGCGCCATGCTGAACGCAGGGGCCTGCGGTATGGCCTGCTTTCTGTTTATGCATTTTTTAGAGGGGGATTCCCATGCCAATACCCTGGCAGGATATTTTCTGGTGGTGGCCCACTGCTTTTACGGCCTGAATTTTCTGAATATGTGGCCCTGCTTCCTGGCTCCCTTTTTGTATCTTAGACTGAAAAAGCTGGATTTTAAGAGGAACCTTCATGTATGTATGTTTACCACCTCCTTCGCCCCCTTTATCAGCGAATTTTTATTCCGCTATACCTTAAAGGAGCACTTTATCTTCGGCCAGGCCCAGCTTACCCTCACAGGCGTCCTTCTGGCCGGGAGCTTCAGCTTGATGCTGGGCTTTATCGTCCCTGCCATCCTTCCTGGTGCGAAGGCCTGGCACAAGGGCTACAACCTGTACAACGGCGGCCTGGCCTTCGGCCTCTTTGGCTTTTTCCTCTATAATTTCATGTACCGCACCATGGGAGTGGAGCATCCGGGAAATGTATACAGGAGCAACCATATCTACCAGCATTTCGGCCAGTCCTACCAGCTTTACGCCAATGTGTTTTTTATCATTATCTTTGCCGTCTGCCTGCTCCTTGGCTGGCTCCTAAACGGCAGGAGCTTTAAGGGCTACCGGAAGCTTGTAAAGGATACCGGCTTTTCCAGCGATTTTTCAGAAAAATATGGGATGCCTCTGTGCCTGATCAACATCGGCCTCCACGGCAGCCTCTTTCTTCTCTACTTAAACCTTGCCATGCGCTTTACCATGGGAGCCGGCTTTACAGGCCCTACCATCGGCGTGATCCTGGCCGCACTTACCTTTACCTCCATGGGGCAGCATCCCAAAAATGTATGGCCCATTATCGCCGGTTACCAGCTTCTTTACTTTGTCACCGCCTTTTTCTGCCATGTAAACGGCAGGGAAGTGACCTGGTCCGTCACCACCCAGGGCTATATCAACGGCGCGGCCTTTGCCACAGGCCTCTGCCCCATTGTAGGCCGCTACGGGGTGCGGGCCGGGATCCTGGCAGGCTTTATGTGCGCCTCCATGTGCACAGCCACCAGCGAGCTTCACGGCGGCTTTGTCCTCTACAACGGGGGACTTACCACCGGCATCACCGCCCTGATCCTTCTTCCCATCCTGGAGCACTATGTCCCCAAGGCAAGGCTGCGCATGAAGAGCCAGACCCTGGCCGTCCAGGATATGATCGCCCTGATAGAAAAAAGCCGGCGCAGATAACACGAAGGGCAGAGCCGGATCATTTCTCCGCTCTGCCCTCTTTCTTCTTTATTCACTTCTCAATGCATCAATGGGGTTTAAATTTGCCGCCCGGCTGGCAGGCATATATCCAAAGAGGAGCCCGATCCCTACCGATACTCCAAAGGATACCAGCACTGCCCCCATGGTGGGCGTGGCAGTAATTCCCATGGCCCTGCCGATCAGGGTGGTGGCCACACAGCCGATGATAATACCGATTACACCGCCCAGGGAGCTGGTCACAGCGGCCTCGATGACAAACTGCTGCATGATCGTTCCCTTATCCGCTCCCAGGGACTTGCGGATACCGATCTCCCTGGTCCGCTCTGTTACAGATACAAGCATGATATTCATAACTCCCACTCCTGCAACCAGCAGAGAGATTCCCGCAATTCCTCCAAGCATACCGCTCATAAGGGCAATCTGCTCATTAAGAGAATCCAGCATCTCACTCATGGCTGTTACGTTGTACAGATCATCATCCTTAAAGATTTCAAACAAAAAGCTCTCCAGAGCATCTGTACACTCATCTGAATAAGAGGTATCTACGGAAGTAAAGGTATAATTGCTGATCACCGCGTTCCGGGACATCTTAATCGCCACACTGTAGGGAAGCCATACAAAATCGTCGGTGCCTCCCTCGTCCATATCATCCTCGTCCTGAGGCTCCACCACTCCGATCACCTTAAAGGCATAGCCTCCGATCTTGATGGTCTGATCCACAGCACTCTGGGCGCTTCCGTAGAGCTGCTGGGCCACATAGGCGCCGATGACACATACCTTCTGCCTGGAAACAATATCCGCATAGGAAATATTTCTCCCTGCCTCCAGCTCGTAGCCCTTCAGAGCCAGATATTCCTCGCTGTAGCCTCCTACACTGGTGTAGTCCATCTCATCTGTGCCATGCTTTACGGTAGTAGTCACTGATACATTGGGGCTCATCTGAGCGAACAGATCTTTATTTTCCTCATAAAACTCATACATCTGATCCTCATCCAGGGACCGTGAGGTCAGATTGGTCACATTGACTGAAATCTGGTTTACGCCCATGCTGGCAAAGCTGTCCACCACCGATCCCATATAGCCGTTAACAATACTTACCAGGATAATAACGGCGGCAACACCGATGATAATTCCCAGCATCGTGAGGAAGGAGCGCATCTTATTGCTCCATATGCTCCTGAGAGCCAGCTTAAATGATTGCAGCATAGTCCTTTACATCTCCGTCAAATATTATCTTTCCATCCGCTACCCGGACCACACGGCGGGCCTCTAAGGCAATGGAGTTATCATGGGTGATCATCACAATGGTATTCCCCTCCTCATTCAGCTGCTTTAAGAAATTAAGCACCTCCCTGCTGGTCCTGGAATCCAGGGCGCCGGTGGGCTCATCCGCCAGGATCAGAGAGGGGGTTCCAGCCAGAGCTCTGGCAATGGACACCCTCTGCTGCTGGCCGCCGGACAGCTGATTGGGGTAGTTTCTGTGTTTGTCAGCCAGGCCCACCTTTTCCAAAGAGGCCATGGCCCGCTCCTTCTGTTCCGCGGGGCTCAGTCCCGCGTACAAAAGAGGAAGCTCTACATTTTCAAGAATGGTCAGCTTGGGAAGAAGGTTATACTGCTGGAAGATAAAGCCGATCATCCGGTTTCGGATAGCAGCCAGCTGCTTATCTCCCATCTCGCTTACATCCTCACCGCCTAAAAGGTATTCTCCCTCAGTAGGCACATCCAGAGCCCCGATGATATTCATCAGTGTGGACTTTCCGCTTCCCGACTTTCCTACGATGGCCACAAACTCTCCCCGGCAGATGGTCAGGCTTACGTCATCGCTGGCCCGCACCTCTTCTCCGCCCAGGTAGTAGATCTTGCGGATGTGCTTTAATTCGATCAATGGCTCGCCCTGTGTCCCAGGACTCTTTTCTGGTTCTGTCATTCCCTGTTCCTTTCTATCCTGAGACTATCTGGGGCCGCCACCGCCGGGACCGCCGCCGCTAGGGCCGCCGCCTCCCGGACCTCCGCCAGGTCCGCCCATCATCATCATGCTTAAGCCGGAGCTCTGAACGGTTTCAGCCACATAGACCTCATCTCCCTCAGAAAGACCGCTCTTAATCTCCACATAGGAATCGCTGATCAGGCCTGTCTCCACCTCTACGGCCCGGAAGCCTGCAGGTACAGCACCCTGGCTCTCTGTTACGGTATCATCCTTTACATATACCTGATTTCCTCTCATGAGAGCGCCGGATGGAATAGCCAGTACCCCTGTGGCTTCACCCAGAATGATCACCCCGTCTACGTTCATGCCGGGCAGCAGATCTCCCGCGTCATCCATGGTTACTGTAACCGGGTAGGTGGTAACTCCGTTTGAATAGGTGCTTTCCAGGCTGACATTGGTCACTGTACCTGTAAAGCTCTGCCCCTCGATGGCGTCTGCCGTTACCTCTACCTTTTGTCCTACCTCCACGTCCCGGATATCCAGCTCGTCGATGGACATCTCAAAGGTCAGTTCTGACAGATCGTAGATGGTGGCAACGGTGGTAGTAGAGCTGGTATTTCTTGTAATATTGTCTCCTACCTTATAATTCTTTGTAATCACCTGGCCGGAAATAGGCGCCGTGATCGTATAGTCATCATAATTATCCTGGGTGTTTTCCAGGCTGCTTTCTGCTGATTCCATCCGCTCCTGGGCCGTATCCATAGCATCCTTATAGGTCTGGATCAGATCCGCGGCGGAATCTGCCGTCATAACAAAAAGAGGGGTTCCCTTGGTTACATAATCACCTTCATTTACAAGAAGGGTCTGCACCTCTACACTGGCAGCCAGATCCGCGTTCATAGTCTTATCAATGGTAGCCATAAAGGTTCCTTCCTCAGCACCCATAAACTCACCGACCTGAGCAGTGGCCCTGGTGGAGGTGGTAAGACCTCCAGGATTGTTTACCTCTACAGTCACCTGCTTTACCATACGTCCGCCGGTAAGAGCGGTCTCCTGGTTGGCAACAGCTGTTACCGTACCAGTTACCTGCTCGCCGGTGTCCACCAGAGTCAGCACAGCCGCCATGCCGGGAGCAATCAGCGCCGCCTCCCCTGTAAGGAAAGGAACCCGTATCTTCATCTGGTCATCACTGTAAAGCTGGGCAATAGCCGTATTGCTTCCCACCTTGTCACCTACGCTGATCTGAAGCTCGTTGATATATCCTGTGTCTGTGGCCTTATAGGTGTTTCCGCTGTAATCGCTTAAGGCCTTGTTATAATCGTCTGTGGCGTCCTGATAGTCCTCCTGAGCCCTGGTAAGGGAATTGGTGGCGCTGGTCAGCTCTGACTCTACGCTGGACTTGTCGATCTCATAGAGCACCTGGCCCTTTTCCACCTGATCGCCCTCCTCAAAGTCAGCAGAAATCACCTCTCCCTCTGCCATGGCCGTAATGCTGTAGGTGTCCTTGGCCTCCAGAGTTCCGGTTGAGGAAAGCTCTGAGGTAATATCACGCAGCTCAGCCTTTGCCGTGTTCACCGCCTCTGCCTCAGCCGCAGCCTCCTTTGCCGTCTGGCTCCGCTGAAACAGCACACCTCCCACCACGATCACTACAAGCCCCCCTGCGATGATGGCCTTTACCGGCTTTTTCTTCTTTTTCCCCTTTCCGGACTCCTTTTTTAAAAACGGAATTTGCAGTTTTTTCATATCTCACCTCGCCCTTAATATTCAATGGCATCTACTGCCGTATAGGTGCCGTTGCTCTCATTGCACACAAGCACCACCTCGTCTCCTACCTCCAGATCTCCGTAGATGGAGAAAAGATACTGAAGCTCAGAGGAATTAAGCTCAACGGTCATATATCCGTCGCTGTCCACCGCGTCACTGGTATCAAAGTCGTCATCTGAGTTATCCTCATCAATCTCCAGACGGATGGAAGTGGGTGTGATCACATCTGTAGACATATAATAAATATTTTTGATCTCGCCCTTGATCAGCACATAGGAATTATTTCCCGCTGAATCATCGTCCCACGAACTGGTGGTATAGGCCCAGATGGTCTTTGACTTTACATTGTAATAGATCACGGCAAAGCCCGCGTCCTTCTGTGCCAGCTTTACTGCCTCTAAGGTGCTGGCGCTGCCATTTAAGAATACATTGGCATCCTCTGTGTCAAAGGGAACAGACTGCGCTACACTAAAGCCCTTGCGCACAAGGAGGGGACCCTTCCTCTCGTCCTCCAGAATACTGATGGGGTTGATCTCGCCGTCACTGTTTAACTCGCAGTCCAGCACAGCCCCATAGATGCCGGTTCCATCCTTTGGAGATGCCTTTAAGAGGTTATAAAAAATGTTCATGCAGTCCGTCTGGTTTAAAACCTCATCTGACTGGCGGCTTACCTCCTCATTCAGCTCCAGATAGTTAAACTTAGAGATCCGGGAGGATGCCAGATCCCCGGAAAAATCAGAATCCGTATAGCCTAAGAGAGCCAGGCAGGCCTTTACTGCATCCTTATATGTAATGGGATCATCCGGCCGGAAGTTTCCTCCCAGAAAACCAGTCATCCAGCCCTGCGAGGCGGCTGTCCTTATGTAGACCGCATTGGGATCCGCGGCTGGCACATCCGCAAACACGGATACGCTGGAGGTGGGCAGGTTTTCCCGGTAGCTGGAGGCCTGGACCAGCATTTTTGCAAACTCCCCTCTTGTAACAGTCTGTGTATAATTTGTCACATCCAGGATCCCTGTCAGGCTCACCACCTGCCGCCTCATATCGAAGTTGGCGGAGGATGTGTTGGCCAGAGCGGTGACAGAGGGCATGGAGGCAATAGCTGAAAAAGCTGCCAGGGAACCGCAGACGTACCGGCAGGCTTTCTTTGATCTTCTCATATTGTAAACTCCTCTCAGTTCCATTTTCTTTTAACACATTAACATGAGAATGTGTTCATTTTGTGATTTGCGCGTAAAAAAACCGGGAAAAAATCCCCGGTTTTTACATAAGCGGCGCGATGAGACGGAGGAGTCTCCCCGTTTTAGCGCCGATCCAGCTGTAGTTTCTTACATTTTCCATGGTGACCCGGCTGCACTTCTCCAGTGTCTCCTGATAATCTTTCTCAATTTCATCAATCACCCGGTTCCTGTAAAAATAGACCCCGCACTCAAAATGCAGATACAGGCTCCTGAAGTCCAGGTTTATGGTGCCTACTACCGCCTTCTCATCATCACTGACAAATACCTTGGCATGGACGAACCCGGGGGTATATTCATAAATCCTCACACCAGCCTGGATCAGCTCCGGATAATAGGTTCTTGCCAACAGGTAGGCGTATTTCTTATCCGGAATATGGGGCATGATAATGGTCACGTCGATCCCCCGCTTGGCCCCGTAGCAGAGGGCATTTTTCATCTCATCATCCAGGATCAGATAGGGAGTCATAATATGCACATAGCGCCTCGCCTGGTTCAGTATATCCAGATACACCTGCTTTCCTACCTGCTCATGGTCCATAGGGCTGTCACCGTAGGGCATCACAAAACCAGAGGGCTCCTGGCCGGGCTGCGGGATCCAGGGCCTTTCAGGAAGCCAGCGCCGGTAGTTCTCCTTTTCCCGCTCGGTTATATTCCACATCTGCAGAAACATCATGGTAAAGCTTCTGACCGCGTCTCCCCTTATCATCACCGCCGTATCCTTCCAGTGGCCGAAGCGCACCTTCCGGTTGATGTATTCATCCGCCAGATTCACACCGCCGGTAAAGGCCGTATAGCCATCGATGACTACGATTTTCCTGTGGTCACGGTTGTTCTGATAGGTAGAAAGAGTGGGTTTGATAGGCGAGAACATCTTGCAGCGGATTCCTCTTTTTTCCAGCTCCTTTGGATAGCTGTAGGGAAGAAGCATCAGGCAGCACATACCGTCATACATAACCCTGACCTCTACCCCCTCCTTTACCTTTTCCTCCAGGATTTCCAGGATACTGTTCCACATATAACCCCGTTCAATAATAAAATATTCCATAAAAATAAAATGACGGGCCTTTTTAAGCTCCTCCATAAGAGCCAGAAACTTATCCTCTCCCAGAGGAAAATACCTTGCCCATGTATTTTCATAGGCCGGATAGCCGGCGATCCGGTTCAGATAGTCGGCCAGATGGCTGCTCCTGACGCTGGCAGCCTGAAGGCGGGCCATCACCGCCTTATCCTGCTTCAAATACCCTTCTGTTTCAGAGATCACCATCCGAAGACGCTTTGCAAGAAGCCTGGTCTGGAACTGCACCTGAACCAGAATATAAAGAAGCACCCCAAACACAGGCACCACCAGCACCGGCACGATCCAGGCCAGCTTAAAGCTGGAATCCATGGGCTCGTTAAAAATATAGATAATCACCCCGGCACTGAGCAGCAGACAAACTGCATACACCAGATGCATATAGTTTGTCAGCCACTTAAATGCGCCAAAGAAAAACGCCAGCTGAAGGGCCAGAAACAAAAGAACGAAGGTGGTACGCCCGAAAATAATACGAAACAGCTTCCGCAGCTTTCTTATCATATGCTTTTTCTCCAGCTTATCCTGTCTTACACCTGCTCCAGATTCACTCCAGCGCCTGACGAATATCCTCAATAATATCCTCAGCTCCCTCGATGCCTACGCTGAAACGGATCATGGACGGATCAACTCCTGCTGCCCTAAGCTGCTCATCGGTCAGCTGCCTGTGGGTATGGCTTGCAGGATGAAGCACCGCCGTCCTGGAATCCGCCACATGAGTCTCTATAGAGCATACCTTCAATCGGTCCATAAATTCAGCCGCCGCCTGACGCCCGCCCTTTAAACCGAAGGAAATAACGCCGCAGGTGCCGGAAGGCATATATTTCTGAGCCAGCTCATAATACTTATCTCCCTCAAGTCCTGGATAATTAACCCACTCCACATCCTCTCTGGACTTTAAGTAGGACGCCACCTTTAATGCATTTTCACAGTGCTTCGGTACACGCAGGTGCAGGGTCTCAAGTCCTACATTGATAAGAAATGCGTTCTGAGGAGACTGGATGGAACCCAGATCTCTCATAAGCTGTGCCGTAGCCTTCTGGATGTAAGCCATTTTTCCAAACTTCTGTGTATAAATGATGCCGTGGTAAGACTCATCGGGCTCTGTGAGCCCCTTAAACCGGTCATGCTGAGCCTCCCAGTCGAAGTTTCCGCTGTCCACGATGCAGCCGCCTACGGTCATGGCGTGGCCGTCCATGTATTTGGTGGTACTGTGGGTTACAATATCAGCCCCCCACTCAAAGGGACGGCAGTTGATGGGGGTCGCGAAGGTATTGTCCACAATCAGAGGAACCCCATTCTCATGGGCCACTCTGGCGAATTTCTCAATATCGAGGACGGTGAGGGACGGGTTTGCAATGGTCTCCGCAAACACTGCCTTTGTGTTGGGGCGGAAGGCCTTCTTAAGCTCTTCCTCGTCTGCGTCCGGATTAACCAGGGTGCACTCCACTCCCATCTTGGGGAAGGTTACGGTAAACAGGTTGGTGGAACCGCCGTAGATAGCAGAGGAACTGATAATGTGGTCTCCTGCCTGGCAGATATTTAAAATGGCGTAAAAGGTAGCTGCCTGTCCTGAGGAGGTAAGCATAGCCCCCACTCCCCCTTCCAGCTCACAGATCTTGGCTGCTACAGCGTCATTGGTGGGGTTTGCAAGCCTTGTATAAAAATATCCGCTCTCCTCCAGATCAAAGAGGCGGCCCATCTGCTCGCTGGTAGTGTATTTAAAGGTTGTGCTCTGGTAGATGGGAAGCTGTCTCGGCTCTCCGTTTTCCGGCTGCCAGCCTCCCTGAATGCAGATCGTGTCTAATGAACGCTTATGTGTCATGGTATCCTCCTTAAATCGTAATCAGATTGTAGTCCTTATTACCCAGACCCAGCTTTACCGCATGGTCGATACAGGATTCCCAGTTGGTATCCGGATGAGTATTGATAAAATGGTCGTGATGGCACTGCTCCTGCTCAGAAAGGAAGCTGCCTGCCAGTACCGGCTGGCGGTTGACCGCATCCACACAGGCCATATCCAGGGCCACCGGATCAAAGGAGGCAAACATACCTACATTTGGCACGATAGGAGCGTCATTTTCCGCATGGCAGTCGCAGTTAGGGGATACGTCCACCACCAGGCTCACATGGAAATGAGGCCGGTCCTTGAGGATCGCCCAAGTATATTCCGCAATCTTCTTATTTAAAATATCATTTGCCTCATCATAAAGGGTATTTACCGCATCCACAGGACAGGCGCCGATACAGCGGCCGCAGCCGACGCATTTTCCTGTATCAATCGAAGCCTTTCTGTTTTCAATAGTAATGGCGCTGTGGGCGCAGTTTCTCTGACAGGAGCCGCAGCCGACACAGATTTCCTGCTGTACAAAGGGCTTTCCTGAATTGTGCATCTCCATCTTTCCCGCTCTGGAGCCGCCGCCCATACCGATATTTTTCAGGGCACCTCCAAAGCCGGTGGCCTCATGTCCCTTAAAATGAGTCAGGGAAATGAGAATATCCGCATCCATCAGGGCACGTCCGATCTTGGCTTCCTTTACATATTCGCCGTCGATGGGCACCAGGGCCTCATCGGTTCCCTTTAAGCCGTCCGCAATGATCACATGACATCCGGTGGCAAATGGATTATAGCCGTTTTCATAAGCTGCGTCCAGATGATCCAGGGCATTTTTCCTCCGTCCCACATAAAGGGTGTTGCAGTCTGTCAAGAATGCCTTTCCGCCCTGCGCCTTGATCAGATCTACTAAAACCTTAGAGTAGTTTGGCCGCAGATAAGCCAGATTTCCCGGCTCACCAAAATGGATCTTAATAGCGGCGTACTTATTTTTAAAATCAATCTCTGTCATACCTGCTTTTTTCACCAGGCGCTCCAGCTTCTGAAGCAGATTTTCAGTCAGAGTGGTCCTCATGTTTGTGTAGTACACGTTTGATACGGCCATGATTGTATATCCTCCTTTTTCCCATTTGGAATTTATTATACTTCATTTGGCCTCCGGTTTCAATACCCGGGCCCTTCCTTTTAAGCTGAAAAAACGGGCCTCCCTTTTAGGGGAAGCCCGATAAACGGATCATCATTATGTAATTACAGCATCTTCTTCATCTCGTCCGCTACAAACTGTACCTTGGTACCGATGATTACCTGAACCGCGTTCTTGCTTGGGCGTATAATGCCTGCAACACCTGCGGACTTGATCACCTTTTCATTTACCTTGGTATTGTCCTTTACCTCAAGACGGAGTCTTGTGATACAGTTGTCAAGGGAAACTACATTCTCCTTGCCGCCAAGCCCCTCTAATACAGTCTTTGCAACAGCTGTGAAATCATTGTTTCCTAATACAACATTTTTCTCAGCCTCGACCTCATCATCATCCTCACGTCCCGGAGTCTTAAGATCAAACTTCACGATCACGAAACGGAATACAACGTAGAATACAATAAATGCAGCAATACCCAGAGGAATGATCATCCATGTATTCTGAGCAGCCGGAAGGGATGCGGAGAATAACAGGTCAGTGCCGCCTGCTGAGAAGCTGAAGCCTGCACGGAAGCCTACCAATGTAGTGATGAAAGTAAAGATTCCGTAAAGGAGTGCGTAAACAACATAGAGACCGGGAGCCAGGAACATGAAACCAAACTCGAAAGGCTCAGTAACGCCGCAGATAAATGCACTCAGTGCGGCAGATGCTACCAGACCGATGGCAACTTTCTTCTTGTTGCTCTTTGCTGTGTGGATCATAGCCAGAGCAGCGCCTGGGATACCAAACATCATACATGGGAAGAAGCCGGACATATACATACCAAGGCTCCAGGAAACATCAGCAGATGTGTCGCCGGCCCAGAAGTGGCTCAAATCGCCAAGACCGATGGTATCAAACCAGAATACGTTGTTCAGCGCGTGATGGAGACCGGTAGGGATCAGCAGACGGTTTAAGAATGCATAGATACCGGAACCAACTGCGCCCATGCCTACAATACCGTTGCCCAGAGCGATCAGAGCTCCGAATACAACCGGCCATACAAACAGCAGTACAACAGATGCGAGGATAGATACCACACCTGATACGATGGCTACGCAGCGCTTGCCGCCAAAGAAGGAAAGCCAGTCAGGAAGCATGGTGCCCTTAAACTTGTTATAACAGGTAGAACCGATTACACCGGATAAGATACCGATAAACGGGTTTGCGATCTTATCAAATGCCAGTACGGAATCAGGATTCTCTGCAATAGAAGGAACGATGGTAGTAACCACGCCGGTAGAAAGCAGAGAGGTGATCATCAGCCAGGAAGCCAAAGCGGCCAGACCGCCTGTACCGTCGTTATTGTCAGACATACCTACACCCACTCCGATTACGAACAGGAGAGCCATATTGTCAATCAGGGCGCCTCCTGCCTTTACCAGGAAAAAGCCGATCTTCTCTGTCAGACCGATTACGTCTCCGCCCTGCATGGTGGACGGACACATCAGGTATCCGATTCCCATCAGAATACCGCAGATAGGAAGACACGCTACCGGAAGCATCAGCGCTTTTCCAAGTTTCTGTAAAAACTTCATCATAAAATTTACCCCTTTCTTTTTTAGAGCTTCCCTACTTTTCCCACAGGAAAGCTCAGAATTACATGATGATGGTTTTATATTTAAACTGCAGGATCCCTCATATTTCGGACCCGGACAGCTCAAATCAAAATTCTGCAGACAGGATCTCCTCTGCAGCCAGAAGCGCCGCTTCCTCGTCCTTTCCCCTAAGAACCAGCTTAACGCGGTCCCCCCGCTTTGTGTTAAGAGCCATGATGCTCATAACATCCTTGCCGTCTGCTTTCCTGCCCTCCATGATCAGCTCTGCTTCCGCCTCAAAGGGAAGGAGCTTCATCATCAGCAGGGATGCGGGACGGGCGTGAAGTCCCATCCTGCTTTTCAGTATAAACTCTTTCTCGATCACGATCTCACTCTTTTCCTACAGTGTGATGATAACCGTCTCTCCTGCCGTCACATCCATACCATTCAGACAGCTGATGGAAGGAAAGTCCGGTGTGTTGCATACGATCACAGGCGTAACCACATCATAGCCTGCCTCCTTAATCTTTTCCAGGTCAAACTCAATGAGAAGCTGGCCCTTCTTTACCTTATCTCCTGCCGATACATGGGCTGTATAATGCTCTCCATTCAACTGGACCGTATCCAGGCCGATATGGATGATCAGCTCCGCTCCAGACTCTGTGGTAAGGCTGACTGCGTGCTTTGTGTCAAATACCATGCCTACCGTGCCGTCCGCCGGTGCTACCACCCGTCCGTTACTGGGAATCACAGCCGTTCCCTTTCCAAGGATCTCCTGGCTGAATGTGGGATCGCTTACCTCACTCATAGGAATGGCTCTGCCGTTGACAGGTGCTGTAATCACCTTCTGTGATGTCTCCTTACCGCCGAATAAATTTTTTAATGATCGAAACATAATGAAAAACCTCCTATTTTTCTTCCATCCGGATCCTCCGGATATGAAGGGCCAGATAGGCCACTTCCTCCTCTGTTACCTGGTGGCCGTACTGAAGCCGGATCAGGGCCTGTACCTTCTGGGCACAGGCATATTCCTCGGGGTAAAGCCGGTCGATAACCTCCTGGAACTCCAAATTGTCCAGGGTGATATGTTCTCCGGCAAATACCCTCTGTGCCAGAAACTTCAAATGGGTAATGAACCGCTCCCCGCTGAGGGAATGTTCATCCAGGCTGATCTGAAAATAATCCCTTACAGTGTCAGATACCTGCTGGATCAGGTTGGTGATCTTTATGGTATCCCCCATAGGGGCATTGTACTCCGCGTTTACGACATGAAGGGCAATGGACGCCGCCTCATCCACCGGAAGGGCGATTCCCAGCTCCTTCTCGATCATAGCCACCGCGTACTCACCGATCAGGTACTCCTCATGGTAAAAGCTCTTTACCTCACGGATCAGGGGATTGTGGAACATCAGCTTCTGCCTGAACCGCTCCAGGGCAAAATTAATATGGTCGGTAAGGGTGATATAGATGCTCTGGCTGATGGGACGCTTGAGCACGCTCTTCGCATAGCTGATAATCTCCGCCGAGATCTGTACATGCTCCATGGGTATATCTGCCAGAAGCTCTTTAAACTTATCGATGGAATTCTGGCTTTCCAGGCGGAACAGCTTCTCGATCTTGGACTGGTCGATGACCATCCCTTCCTTTGCCTTAAAGCCGACGCCCCGGCCCATGGCGATCACCTCCCGGCCCTCGTCGTCATGGGTGCTTACAACGTTGTTGTTAATGATCTTATCTATCTTCATCATTGCTCCTGATAAAAACAAAAAAACCAACCTTGCCAGGGAAAAACCTGCAAAATTTCTTTCACTTCCTTCTTCCCGTAACAAACTTGGTTTTGCCTGCCGAACAGTAACAATCCTTACAAAATTCGTAAATTATTTACTTCTCTAACAGCATAATAACAAATGTTTATATAATTGTCAACATTATTTTATATATTTTTTATATTTCTTACGCTTTTATTATGAATCTTTTTACGACCTTACATAAAAATAGATCAGAGCCGTCACTGCCAGATAGAACCAGGTGGCCGGATTGGAAAACCAGGTGGTAAAGAAAGCCAGCATCATATACATGGCAATCTGCCCATAAAACACATGGCCCACAGGACAGTCCAACTTTCTGCAAAAGCGCACCACATAATAGCAGCCTGCCCCTAAAAGTGCCCCTAAAAGCACCATGCCGAATACTCCGAAATCATAAAAAGCGTCATAAAACAGGGTCACTGTGGTAAGCTCCTCCTTGGTCACATACAGTGGGAAGTTCACCAGAGAGGGCACAAGGAATTTAAGACCGGTCAGCGCCCATACAGGAAACAGCATCTTAAGGCCCCATGAATGGGAAGGAAGCTGTTCCACCAGACAGTTGAAATTGTCATAATTATTGGCAATGTACATATAGGGCTGTGTGATAAAAATGGGCATACTGCTGTTCTTCATCTCAAAGATCCCGTTCAGATACTCCACACTGTGGCTCCGCAGCACCGTAAGTATCAGATAAGCCGGAATCATAAGCAGAACCAGCACCACTCCATACTCCGGCCGGAAGGACCGGCTCATGGAAATGTAGGTAAAGACTGCCATGCCCACTGCCAGAATCAGCTGGAACCGGGAAACGCACAGCACCGGAACCGCCAGAGACAGCACCGTAAGAGCTATGGCCAGCCAGAAGCCATGATCTCTTGTAAGCCCTCTCCCCCTTCTGGCAATCATCAGGGAGTAGACAACGAACAGGCTTGGCACCAGCACGCAGGACACCGTAAAATAGTGAACCCCGCTGATGTGGAAATAGGAATAGGCATGAGGCACCCCATAAGAAAACAGAGGCACAAAGCCAAGCCTCCAGGCTTCAAAGAAAAAGGCCAGATAGGATACGCCTGTTACCGCTCCCATGGATATAAGGATCCTCTTTGCCTGAAGGGGTGAATCACCGGAGGAAAACCACCGGTACACTGACTGCATATCCGCCGCGCTCCAGCCGTCCAGAAGCCTTGTAAGGACCTCAAAGGCCAGCCAGAAGGCTATGACTGCCAGACCCAGACAGATCCAGGTTTCTGTGCTCCAGTCTGTCTGAAGCCTTGAGAGCTTAAAGCAGGAAATCCCCTGTCCGCCCACAAAAAAGAGGCAGAACAGCCCCCTCAGATGGATCAGATTCCTGGTTCGGATATAGTCTCCCGCATACAGCCACAGTGCGGCCCCAATCAAAACCAGCCCAGACAGCACATAAATGTGCTGTCTGGCCAGAATAAAGCTTACAATGTAACAAATCAGGTAAACTGCCATTAAATCGCAACCTTCTCTACAAATTCTCTCATATACTGCTCTACCTCAGCTGCGGTAGCAAAGCTCATGGCCTTTTCTGCCACCTCCTTAAGCTGGGCGGTGCTGTACTCTGTCACCAGTTTTCTTGCCTTTAAGATGGCGGAAGCACTCATACTGAATTCGTTCAGTCCGAATGCAAGAAGCAGCGGGATCATCATAGGATCGCTGGCCGCCTCACCGCACATGCCTACCATAATACCCTCCGAGCGGCCGCAGGCAATAATATGGCGGATGCTGCGCAGTACAGCCGGGTTAAAGGTAGAATACAGGTAGGAGATCTTTTTATTGCCGCGGTCAACGGACATGGTATACTGGGTCAGGTCATTGGTACCGATGCTGAAGAAGTCTGCCTCCTTGGCGAATACATCTGCCATCAGGGAAGCGGCTGCTGTCTCGATCATAACACCTACCTGAATATCCTTCTTGTAGGCGATTCCCTTCTCATCCAGCTCTGCCTTCAGCTCCTCTACCAGCGCCTTTGCCTGACGCAGCTCCTCGATACAGGTCACTAAGGGCACCATAATACGGATGTTGCCGAAGGCGCTTGCACGCAGCAGGGCCCGCAGCTGAGGCTTATAAATATCCTCTTTACGATCCAGGCAGAAACGGATGGCCCGGTAGCCCAGAAATGGGTTCTCATCCTTCTCAAGGCCCATATAAGGGATCTCCTTGTCACCGCCGATGTCCAGGGTACGAATGATCACAGGTTTTCCATTCATGGCAGCTGCCACCTGCTTATAGGCTTCAAACTGCTCCTCCTCTGTGGGCATGGTATTGCGGTCCATAAACAGGAATTCGGTACGGAACAGGCCGATGCCCTCGCCGTCATACTGGAGCACCTTATCCACATCCTCAGGCTTTCCGATATTGGCAACGATCTCTACCTGAACGCCGTCCTTTGTAACAGACGCCTTTCCGATATACTGCTCCAGCTCCTTCTTCTCTGCCAGGAACTGATCTCTCTTTACAGCATATTCTGCCTGTACCTCTGCCTCAGGATTGATATATACTTCACCGGCGGTTCCGTCCAGCACAATCTCATCTCCGCTCTTTACAAGCTCCATAAGACCGTTTATGGCTACAACTGCCGGGATCTCAAGAGCTCTTGCCAGAATGGCGCTGTGAGAGGTCTTTCCGCCAAGCTCTGTAATAATGCCCGTTACATTGGCCGGATTGATGCCGGCTGTCATGGAAGGAGTCAGATCCTGAGCAGCAATGATGCTTCCGGCAGGCAGAGCAGAGATGTCCACGCTCTTTACTCCCATAAGAAGCCTCTGCATACGGACCTTGATGTCTCTCATATCTGTGGCTCTCTGCTGGAACAGCTCGTCTCCCATGGATTCAAACATATCCGCGTACATAGTGCATACTGTCTCGATGGCGTATTCGGAATTAACCTTTTCATTGCGGATGGCATCCTCAATCCCGCTTACAAGCATGGGGTCGGCCAGCAGCATCATATGTCCCTGCATGATCTCCGCTTCCTTCTCCCCTACTCTTGCAGCCAGATCCTCCGCCATACGCTCCGTATCCTTGACCGTCTCCTCCAACGCTCCCTTAAAGCGCTGCAGTTCCGCTTCTGCGTCTTTAATCTCTTTCCTTGCGATAATCAGCTCCGCTTCCTCTACAATCACTGCCTTTCCAATCCCGATCCCTGCGGAAGCGCCTGTTCCCTTGTACATAGTGTGTACCTCCTTATTGCTTGTTATCTATACTCACAACCTTTGGTTGCCGTCATTCTCCAAGCCCGTCCTCAACAAGAAGGACCATAGCCTTCAGTGCGGCCTCCTCGTCGGGGCCGTCACAGATAAACTCGATCTCATCTCCGCATTTGACACAGGCTCCCAGCACACTGAGCACGCTTTTGGCGTTGGCTGTGGTCTCCCGTATCCGAAAGGATATTTTGGACTTGAAATGAAGGGCCTCCTTGCACAGGATTCCCGCGGGCCTCAGATGAAGCCCGGATGGGTTCTTTATTACAGTTACTGCACTTACCATTATATATCTCTCCTTGCTCGCTGTAAATCTCAGTCTTGTATTTCTGTATCCGCTGTACTGTTTTCTTCCGTTCCGGCTGTCGTCTCCTCTGTCTCATTCTCCGAATCTGCAGCTGTCCCCGAAGCAGCAGAGGGCCCTTTCTCCTGAACGGTGATCTGAGGCTTTGTATAGCCCACAAGAGCATAAGCCGCCCCCAGCTGGAAGGTGACCTCTCCCTCATAGATTCCCGGCTCCATAGCACTTACATCCATCTCCGCTCCCAGATCCTCAGGATTAAGGAGGTCAAGATCCTCCTTTAAGCCCTCGATGGTTACCTGGATGGAATCCTGGTTATAGCCGTAGGTATAACTGCCAAGAGCTCCCACCTGCCGGATCTCACTTACCGGAAGGTCAATGGTCCGTGTTTCCAGAGGCTCCACCTTGATGGTCACCTCCAGCTCGCTCTCCTCGGGACTTGCCAGCTCCACGCCCTCAGGCAGATATTTTGTCAGGTCAATGGTCACCGTCCTATCGCCGGAGGCTCCGTCCATATTCAGCTCCGATTTCGGTATGGTAATGGAGTTGATACCGGCCAGATCCGACTTAAGGCCCACCACAGACACCGAATTCACACTGCTTTCAATGCCCGTATAACGGTAGCCCTCTGCCACCCGTCCCTCTGTTTCAAAGTTAAGGCTGAGACTCTTTACCTTAAGGATTGGCAGGGTGTAGTCGATCTCCGAACGGCTGATGGTCACCCGCTCATCCAGGGGGATCTCATTGTCATTGGCATCAAAGCAGGTTACAGGAGCAGATCCCGACAGGTCGGAGTTGGCTCCGTCTGTATTGATCACGATCCCCACCTTGCTGATCTGTCCCACCAGGGAAACAGGCCCGCTTACATACACATAGGTGGGGGAAATCGACGCAACGCCTGACTGATAGCCCTCCTCCGGCTCTCCCTTGGTAAAGGCAGTCAAATTAAAGAGCTTGCGCTGCAGATCCTCTGTCTTCACCCGGACTACCGACGGCCTGGCCGTGGCGGAGATCACCTTGCTGTTTTTTGATTCTACATTGACCTGAACTGCTCCTGTGGGCTCGTACATATCCGCCAGATCAATATAGGCCCTGAAATCCGAGGCAGAGATACTGCCTCCGTCGAGAGCTTTATACTTATACGATATAGTCACTGTCTTTTTATCGGTCAAAAGCTCGTAGGTCTTCCCGCTGGCCTCCAGCACATCCCCGCCCAGCACTTCCAGAGATACCTCCTTGGTATCATACTCGTCGGGATTGGCTACATTCATAACCGCCAGCCATATAAAGAATGCCAGGAAGACAGAGATCAGCTTCAGGCCAAGATTATTTGTCAGCTTTTTTTCCATTCATCAGCCTTCCCTTCCATTTCATAAACCGGTTGGAGGAGCCAGTCTCCTCCTTTAGTCCGGAAAGCACTCTCTTAAGTCCATCCGCGTCCGCAATCTTTGTAAGAGTACCGCCGTCTGCCACGGATACCCGTCCTGTCTCCTCTGATACAACGATGGTAATACTGTCAGTGACTTCACTGACGCCTACCGCGGCCCTATGCCGCGTACCCAGATCCTTGCTGATAGTCATATTATCAGAAAGGGGAAGGTAACAGGTCGCCGCCGCGATCCGGTTGCTCCGGATCACCACCGCCCCGTCATGGAGAGGCGTATTGTGCTCAAATATATTGATAAGAAGCTGGCTGGTCACCAGTCCGTTGATCTCGATGCCGGTGCGCTCGATCTCCTTAAGGGAAACGCTGCGCTCGATTACCATAAGGGCTCCCGTCTTTACCTTAGCCATCTCAAAGGTGGCTCTGGCAAGCTCATTGATGGTCTTTTCGCTGAACCCCTGCAGTTCCTTGCCATCGTCAAAGGATAAAAAACCCGACAGCAGATTGTGGCTTCCAAGCTGCTCCAGCGCCTTTCTCAGCTCCGGCTGAAATACGATCAAAAGCGCCGTCACTGCGATGGTAGTAATATTTCTGAGAATCCATAAAATAACAGTCCAGTGCAGCACAGCAGCCAGAATCGCAAACAAAAGGATCATGACCAGACCCTTAAGCAGGGTCCAGGCTCTGGTGTTCTTGATCCAGATCAGGATCTGGTAGACCAGGACTCCGATGATAATGATCTCAATGATATTCCAAAGTGAAATCCTTGGCAGCAGCGTCAGCCAGGACGGGGCACTGGCAAGCGCTTCCGCGATCCGTTCCGTCATGCTGTCACCTCCTTGCGTTTATATCGTACTGTTCTCAATTTATACCGCGCTCCCTTACACTTCGTTTTCTGGTACTGATTTTCTGTACCTTTACATCCGGGGTGCTTACGGTCATCTTAGGCACCGCCTTTACATAGTAATAATAATCGTCATCCTCAAACTGTACATGCTCCGTCCGGGTATAGTCCACGGTAAATACAAAAAATGTAAAGACCGCTGCGATCACCGCCGACAGCACCAGGCCAAGGATCAGCCCTGCCGCAGCTACGGACACCCCGAATACAAAGTCACCGATAAGGATCACAAACAGCTCCGTCACCGTCCCTGCGATCACCGCCGCCTGCCATGCGTAATCGATGGACAGCCTGCGGATCAGGTAAACCACCACGATTCCGGCGCCAAAGGCGGCGATCATAACAATCATGGTCTGGTTCACCAGCACAGACCGGAGGATCTGGCTGTATCTCTGTATAAAGTCAACAGAAGCCTCTCCTGTAAGGATACCCGCGTTCTGCTTCACATACATCATCAGGTAATAGATGAACACCCCAAAGCCCACAGGGATCACCGACGCCAGGCTTCCTCCAAGGCCTACCAGAAGGGGAACCGCATAAGGCACCCGGATCACAAAGGCCAGGGCAGTAAGGACGATCAGAAAGCTGTCGCCAGGCTTGAAGCCATAGTAGAGGATCGCCATGATCAGCATCAGCACCAGGGCGATGACGGCCATCTCCATAGACACCGCATACAGATGAGCGATCAGGAAGCAGGCCGCCAGAAATACAATGGCCCCATATGGCAGGAGTGCTCCCAGCAGACAGGCAAACAGCACCACAAGAGGGTTCTTCAGCTTCGCCATATAGCCTATATTGATGTTCAGGCTCAGGATAGCGGACAGAGCGAACAGAAACCGGATCAGGGGCTGCACGCCGTAGCTGTATTTATTGTAAAAAAGCTTCAGTTGTTCCTTCCATAGCAGAAGACTTGTCATCGTATCCTTCCTCCTCTGTTATCTCTGGCCCGTTCCGGCCTGTCTTTCCCATATCTGTTCAGCAGATGCCGCAGCTTTGAAGCATACATACGCTGAGAGCGGGCTGCGTAGTCATATCTCCGGCTGTAGATCCGCCAGGTGATAAACAGATACAGAACAAGCCCTCCCGCGTAAAGGACGCCCCACCACCGGCACCAGCCAAGCAGTTCCGGTATCTCCATACCGTTCATCATCTCATCCAGCTTAAGAAACACCCACATAAGGAGTATCAGGATAAAGCAGAAGGTATACCCGAAAAAGGAGCGGAACAGCTGCCCGCCGACATAGTCTTTCCTGAAATAGCGGTTGATCGGAAATATCTTTCTGCCTTCCTTTTTTTCAAATATGGCCAGCTCTGTCATATATCTAACCTTCTCCTCGTTCAGCATAAAGGCACTCCTTCCCTTTTTCTCTTAACATATCAATTAAGTATACCACATCTTTTTGTCTTTTGCGACCGTTTCAATGAATTTTCATATTTTCGTAAGATACCTTTTCAGGGTCTGAGCCAGCTGCCGGATGTCAATGGGCTTTGAAATATGACCGTCCATACCAGCTGCGGCCGCCCGGTTTACATCCTCTGTAAAGGCATTGGCTGTCATGGCCACAATGGGCAGGCTCTTTACATCCTCCCTGTTCAGCTGCCGGATAGCCGCAGCCGCCTCATAGCCATTCATACAGGGCATCTGGATGTCCATCAGCACCAGCTGAATCTGTCCCTCCCCTGCCTCCTCCACCATCCGGACGGCCTCCCTGCCGTTTTTCGCCCACAGAACCGAGGCTCCGGTTATGGAGATCAGCTCACTGGCGATCTCCGCATTCAGTTCATTGTCCTCGGCAAGGAGCACCTGCCGGTCCTGAAGCCTCAGCCCCTCAAGGCCCAGTTCAGGTTCCTGCCGCTCCTCCTTCTTTAAAATCCCCTTAAAATGGCTGATCAGGCGGCTTTTAAACAGAGGCTTAGTGAGAAAATGATCCACCCCTGCCTCTCTGGCCTCCTGCTCAATCTCAGACCAGTCATAGGCTGTAAGGAACAGAATGGGAATATCCGCCCCGGCCCGGCGGCGGATCTCTCTGGCAGTGGCCACACCGTCCATACCAGGCATCTTCCAGTCCAGGATCACAGCAAAGTAGTCCTCTCCCTGACGGTGGCGCCTTAATGTCCGCTCTACGGCCTCCTCTCCTGTCTGGCACCATTCTCCCTTCATACCAATATAATCAAGGATAATGCAGGTGCTCTCGCAGACCCCTGCCTCGTCATCCACCACCAGCACCGGCAGATCCTTAAGCTCCGTGAGAAAGTCAGCTCTGTCCTCCTGGAGCTTTAATTGGAGGGTAACAGTAAAACGGGAGCCGTCCCCCAAGCTGGAGACTACCTGTATGTCCCCGTCCATCATACGGATCAGATTCCTGGTAATAGCCATTCCCAGGCCCGTACCTGCTGCCGCACCGGCAGTTCCCTCCTCTGCCCTTGTAAATGGCTCAAACAGCACCTTCTGAAATTCCTCGCTCATGCCGATGCCATTGTCCTCAAATACAAATTCATACAGGCCGAAGCCTCCCCCTGCCCGCCGTTCTCTAATGGAAAATGTGATCTCACCGCCGTCGGGGGTATATTTCACCGCGTTGGACATCAGGTTTACAAAGACCTGCTGAAGCCTTAAGCTGTCGCCGATGACATATTCATGCTTCAGATTTTCCAGATTCACACGGAACTGGTGCTGCCGCTCCTGAATCTGAGGCAGGATCATAGTCACCGTATTGTCGACCAGCTCCCCCAGATGAAAGGCCTCTGACTGGAGCTGGATGGCGCCTGATTCGATCTTGCTCATATCCAGAACCTCATTGATCAGGCTCAGAAGATGCCTGGAGGCACTGGTGATCTTGCCAAGGCATTCCCCCACCCGCTGGGGATTGTCCAGATGAGTCCCTGCGATAGCTGTCATCCCTATAATAGCGTTCATAGGAGTGCGGATGTCATGGCTCATCCGGGAAAGAAAGCTGGATTTCGCCTCGCTGGCTGCTTCCGCATACCGGTAGGCCTCTGTAATGGCCTGCTGCTGGCGCAGCCGCTCGGTTTTCTGCTGATCGATGTCCATCATATAAAGCACCGCCTTCACAGGGACCCTTTTTCCCTCCTCCGTTCGGTACTCGGCGCCCTTAAAAACGCTCCTCTGCCAGCTTGCTGTTTCATCGGAGGTCATAAACTCCATCTCAACCCTTGACTCCCCGGACAGAACCTCCCTCAGATAGGAAATACTGCCGAAACGGAGAAATTCTTCTCTGTATTCCTCCGCTACAAGGGCATCGGCTACGTAGGCAAGAACCCAGTTGTAGCAGCCCTTTAAGGGCAGCCAGAAGGAGCCGACGGACTCATAGGATAAGAGTTCATATGTATCCTCCTCCAGATCCACCAGCATAATGCCGATATATTCGTCCCGCATGCTCTGAAGGATCCGTTCCAGCCGGCACTCCTGCTCTTTATTTTTCAGATAATCCCTGGTAATGTCCCGGTAAATGCCCACCGCTGTTCCGGAGGGCTTTCCCTCCTCTGTCAGGATCGCTCTAAATTTCAGCTCATAGACTGCCTGGGTGCCATCTACCTGAACCAGCTTTACAATCCCGCCTGCCTCCTGCTCTCCCTGGATCATAGCCTCATGGATGCGGATATATTCCGCTGTTGTATCCTCTGTTACGATCCCCAGCTTTACCATCTCATAGGGTACACCGTTCTGAATCGTACTTACACCGAAAGCCGCTGCTGTCCTGGGATCCGCCAGGATGGTCTGCTTCTTCGTATCATAGGTAAATACCAGGCTTCCTGATTCCTCAGCTGCAATCTGAAATGCCTTCATGGTACTGTAGAGCCGGTCATTGGTCTCCCGCAAAAGCTCATAGGCCCTGGCCAGCTCCTCTGTATTTCTCTCACCCATCTTCTTCCCCCTGTCTCTTATTTTCTTAAAAAGCCGGCATCCCATCTCATATCAGGATACCGGCCCTGTGTGATCTGCTGCGTTTATTCATCCCCGTCCAGTAGATAGGGGGTCACCTGATATACATAATAATTCAGCCAGTTGGTATACAGGGTATTGGAGGTATTCCTCCAGGTAAGGACCGGTACGGAAAATGGATCGTCATGCTCATAATAATGATAAGGCACCTCCGGATCCAGGCCCTTTTTAAGATCCCGGTGATATTCGTTGTTTAAGGTCATTCTGTCATATTCAGGATGGCCCTGGACAAAGATCTGCCGGCCGTCCCGGCTCATCACCAGAAATACTCCCGCAAGCTCAGACTCTGCCAGAATGGTCAGCTCACTGTGAGCTTTAATATCCTCTTTCCTGACCTCCGTATAACGTGAATGAGGGGCCATAAAATAATCGTTGAGACTGCGCACCAGAGGCACCTTGCGGTTGAGCACCTTATGCTCATAGATCCCGGACAGTTTTTTATCCATTGGATACTTGCGGATCCCGTAGTGATAGTAAAGTCCGGCCTGAGCTCCCCAGCAGATATGGAGAGTGGAGGTTACATGGCTCTTGCTCCACTCCATGATCCCGGACAGCTCCGACCAGTAGTTGACCTCCTCAAATTCCAGGTTTTCCACTGGCGCCCCGGTGATGATCATACCGTCAAACTTCTTCTTTTTTATATCCTCAAAGGTAATATAAAACTTATTCAGATGACTGGCCGATGTGTTCTTTGACACATGGGTGGAAAGCATCAGAAAGGTACAGTCTACCTGAAGGGGCGTATTGGAAAGGGCGCGGAGCAGCTGGGTCTCCGTCTCCTCCTTAAGAGGCATCAGATTCAGGATCAGAATCTCCAGGGGGCGTATGTCCTGGCTCATGGCCCGGTCCTCATCCATGATAAATATATTTTCAGATTCCAGGACCGCCCTTGCAGGCAGCTCCTTTTGTACCTTAATGGGCATCTTCTTCCCCTCCCTTCTCAAGCAGCCTTAAGAAATCCTCCTCCGTAAGGATAGGAATCCCCAGCTCCTTTGCCTTTTTATTCTTTGAAGAATTGGATGCAGAGTCATTGTTGATCAGATAGGTGGTTTTGGAGGTAACAGAACCTGTGGCCTTTCCTCCCCGGCTCTCAATCACCGCCTGCAGCTCTTTCCTGTTGGCAAAATGGTCCACAGAACCGGTTATCACAAAGGTCATACCCTCAAAAACAGGTGTTTCCTGCTCCTCGGCCTGTTCTTTCTCGATCACAAGCTCGGCAAGGAGATGATCCACGATCTGATTATTTTTTTCAGAGGAGAAATAATCGGTCCAGGCCTGTGCCAGAACCTCTCCGATTCCATCCACCTCCGTCAGTTCCTCTGTCTTTGCATGGCGCATGCGCTCAAAGTCAAAACCAAACCGCTTACAGAGCAGCTTGGCGTTGGCAAGTCCGATGCCTGCGATGCCAAGGCCGTAGATCACCCTGGGAAGGGTGGTATGGGAGGCTGTCCGGATAGCCGCTGTCAGCTTGTCATAGGATTTCCTTCCAAAGCCGTCCATCTGAACGATCATCTCCTCATGGCGGTCCAGATGGAACATATCCGCATATTCGTGAATCAATCCGGCTCCGATAAACTTTTCAAGAGTGGCCTCTGAAAAGCCGTCGATGTTCAAGGCGTCCCGGCTGACAAACAGTGCAAAACTTTTAAGCTTTTTTGCCTGGCAGTCCGGATTCATGCAGTACAGGCTCTTTACGTCATTCAGGCTGCGGATCTTCGTCTCGCCGCCGCAGACCGGGCACCTCTTTGGTATATCCCGGACGCCGCTGCGGGTCAGGTTATCAGCGATCTGGGGAATGATCATATTGGCCTTATATACGGTGATGGTATCTCCCGCT
Source organism: uncultured Clostridium sp. (assembly GCA_900549235.1). Lineage (GTDB taxonomy): Bacteria > Bacillota > Clostridia > Lachnospirales > Lachnospiraceae > Enterocloster. The sequence goes on along the minus strand of URNT01000012.1, from coordinate 12,829 downwards.
CCCAGCTCCAGGCTTTCCATAATGCTGATATTGTGGACGCTGGCCCGGCTTACCGTGGTTCCCTCCAGCTCCACCGGGTCAAATACAGCCACCGGGTTGATGAGCCCGGTTCTGGAGGGGCTCCATTCGATGTAAGACAGGGTGGTCTCACGAATCTCATCCTGCCACTTAAAGGCAATGGCATTCCGGGGGAATTTGGCTGTCCGGCCTAAAGACTCCCCATAGGCAATATCATCATATAAAAGCACCAGTCCGTCTGAGGGAATGTCCATATGGGTTATCTTTTTTTCGAACTCATCCACTCCCCGGGCTATGGTTTCTGCTGTGACCTCTTTGTACTCTACCACCTCAAAGCCCTGGTCCTTCAGCCACCGAAACTGCGCAGCCCTGGAATTTTCAAAGTCTACTCCCCCTGCGCTAACAAGGGCAAAAGCCTCAAAATGCACGTTCCGCTCTGCGGTAATCTGGCTGTTTAACTGACGGACGGATCCGCTGCAGAGATTTCTGGGGTTTTTATATCTGGCATCTATATCCTCGATCTGGTCATTGATCCGCTTAAAATCAGAATAGGTGATCACAGCCTCCCCGCGGAGCACCAGCTGGCCCTTATAGGGAATCGACAGAGGAATATTGGAAAATACCCTGGCGTTGTTTGTAATCACCTCGCCGATCTCCCCGTTTCCTCTTGTAACTGCCTTTGCAAGGCTGCCGCCCTCATAGGTAAGTACAATAGTAAGACCGTCCATTTTCCAGGACAGAAGGCCCTTCTGGCTTCCAAGCCATTCTCCCAGGGCTTCCACGCTTTTTGTCTTATCCAGAGAAAGCATGGGGGATTCATGGGTCTCCTTTGGAAGCTCACTGAGGACCTCATAACCCACAGACTGGGTAGGGCTTCCTGACAGAATCACGCCGGTTTCCTGTTCCAGAGAACCCAGCTCGTCATACAGTCTGTCATATTCAAAATTGTTCATGATCTCCCGGCTTTCCTGGTAGTAAGCCTTTCCCGCCTCCCGAAGCACAGGGATCAGTTCTTTCATTCTCTGAATTCTCTTATCCATAGGATTCTCCTAATCTTTATGAGCCTGACGCTCCTTTACAGAAAGACCGGAGGAGGAAGCCAGGGCCTGCAGCAGGGTTTCTGACTCAGCCCCTGTTATCTCCCGGTATTCTCCCTCCTCAAGCCCCTTTAACTCAATATTCATAATCCGGATCCGCTTTAAGCGCCGCACCTGGCAGCCGCAGACCTGGCACATCCGGCGGATCTGACGATTCAGTCCCTGGGTCAGAATGATAGAAAAGGTATTCTCTCCCAGACGCCTTACCCTGCAGGGGCGGGTCCATGTCTGAAGCTCTGAAAGCCACAGACTGCCGGCCATTTTTTTAAGAAAGGACTCTGTAACAGGGCAATCGATGGTAACGATATATTCTTTCTCATGAGCATTCCCGCCCCGCATGATCTTATTCACCAGATCTCCCTGGTTGGTCATCAAAAGAAGGCCCTCTGAGTCCTTGTCCAGGCGGCCTACCGGATAGATCCGCTCCGGATAGTTCAGAAACTCCACAATATTTTCTGCCCGGTCCTTATCCGAGGTGGTGCATACGATCCCCCTGGGCTTATATACAGCAAGAAGTACCGGAGGTGCCTCTTCTTTTACAACGCGGCCTTCGCAGATCACCTGCTGGCCAGGGCTTACTTTCTGACCCACAAGAGCAGGCACGCCGTCCACCAGTACCTTTCCTTCCTCGATCAGGCGGTCCGCCTCCCTCCGGGAACAGACCCCCATACGGCCAAGCCATTTGTTCAGACGCTCCTCCATTACCGGCCTTCCTTTTCTTCCGGGTGGGAGGCTATGAACATGGCATCCCCAAAAGAGAAAAACCGGTAACGCTCCCGTATCGCCTCCTCATAGGCCGCCAGGATATGCTCCCTTCCCGCCAGGGCGCTGACCAGCATCACCAGAGTGGACTCCGGCAGATGGAAATTGGTGATCAGGCCGTCCAGAACCTTAAACCGATAGCCCGGATAGATAAAGATCTCCGTCCAGCCGGTTCCTGCCTTTAAAATCCCATCCTTTGTGGAGGCGGATTCCACAGTGCGGCAGCTAGTAGTGCCTACGCAGATCACACGGCCGCCAGCTGCCTTTGCAGCATTGACCTTGGCCGCCTCTGATTCCTCTACCATGTAAAACTCGGAATGCATATGGTGCTCCAGCACATTTTCCACCTTAACCGGACGGAAGGTACCAAGGCCCACATGAAGGGTCACATGGGCAATGGTTACTCCCATGTTCTCAATCTCCTGTAACAGCTCCGTTGTAAAATGAAGTCCCGCCGTAGGCGCCGCCGCAGATCCTTCATGCTTTGCATAAACGGTCTGATAGCGGTTCTTATCCTTTAGCTGGTGGGTGATATAGGGAGGCAGGGGCATCTGTCCCAGCTGATCCAGGATCTCCTCAAAAATCCCCTCATACCGGAACTGAACCAGACGGTTCCCGTCATCCACTGTCTCAAGAACAGTTCCTGTGAGAAGCCCTTCTCCAAAATCGATCACCGTCCCTGGCTTTGCCTTCTTTCCCGGCTTTACCAGAGTCTCCCAGATGTCATTTTCCCGGCGCTTTAACAGAAGGAGCTCGATCTTTGCTCCTGTATCCTTCTTTACACCGAACAAACGGGCCGGTATTACCTTTGTATCGTTGATCACAAGACAATCCCCCGGCCTTAAGTAACTGGTTATATCCTTGAAAATGCGGTGGGTCACCGCTCCTGTATCCTTATCCAGCACTAAAAGCCTGGAAGAAGACCTGTCCTCCAGAGGATCCTGGGCGATCAGCTCCTGAGGGAGGTCAAAATTAAAATCCTTTACATCCATATCGTTTCTTCTTCCTCTAACTATGTGAATTTATTCCGCTGCGGTACTGTTTTCCTCAGAAGGGGCGGTCGCCTCCTGGGAGGTTTCTGCCTCTGCGGAAGTCTCCTCCTGGCTTTCGGAGGTCTCTGCCGTACTCTCATCTATGAGAGATACCTCGCTGTCCTGTCCCTCTCCCTCCGGATCGTTTATCACAGCCCCGCCTCTTAAGTTCTTATAGGCCCCCGCAAGAAGGGTATCTGACTCGATAGCCTGGCGCAGGGCTTCATTTACCTCATCGGAAAGACGGGTTACCTCATCCGTCTGGTTTTCCCTTGCCACAAAGTCTGCCTCGTCTCCGATGACATTTTCACGGATCACCAGACTGCCGTCCTCTCCTGTCACCACATAGCACCACATCAGCCCCGGCGCAAGAGTATCTACTCGCTTGAATTTGATCTCATAAGTTACATACACCAGATAGGAGCCCTCTGTCAGGCCCTGCTTTGTATAGCAGGAAATATTCCGGTAATCCTCTACGCTGGCATTTTCCGCCCTCAACTGAGCCGCCAGCTCTTCGGCTCCGTCCTCTCCCGAACGGCCGAACATGCTGAGAAGAGTTTCCGTATCCTGATCCAGCTTTGCCTGGAAATAGCGGTTCATCAAGTCACTGATCTCTGGTACCTCATCCTTTTTGAGGCTGGTATCCGGCTCTGTCTGCTCCTGCTGTGTCTGGGGATCACTGCCCTTTACCTCCACCTCAATGCCCGTATCGGCTGCAGAGTCAGTTCCCCCCTCCAGCCTGCGGCCCATAAGCCAGATAATAAGCGCCGCGATCAGGATTACGCCTGCCGCAATGGCTCCGATCTTGATCCATCTCTCCGTATCTATATTGCTCCTGCGGCGCAGAGTGCTTCTTCTTCTCTTCTGTCTCATATTGTATCCTCCTACTCCGCTCTATTTTAGCAAAAACGCGGAAAAAATGCAATCAGCCTGTAGCCGTTCCCTGTGATGCCTCATCCTCCTGCGGGCTTAAAAATGCATACCTGCTTTTTCCTTTCCCCTTGGCCTTATAAAGAGCCAGATCCGCCCGGTAGAGGAGGGACTCATAGTCTGTTCCGTCCTCCGGATACATGGCACAGCCAATGCTTGCGGAAAAAACATGGCCCTGGAAATCGCCGCTCAGCACGCCGCACAGAAACTCCGCCTTCAGCTCCGCATCCTGGCGGCCATGAATATTTTTAAGGAAAATAATAAATTCATCTCCTCCCAGCCTTGCCGCAATATCATCCTCACGGATATTAGAGCAGACTACGGAGGCTACAAATTTCAGCAGCTCATCTCCAAAGGTATGGCCGTATGTATCATTTACCTGTTTAAAGCTGTCCATATCAAAGAACAGCATGGCCGCCCTCTGCTCTGGGTGATCCTCCAGGCTTTCATGGATCAGCCGCCTGGCCGCTGCCCGGTTATAGAGGTGTGTCATGGAATCCCGCTCAGCCATCTCTCTTAGGCGGGCTGTCTCTTCCTTCTGTGCGTGGATATTACTCATCTTTCCGATGAAGCCCTCATAAGCCGCGCCGCTGCTCCAGAGGGAGCGGACAATAAATTCATACCAGATCCTCTCGCCGTCCGGCCTGATCACCCGGTACTGCTTCTTAAAAAAAGGCTGCTCCGGCGTAGTGGAAAAAACATGTTCCCAAAGATCCGCTGTATCCTCCTCAGAGAGAACAGGAACCTGCGTCCGGTAACGTCCGGCCTGGGCGTACAGCGGCTCCAGTCCCAGCTCCGTATGACCCCGTTCGGAAAAGGTAAGAACATCCTCCTGAGCGTCATATTCAAACAAGATCTCATTGGAAAGGTCTGCCAGGAACTGATATTTCACCCGCTCCCGCTCCAGCAGATACATGGTGCGCTCAGAGGGCTCCAGATCCTCCTTCTTTTTAAGGATCTCCCTGGAAATCTCCTCCACGTCAAACTGAAGCCCGTCATCTGAGCTTTTTTCCCTGATCCGTTCCTCTAAATCCTCTGCCACCGCCTGAAGGCAGTCCAGAAGCCTTGGGTTAAACTGGCCGCACTCTCCCAGGCGGATCATCTCCATGGCCCTTTCGTGGCTGTAAGCCGGCTTATACACCCGCTCACTTACCAGGGCATCGTATACGTCTGCCAGAGACACCACCTGGGCGCAGAGGGGAATCTCATCTCCCGAAAGCCCGTCAGGATAACCGCCGCCGTCCCACCGCTCGTGGTGCCACCGGCATATAGCCCGGGCGTAGCGCATCATGGCTTCCTCTCGTCCGTACAGTATTTTTTCAAGCATACCCGCCCCAAGGACGGTGTGCTCCTTCATCTTCTCGTATTCCTCTGCTGTCAGCCTGCCGGGCTTATTTAAAATGTGCTCGTCGATAGCCACCTTCCCTATGTCATGGAGAGCCGCCGCATTGGATATGGACACAATCTCCTTCTGGGTAAGGCCGTACTGAGGGAAACGGGACGCAAGCTCTTCTAAAAGAATCTCTGTGATCACCCGGATCCGCAGCACATGAAGGCCGGATTCGCCGTTTCGGAATTCTACAATGGTACTTAAAATGTCAACCATCAGCGTATTGTTCCGCTCCTTCTCACGGATCTGCTCTCTGAGCGTCCCCTGAAGGGCCCTCTGTCTTGCGTAGAGCATAATGGTATTTTTGATCCGGTGCCGTATCGTGCAGAAATCAAAGGGGCGGCTGATATAGTCGGTCACTCCCATCTCAAAACCCTTATTGGTATAGGCTGAGGAGGTTTCTGCCGAAATCATGATCACAGGAATATCCCGGATCCAGCCCCGCCCGTTCATCACCTCCAGAACCTGAAAGCCGTCCATCACAGGCATCACAACATCCAGCAATACCACATCGATCTCCTTGTCGTGTTTTTCCAGGCAGGCAACCGCCTGCTTTCCGTCTGCCGCCTCCATGATTCTGTATTCATCCTCAAGCATATCATTTAAAAATGCCCTGTTCAACTCCACATCATCTACGATGAGGATCATTGGTCTTGTATCCATTTTGTGTTCCTTGTCTAATCAATTAAATCAATCTTCTGTAAAATTTTTTCATACTGCTCCTTGAGCCGCTCAAAGCTCTCGTCCGCCTGTCTCATATCTCCATAGCGGGTCAGTTCTGTCAGCTCGGCGCTCTCTTTATAAAGAGGCTCCAGTCCCAGATTCCCTGTGATCCCCTTCAGGGTATGGGCTGCCCGAAACACTCCATCGCAGTCCTTTAGTTCCATTGCCTGCTTAAGTTCCTCATAGGTACCATCCTGGATAAATTTTTTTAAAAATTTCCGGATGAGACACTCATTTCCCATCATCCTCTGGAGCATATGCTCGTAGTTTCCCTCTATTTCATCATAAAATTTCTTAAGTGTCATCTTAAGCCCTCCGTTCTGCTATTGTACAAAGAATACCCACTATTGTCAATGCCGGCCCGTTCCCAGCCAGTGCTTCAGGGTCCTCATAAGCTGATCCAGGTCAATTGGCTTTGGGATATGCTCATTCATCCCGGCCTCCCTGGATTTCTGAACGTCCTCGGCAAAGGCATTGGCCGACATGGCAATAATGGGGATCTGTTCCATATCCGGACGGCCCAGCCTCCGGATGGCAGCTGCCGCCTCACAGCCATTCATCACAGGCATCTGTATATCCATAAAGATCAGATCATAATACCCCATCGGGGACTCTTTTGCCTTTGTAAGAGCCTCCTTTCCGTCCACCGCCTGCTCCACCGTCAGACCTGTGGCCTTCAGGATCTCTGTGGCGATCTCCATATTCAGCTCATTATCCTCGACTACCAGCACCCGTTTTCCCCGAAAGTCAAAACGCTCCACCTGCTCCATAGCCGTTTTCCCTTCCTCCAGCCCCTCTGAAAGGATGTTTTTAAATAAATGGACCAGCCTGGAGCGGAACAGGGGCTTGCTGATAAAGGCGTCTGCCCCGGCCCTTTGGGCCTCCCCCTCCATGTCAGACCAGTCATAGGCGGAGGTAAGGATGATCCGAAGCCCTTCTCCCGCAGCCTGCCGGATGGCCTCTGCCGCCTGGATCCCGTCCATCTCCGGCATATGCCAGTCTAACAGCACTCCAAAATAAGGCTCTCCCTCTTCACTGGCCCTCCGGATCTCCTTAAGCGCCTCTCTGCCGCTTGTTACCCCCCTGCTTATTATTCCCAGAGAATCAAGGATATGACAGGCACTTTCGCAGGCCCCCTTATCATCATCTGCCACCAGAAGCCTCAGTCCCTTCAGCTCACAGGCCGGAGCTTCCTCCTGTACCTTCAGATAGATCGTCACAATAAACCGGCTGCCCTTCCCAGGGGCACTCTCCACCCGTATATCACCATCCATCATGCGTACAATGTTTCTAGTAATGGCCATTCCAAGGCCTGTCCCCTGGATCTGCCTCACAGCGATGTCATCCGCCCGTATAAAGGGCTCAAATATATGGTTCAAAAATTCCGGCTCCATGCCGATGCCATTGTCCTCAAAAATAAATTCATAGCAGCCCACCCGGTTTCTTCCGGAAGGAACCTCCGCACCCTCTTTTTCTGAGATAAAAAGGCGGATCCGTCCTCCCTCAGGGGTGTATTTGATGGCATTGCTCATAATATTCATAAAGGCCTGCTGGATCCGCAGGCTGTCTCCTACGATCCGTTCATGGCGGATCTGCCCGATATGGATCTCCAGCTCATGGCCCTTTTCCTGGACTGAAGAGCGCACCATAGCCAGAAGGGTATCGAGCAGGTCAGAAAGATTGATCTCCTCCTCGGTCAGGTCCATTTTCCCGGACTCAATCTTACTCATGTCCAGCACATCATTGATCAAGGCCAGCAGATGGCGGCTGGAAACAGAGATCTTATGGAGGCAGTCCCTCAGTCTTTCCTTATCCTCCAGGCTGTTCTCCGCGATGGCAGTCATGCCGATGATTCCGTTCATGGGCGTGCGGATGTCGTGGCTCATATGGGAAAGAAACTCTGATTTTGCCTGGTTTGCCCGGTTAGCAGCTTCAAAAGCCTCCTGAAGGGCCTTTCTGGTCTCACTCTCCCTCTGGCGCAGCTCTGTTATATCCTTCGCGAAGCACAGGCCCAGTATGTCTCCTGAGGGCTCAGACCGGGTCAGAAGAAGGGTCTGGCGTACAAAAATCTCCTCCCCTCTTATATCTTTTGATTTATATTCCAGTGTCAGCTCCCGTTTGCCTGCCTCAAAGGCCTGTAACAGGGCCCCGCAGGAGACCATCTGCATATAAGCCTCCTTTGTATCTGCCGTCACAAAGACAGACCAGCGCTGGCAGAATTCCTCATAGGAGCAGGGCGGCTCCATTCCGATCCGGGACAGCACCGGTATATCCTGCCCGTCGATCCTCTGTATGATCTCCTGCTCTAAAAGATCCCTGCTTACATTGATCTGATAGGCTACCACCGCCTCTGAAAGAATGGCCTGGCGGTACTGCTCCTCGGTCTGGAGGGAAAGCTGGAGCTCCGCGTTGGATTTTAAGAGCTGTCTGGAAAGCTCCGTCTCCCTGGCCTTTTCTTCTGATATATTTTTCACATACCACATGACCCTTGGGGAAGCCTCTGTATAAGAGTTCATGGGCACCAGCTCCGAGCGTACCCAGCGGTACTCTCCCCGGATCCTGCACTGATAGGTTATATCCACATACCGGGCGCCTCTGTCAAAGACTCTCTTTAAATTTTCCGGCATCATTATATTTTTAAATGCTTCCTGGTCAGCAGGAAACACAATATGCTCAGACATATAAAGAATGGTTCCCCGGTAATCCTTAGACCTCCGGATCACCTCCTCCACCTCACCGCTAAACTGTTTGATAGTGGTCATGGAATTATTTTCCAGATCCACACAGCTGATCCGGTAATAAGCATCTCTTAAAAGCTCCAGGGAATTATCCTTTAATTCCTTTTCCTTATATTCCTCATCAATGTTCTGGAAGGCAAGGATAAAATGGCGGACACGGTCCTCCTCCTCATCCATAAAGATCACCTGCAGGCGGTACCAGTATATGCCCTGATCCTGGATCCTCCTGTACTCAATGGTGTAGCTTCTGCTGTCCCGGTTCAGATGGTTCATAATATAACCCAGCTCCAGACGCTCCGTCAGCAGCGCCTGGTCATCTTTGTATACAAACCACTTAATATACCAGCCAATAACCTCCGAATAAGTCCCCTCCACCGGTATATAAGCCTCTACCCCCTTAAGCTGCTTTAAAGCCCGGTAGCGATCCAGCTTTCCATCTACATAATAATTGCCGAAATAGATCTCTCCAAGGGCATTGATCACCCTGGAATAGATATTTTCTGTCCATTTTGCCAGGGAAATGTCCTCTACGATCCCCACAACGCTTTGAGAAGACCCGCCTCCCATAGTCCCCACCCTCAACATGCTGTTCCTGATCCAGGTATCTGTCCCCTTTACATGAAACTCGCAGGTAGCAAAGGGCTCTCCCCGGTCAATGGCGTAATACATCTGACAGAAGGCATCCCTTGTAGCCTCATCGATATAAGCAGCAGCAAAGCTCTCAGGCATCCCCTCATAATGTGCAGCCCACCCATAGCGCGCAGCCATATAATCCGGTATGTCAATGCTTTTCCTGACCGGATCATAGCTGTAATCGCAGATGGTGGTATCCTTCATAGCCAGGTACACCAGCTCGCTGTCTCTCAGATTCTTTTCCTTCTGCTTCTGATATTCATTTAAAAGGCGCTGGTAGCGGTTTTTCCCGTACTGATCGGGAAAAAGCTCATCTTCCTTCAGGGCCTCATAAGGCAGAGAATTGTGGATATGGACTGTCTTAAGTACATCTCCCTCTCTGCGGAATACAAAAGTGCACCTCTGATGCATATCCAGGCACACCTCTGACCCATCCTCCGAATGGATGTTGCTGCGGGCTTCACAGAGGTAGCAGCCTTCCGTCAGCTTCCGGTACTCATATACCTCCTCTGTCATGAGGCAGGGTGTCACATCCTTCTGACCCTCTCTGAACCAGGCCGCCACCGCTTCCTTACCTTCTGCAGTATGGCGCCATCCTCCGCCTACCCAGACAATATCATCTGAAAAGGTGGAGATCAGGTATTCCACCTCCCCCCTGCAAAAATAGCTTTCCAGAATACGTTTTGCTAAACCGATCACTTCCTGACGTTCATCCATAGCGGTTTCCCTTCTCCTCTTTGTGCCGCCGGCACATTTATTTCTCTATTCTATCATGGGTTCTGAAAGACAACAATCTTTTTATCAAAAAACATCGAAGAGCCAGGGTCTCCCCTGGCTCTTCGATGTAATGCAATTAAGGTATCAAACATGCGTCTGAGAGGAATCGAACCTCCGCACGCGGCTCCGGAGGCCACTGCTCTATCCACTGAGCTACAGACGCATCTCTAGTATATTATCATAGCTTTCCAAAAATTGCAAGCCCTTTTTTTATATTTTTTTGCTTGACAAATGCCCCTCCATGGATTAAGCTGAAATCAGTTTCATTTTCACAAAAATACAGGTTTTCCATACCTGATCTGTTATTCTTCATTCTGCCCCATTTCGGAGCTGCTGATCCACCTGCGGTATATGTAACTGTCCATTCAGTTTGCATAAATATTATATTACAAAGGAGGTATATCGTTTGATATACGAAACATTTCTCAACACAGTAAAAGAACAGATGGCTCTGTCACTGGGAAAGGAGTATCAGCTTACCCTGCGCAAGGTGCCAAAGAACAACGGCCTGATCCTAGACGGCCTGTGCATCAGCCGCGGCAGCTCCTCCGTCGCACCGGCCATCTACTTAAATTCCTGCTATGACCAGTATAAAAAGGGGCGTCCTCTGGCTGATATTACAGCAGAACTGCTCTCCCTCTACCAAAGCCATGACCAGCCGCCTCTTCCTGACTGCAGGCGCCTGTCTGACTTTTCTGCCATGAAGCCCCGGATCGCCTCAAGGCTGATCCACAGGGAATCCAATACCCTTCTTCTGGAACAGATCCCACATATTCCCTGGCTGGATCTGGAGGTGGTATTTTATCTCTGTCTTCAGGAGGATGACCAAAGCCTGATGACCGCCCTGATCCACAATGAACATCTGAAGATCTGGAACACCACTCCAGAGGAGCTGTGGCAGATCGCCATGGAAAACTCCCCAAGGATCTTCCCTCCTGTAATCTCAAGCATGGCCTGTATCCTGGAGGAGCTGATGGAAGAAAACGGCTATGAGCTAGAACTTCCTGATCTTGAAACCGTCCCCGCCCCCTTTTACGTCCTTACCAATACCTGCGGCATCCACGGAGCTGTGTGTATGCTTTATAAAGATGTACTGAAAAACTTCGCGGAGGGCACAGAGCGGGATCTGATCATCCTTCCATCCAGCATCCATGAAGTTCTTATCCTTCCTGACGACGGCGATATTTCCTATGAGGAAATGAGCCGCCTGGTCACACAGATCAATGATTCTGAGGTCCCTGCTTCGGACCGCCTTTCCAACCAGATCTATCTTTATACCCGGGCTACCGAGACAGTTACCCTGGCTTCCCACAGCTGCTGTACCAGTCTGGTATAACTGCTTTATGCAGGCAAAACGGGCGGCAGTCTTGTGAAACTGCCGCCCTGCTTTTATCTGATTTATAAAGTTTTACTGTACCCAGGCTCCGGATCCGTCTACGTATCTTCCATCCGGTGTCCATGTGTTGTAAAACATCACGCCGTTGCTTCCCATGTAATACCATTTTCCATTGACTGCCTGCCAGCCGGTGGTCATGGCTCCGCTTGAATCCAGGTAATACCACTGACCATCAATCCGCTGCCAGCCAGTCTGCATGACGCCGCTGCTGTTCATGTAATACCATCTGCCGTTTACGGACTGCCAATCAGTCTGCATCACTCCGCTTCCGTCCAGGTAATACCACTGACCGTTGATCGCCTGCCAGCCGGTGAGCATCACGCCATTGCCCCCCAGATAGTACCAATCGCCGTCGATCCGCTGCCAGCCGGTCTTGATATAACCGGAATTATCAAAGTAATACCAGGCTCCATTGATCTGCTTCCAGCAGTCAGCGGGATAACCGCCTACGTCATAGGAATACCACCATCCTCTGCCATCCTGCACCCAGTGTCCGCTTCCGGTAAAGCGTCCCGCATCATCCTCATCTACATACAGGGTATCGGAATCATCAGACCACTCGCCAGTCTTGTTGTTATAGCTGGCAATGGCTCTTACCCGGAAGGTATAATCGCCTTCCCGGTTAAAATATCCCGCAAAATTGTAGGAGGTTCCTGTGGTGCTGACAGTGGTCACTGTCTTGTCATCCCGCAGAAGCTTTACGTCATAGCTCTTTGCTCCGTCGATCTCCTCCCACTCAGCTGTGGTATCATTCCACTCCAGCCAAGAGGTACCTTCCAGCTTTCCGCCGATCCGCTTCAACTCCGCGTAAACCTCCATAAAATCACCGTCATCATAGATTTTTGCCTTCTTGAAATCCGCATCACAGCCGGAAAGCTTGAAATGGCTCTTGGAAGTGTAGGAAAAACGGTAGCCGTCCTTTGCGGAAAGCTCAATCTTTATCTCCGGAATATCACCCACAGTCCATGTATCCTTATCCTCTGCGTTGGTATACTCAGCAGACTCTACATAGAATCCGTCGCTGGCTGCCTTTACAGAAATATCCCCGATGTCTTCCCCGCTCTCAGGCTCTTTGCCATAAGAAAATTCCAGCCTTACTGTATCGATCTTCTCATCTGCCGCCCATGCGGTAAATGTAGTCCCCATCGCCAGGACTGCCGCCAGTATCAGACTTATACCCCTCTTTGCTTTCATACCTGTTCCTCCTTCTATGAATGAAACTTCTGTTTTTTTCTAATTTCATTATAATGGAAGAAATGATTTTATACAATTTCTTTTGTTTAAAAACTTACTAAATTTCTGATTATCTTTTCATAAGTTGGTAAATGCCGATA
>URNT01000011.1 GCA_900549235.1 uncultured Clostridium sp. | reverse complement strand
AATGGTAAAAGAGTTAAGAGAGATGACCGGTGCCGGAATGATGGACTGCAAGAAGGCTCTTGCAGCAACTGATGGTGATATGGACAAGGCTGTTGAGTTCTTAAGAGAAAAGGGACTTGCAGGCGCAGCTAAGAAGGCTGGCCGTATCGCAGCAGAGGGTATCGTAGCTACCGCTTTAGCAGCTGATGAGAAGAAGGCAGTTGTTGTTGAGGTTAACGCTGAGACTGATTTCGTTGCAAAGAATGAGAAGTTCCAGTCCTATGTTGCTGATGTTGCAGCACAGGCTCTGAATACGACAGCTGCTGATTTAGAGGACTTCATGGCTGAGAAGTGGGCAAAGGATGAGACTCTGACTGTAAAAGAGGCTCTGGCTTCCCAGATCGCTATCATCGGTGAGAACATGAATATCCGTCGTTTCGCTCAGGTTGAGGAGGCAAATGGTTTTGTTGCTTCTTATATTCACGCAGGCGGCAAGATTGGCGTATTAGTAGATGTTGAGACAGATGTGATCAACGATGCTGTAAAAGAGATGGCAAGAAACGTAGCTATGCAGGCAGCAGCATTAAAGCCAATGTTCACCAGCAGGGACGAAGTCAGCGCTGAGCATATCGCAAAGGAGACTGAGATCCTTACAGCTGCAGCTAAGAACGAGAAGCCAGATGCAAACGATAAGATCATCGAGGGCATGGTTAAGGGCCGTATCAACAAAGAGCTGAAGGAAACCTGTCTGTTAGATCAGGTTTATGTAAAGGCTGAAGACGGCAAGCAGAGTGTTTCCCAGTATGTAGCAGCTGTTGCAAAAGAGAACGGCGCTAACATCAAGATCAAGAAGTTCGTTCGTTTCGAGACAGGCGAGGGTCTGGAGAAGAAGGAAGAGAACTTTGCTGAGGAAGTTGCAAAGCAGATGGGTATGTAATACCATTTGATTCTATTTTATAATGATGATGAAAGAGCTTCAGAGAAATCTGAGGCTCTTTTTGAATCCTAAGCATATACATGTTTAAAACTGAAATCAAACGGTTTACACAGATTCCCCTTATGTACTTATCTTAAAAGTGCTGCTTTAGAGTAACAGATAACAGGAAAAAGATAGAAATACCTGCATATCTATGCTACAATATCCATAGTACGATCCACGGTATTGACTTGATGAAGCGTGAAATTTTGTGGATTTGGCTCTGTTGAACCGGATTAAAGAGTCCCAGAGCCAGGTTTCCGCCACCAGGGACAGGGTTTTGATGACGGTAGAGAGGCTGAGGGAAATGGAGACAGCGGCAGAAGAAAAAATCCAGAGTAAGCAAGACGAGATCGAGAAAATTCTTTTAACAGAAATGGAGTGACCAACGGATGTATACCTGTGCAAACTGTACGGTTCTGGCCTGCGCAGGTCAGAGTGAGAAGGAAACGCCAAAGAACTGCCCTATGAGGCAGGTGGATATGAGGCAGAAATTCCTTCCTGAATATGAAAAAGAGGAAAATCACCGGTTTTATGTAAATTGTTCTTCCATTGAGGCAGAGGGGTACTGTCAGTGGCCCAGACTGAAGGAAACGGTAGAGTTCTGCAGGCGGATGGGCTATAAAAGGATCGGTCTTGCCTTCTGCAAGGGACTTCGTAAGGAAGCAGGAGTAACAGCAGAGCTGTTTAGAAGAAATGGCTTTACGGTGGTATCTGTGATCTGCAAAACAGGAGGCATTTCCAAGGAGGAGGCAGGGATCCCGGAGGAGGGCAAGATTCATCCGGGCCAGTTTGAAGCCATGTGCAATCCCATCGGCCAGGCGGGGCTGTTAAATGAGGCTCATACGGAATTTAATATTGCCCTTGGCCTTTGTGTGGGGCATGATTCCCTGTTTTACAGAAATTCGGAGGCTCCGGTTACTACCCTGGTGGCTAAGGACCGGGTGCTGGCCCATAATCCCTGCGGCGCGATTTACTGCGCGGAGGGGTATTTTAAGGAGAGGCTGTAGTATGGACGCTGATTTAATCAAGGCCCTCAGTGTGATCACAGAGGAGGAACAGGAGCTTTTATCCGGCAAGACGGATATTGACCGCCAGAGATATATGGATTCCCGGGCCATGGTCATAGACAGCAGAAAAATGCTCCAGCATGGGAAGCTGATCAGCATCCGTCCCCATACCCGCTTTGTCCATTTCCCCAGGCACCGGCATAATTATGTAGAGCTGATCTATATGTGCCAGGGTCAGACCACCCATATGGTAGACGGCAGGCAGGTGGTGCTTAAAGAGGGGGAACTGCTTTTCCTGAACCAGCATGCCTGGCAGGAAATTCTTCCTGCGGGAGAGAAGGATATTGCGGTGAATTTTATTATTCTGCCGGAATTTTTTGATACTGCCTTTCAGATGGTGGGGGAGGAGGACAGCCTCCTCAGGGAATTTATGGTCAGCACCTTAAAAAGCGGGAACGGCTATGAAAATTATCTTCATTTTAAAGTGGCAGGGATTCTGCCGGTTCAGAACCTGGTGGAGAATCTGGTCTGGACCCTTCTTTATGACCAGCCGAATAAACGGAGCATGAACCAGATCACTATGGGCCTTCTAATGCTGCAGCTTACCCATTATACGGGCTGTCTCAGCGCAGAAGGGGGATCCATGGAACGTGAACTGACTCTGAGGGTGCTCCGGTATATTGATGAAAATTACAGGAACGGAGAACTGACGGAGCTGGCAGGATTCCTTGGCTATGATGTATACTGGCTTAGCCGGGCTATCAAACGGCTGACGGGACATAATTATAAGGAGCTGCTTCAGATGAAGCGGTTAAGCCAGGCTGTATTTCTTCTGCTCCATACAGGACTGTCGGTGGCGGATATAAGCGTGGCAGTGGGGTATGATAATACCAGCTACTTTCACCGGATTTTCCGTGCCGTCTATGGAGTGTCTCCCGGGGAGTACCGGAAAAACCGAAGAGGAACGGGAAGCTGAACTGCAAATAAGGACGTTATTAAAAAAAAATAGCGTTCTTATTTTTTTACCCTTTTTCAGCTATGATTGTGTTATCAGATAAAAGGGAGGGGAATCAGATGGAACAGTATTATCTTGCGGTAGATATAGGAGCCTCCAGCGGCCGTCATGTGCTTGGCTATGTAAAGGACGGAAGGATCCTGACCGAGGAGGTATACCGGTTTGATAATGGGATGTCCATGAAAAACGGACACCTTTGCTGGGATGCAGAAGGGCTGTTTCGGGAGATTAAAGAAGGGATGCGCCGCTGCAAAGAGGCTGGAAAGATACCGGTATCCATGGGGATCGATACCTGGGCTGTGGACTTTGTGCTGCTGGATCAGGAGGACCGGATCATAGGAGATGCGGTGGGATACCGGGACGCACGCACAGAGGGGATGGCTCAGCTGGTAACAGAAAGGATCACCCCGGAGGAGCTCTATGAGCGCACCGGCATACAAAAGCAGAGCTTTAATACCATTTATCAGCTTCAGGCCATAAAAAAAGAACATCCTGAGGATCTGGAGCAGGCCTGGTCTCTGCTGATGATCCCGGATTATTTCCACTTTTTGTTAACAGGAAGGAAACTTCAGGAATATACCAATGCCACTACCACCCAGCTGGCAGAGCCCAAAGGGGGAGCCTGGGACCGGGAGCTGATCCAGAAGCTGGGGTATCCGGACCGGCTGTTTCAGGAGCTTTCCATGCCGGGGACATTCGTTGGAAACCTCAGGGAGGAGCTTCAAAAAGAGGTGGGCTTTGACTGCCAGGTGGTTCTTCCGGCCACCCATGATACCGCCTCTGCGGTGCTGGCTGTCCCTTCCAAAGAAGAACATATCCTGTATATCAGCTCTGGAACCTGGTCCTTGATGGGGACGGAGCTTCCAGAAGCAATCTGTACAGAGGAGGGAAGGAAGGCCAATTTTACCAATGAAGGCGGCTATGGCAGACGCTTCCGCTTCCTGAAAAATATTATGGGGCTGTGGATGATCCAGTCTGCAAGAAAGGAACTGGCGCCTGGGCTTTCCTTTGGAGAGATCTGCGAAATGGCTTCTAAGGAGACCATTTCCTCCCTGGTGGACTGCAATGACCAGAGTTTCCTGGCGCCGGAGAGTATGACAGAGGCGGTGCAGGAATTCTGCCGTCGGACAGGACAGGTTGTTCCCCAGGGCATAGGACAGGTTGGGGCAGTGATCTATAACAGCCTTGCGGCCTGCTACGGGGAGACGGCTCGGGAAATTGAAGAGCTTACAGGAATGCATTTTTCCAGTATCCATATTGTAGGGGGCGGGGCCAATGCGGATTATCTGAACCGCCTGACTGCCAGAGAAACAGGAAAAACCATATATGCCGGGCCTTCTGAGGCGACTGCCATCGGAAATCTGGCTGCCCAGATGCTGAGAGCCGGAGAATTTGAGGATGTGTCCCAGGTGCGGGAGGCCATTTTCCAGTCATTTGAGATCAAAACCTATGGACAGGAGGAGCGTTATGATACGAAAGAGCTTTAAAATGTTTTTGTACCCAGGAATGGAGGCAGAGTATGAGCGCCGCCACAATGAGCTGTGGCCGGAGATGAAGGAAATGATACATGCCCATGGGGGACACAATTATTCTATTTTTCTCGATCCCGAAACTCATGTCCTTTATGGATATATTGAGCTTGAGGATGAGAAGCTGTGGGACCGATCGGCGGATACAAAGATCAACCGGAAATGGTGGGATTTTATGGCAGACATCATGGAGACAAATCAGGACAACAGCCCGGTAAGCCGGGATCTGAAGCCATTGTTTCATTTAGATTAAATCAGGGAGGAAAAAGAAATGACATTACAGGAACGCTATGAGTACGTAAGACAGCGCTATGGAGAGCTGGGAGTGGATACAGAGGCAGCCATTGAGGCATTAAAGAGGATTCCCATTTCCATGCACTGCTGGCAGGGAGATGATGTGCGGGGCTTTGAGGGGGCAGAGTCTCTGACAGGAGGAATCCAGGCTACAGGAAATTATCCGGGACGGGCAAGAACGCCGGAAGAGCTGATGGCAGATATGGATCAGGCTCTGGGGCTGATCGGAGGCAGACATAAGATCAACCTTCATGCGAGCTATGCTGTTTTTGAACCGGGAGAGAAGGCAGACAGGGATGCTCTGGAGCCGAAGCATTTTAAAAAATGGGTGGAGTTTGCCAAGGAGCGGGGACTGGGCATTGATTTTAATCCTACTATGTTTTCCCATCCTCTGGCAGAGACGGCTACTCTGTCCAGCGAATCAGAAACAGTGCGCCGCTTCTGGGTGCGCCACTGTCAGGCCTGCATCCGGATTTCCGAATATTTTGCTTCAGAGCTGGGGCAGCCTTGTATGATGAATATCTGGATTCCGGACGGCTTTAAGGATATTCCGGCGGATCGCATGGCCCCCAGAAGGCGGCTGAAGCAGTCTCTGGATGAGATTCTTTCCATTGACTATGACAGGGAAAAGGTTTATGTGGCAGTAGAATCTAAAGTGTTTGGCATCGGTATGGAAAGCTGTACGGTGGGTTCCCATGAATTTTATATGAACTACGCGGCGAAAAATGATATTTTGTGCCTGCTGGATTCCGGTCATTACCATCCTACGGAAATGGTTTCCGATAAGATTTCCTCCATGCTTTTATTCTTTGACCGGCTGGCTCTCCATGTAACCCGGCCGGTGCGCTGGGACAGCGACCATGTGGTGCTTTTTGATGATGAGACAAGGGAGATCGCAAAGGAGATCATACGGGGCGGGGCAGACCGCGTTTTCCTGGGGCTGGATTTCTTTGACGCCAGCATCAACCGGATCAGCGCCTGGGTTACAGGTATGAGAAATATGCAGAAGGCTCTGCTGTATGCGCTTTTACAGCCTTCAGAGGAGATGGCAAGGCTGCAGGAGGAGCGGGATTTTACAAGGCTTATGATGCGCCAGGAGGAAATGAAAACCTATCCTTTCGGTGATGTATGGGATATGTTCTGTGAGCGGACAGGCGTTCCGGCAGGAGATGGCTGGTATGAAAAGGTAATGGAGTACGAAAAACAGGTGTTGGCTGAAAGGAGATAAATCGATGAAGGTATTAGAGGCAGGCTTTGCACAGGGCTTTATCCGTCTGTGCGATGATGGATTTCATCAGAACTGGCATGAAAGAAACGGCGGGAATCTGACTTACCGCCTGAAGCCGGAGGAGGCAGAGGCAGTCCGTGAGGATCTGAGGTCAGATGGAGAATGGAGACCCATTGGCGCCAGTGTTCCCGAACTGGCAGGAGAATATTTTATGGTAACAGGCAGCGGAAAATTTTTCCGCAATGTGATTCTGGATCCAGAGGACAGTACGGCTGTGATCGAGATCCATGAGACGGGAGAGCAGTACCGGATCTGCTGGGGTCTTGTAAATGGCGGCAGGCCCACCAGCGAGCTTCCCAGCCATCTGATGAACCATCAGGTTAAAAAGAGAGTAACGGGAGGCCGGCACCGTGTGATCTATCATGCCCATCCGGCTAATGTAATCGCTCTTACTTTTGTGCTTCCATTAGAGGACCGGGTATTTACCAGAGAGCTTTGGGAAATGGCAACAGAATGCCCGGTGGTATTTCCTGAGGGAATCGGCGTAGCAGGCTGGATGGTGCCGGGAGGCAGGGAGATTGCCGAGGCTACCAGCTGCCTGATGGAGCGCTACAACGTAGCTGTGTGGGCCCATCACGGAATGTTCTGCTCCGGGGAGGACTTTGATCTGACCTTCGGGCTGATGCACACCGTAGAAAAATCAGCAGAGATTCTGGTAAAGGTACTGTCCATCCGCCCTGACAAGCTGCAGACCATAAAGCCACAGGAGTTTCGGGATCTGGCAGCGGATTTTAAGGTGGAGCTGCCAGAGGAATTTCTGTATGAGAAGTAGAGGTTCATGCTTTTTTCGGTATTCAGGAAGGCTGTCCGGAGCTGTGATCATTGGCCCTTTGAAATTCCTTCGGTGTCATTCCGAACCTATCTTTAAAAACCTTCCCGAAGTAGCTGACTGTAGAAAATCCGCAGGCCAGCCCCGCTTCGGTTACCGACAGTCCGGTGCGGCTTAAAAGCTCCCTTGCTTTTCTAAGCCGATAGTCGGTCAGGTAGGAAAAGGGCGTTTCATCAAGATTATCCTTGAAGCACCGGCAGCATTCCCGGACACTGACAAATCCGGCGGCGGCAATATCTTCCAGGGACAGTTTTTCAGAATAGTGGGCGGCGATGAAGGCCATCATGGCTTTCAGCCGCTCACTGTTTTTGTGGTTTTTCGCATCCTGGCCAGGAGCAGTCTCCTGTCTGCGGGCCTGGGCGGCAATAAACAGAAGCTTCCATACCTCAGTCATGACTGTTCGGACATCTAATTGGAAAAAAGGGGGATGTCTGGTATAAAGCTCCCATGAGTGATACAAAAGCTCTGTGATCCGGCTGCATTCCGGTGACTCTCTCTTTAGCTGGAGAAGCTCCAGCCCCGGAGCCTTAAGGATCGGATTTACATAGGTCTGGTCGATTACGCTTAATGGTCCTCCTCCGATAAAGGAGGGAAGGAAAATATGCTCCTCCTGGATACAGACCTTTCCTGGATCACAGCAGGTCAGATGAAGGACTCCGGCATTGACAAAGCCGAAATCACCGGTATCAAAGAAGCAGCGCTCCTTTGGAGTGATATATTCAAGGCATCCCTGGCGCACGTAAAACAGCTCGGCTTCATTGTGCCAGTGCCAGGGAAAGGTGCCCTCCGGAAACTGATCCAGGCGGCACAGATTGGCCATATAGGAAAAATCAGGGGTAATGTGGGCTACAGTTTCCTCCAGGGTCTGCTGATCGATGCGGATGGGCTCTGGGCTTTTCATTGGGCGTCCTTTCTGCGTTGGCCATATTTTACTCATTTTTGGCCGTTTTTTGATAGAATACGGCAGTAATATGCATTATTATAATACTCGTATTATGAAAAGACAAGAGGTGTCAATATGATGATGTTATTACTTCCAA
This sequence comes from uncultured Clostridium sp., assembly GCA_900549235.1. Lineage (GTDB taxonomy): Bacteria > Bacillota > Clostridia > Lachnospirales > Lachnospiraceae > Enterocloster. Next base: position 80,364 of record URNT01000011.1, on the reverse strand, counting down.
TCATTTATGCAGCATTTATCAGCCTTGGACTGCCGGATGCCCTGTTAGGCTCCGCCTGGCCGGGGATGCATACCCAGTTCCAGGTGCCGGTATCCTACGCCGGGCTTGTATCCATGATCATTTCTGTGGGGACCATTATTTCCAGCCTGTTTTCAGACCGCCTCACCAGGACGCTGGGAACCGGAAGGGTAACGGCCCTCAGTGTGGCTCTTACAGCGGCTGCTCTGTTTGGCTTTTCTGCGGCGCCCTCCTTCTGGGTGCTGTGTATTCTGGCCCTGCCTTACGGCCTGGGGGCCGGCGCGATAGACGCGGCTCTGAATAATTATGTGGCCCTCCATTATAAGTCAAGCCATATGAGCTGGCTTCACTGCTTCTGGGGAGTGGGTGCTACTCTTGGGCCTTATATTATGGGACTTTGTCTGACCGGGGGGCTTGGGTGGAACAGCGGCTACAGAACCATTGCCCTGATTCAGATGGCCCTGACTGTAATTCTGGTTCTCAGCCTTCCTCTCTGGGAAAAGAAGAAGGGAGAGGCAGGGGGACAGGAGGAGCAGAGGAGTCTGAGAATCAGGGAGCTGGTCTGCCTTCCAGGAGCCAAGGTTGTCCTTCTGGCATTCTTCTGCTACTGCGCCCTGGAACAGACCGCAGGGCTGTGGGCTGCCAGTTATATGGTTATGGGCCGGGGAATCCCCCAGCAGACGGCTGCAAAATGGGCCTCTCTTTTTTACCTTGGCATTACCCTGGGACGCTTTTTAGGAGGTTTTCTGGCGATGAAGCTGGGAGATAAAGATATGGTACGCCTGGGACAGGGACTGGCAGTCCTTGGAGTCCTTCTGCTGTTCCTTCCTATGGGAGAGACGGTTCTGTGTCTGGGGCTTCTGACCATCGGCCTGGGCTGTGCTCCTATTTACCCAAGCCTTCTCCATGAAACGCCGGTGAATTTCGGCCCCGGCCTGTCTCAGTCCATTATGGGGATGCAGATGGCCTGTGCCTATATGGGAAATACGCTGATCCCGCCGATGTTCGGTCTGATTGCCCAGTACATTGACATCCGCTGGTATCCCTGCTATCTGATCCTGTTTGTACTGATTATGTTCGGAGCAGCAGAGACGGTAAACCGCCTGCCCAAATATGGGATTAACTCTTAGAAAGACTGATAGAACCGGAAAGAAATATTAATTTTATTTATCTAGGAAAATGTATTATAATGATCTCAGAAGAAGAAATTCAGTATACAGGAGGTTATTATGGCTCGCTTATATGTGAAGATCAAAGAGCAGGATAATGTAGTGGTTGCCGTACAGGATCTTGCGGCAGGCACAGAGGTGATGGAAGGGCTGAAGGTGAATCAGGACATCCCTCAGGCCCACAAGATCGCTCTCTGCGATATCCCCGCAGGCGGTGAGATCATCCGCTACGGAGTGGTTCTTGGCTATGCCATCAACGACATCAAACGGGGCGACTGGATCAATGAGCATATGCTGGCTCTCCCTGAAAGCCCGTCCCTTGACAATATGGAGTACGGAACCCATATTGTAAAAATGGAAGAGCTCCCGGCCCCGACCCGCACCACCTGGATGGGCTATAAAAATACCCAGGGCCCTGCAGGCACCCGGAATCTTTTGGGAATCGTTACCACCGTACAGTGCGCGGCAGGTGTTTTAAAGGTAGCTGTGGAGCGGATCAAAAAAGAACTCCTTCCGAAATATCCCAATGTAGACGGTGTAGTGGCAGTAAACCACCCCTATGGCTGCGGCGTTGCTATCAACGCTCCTATGGCTCATATTCCTATCCGGGCTATTACCAATGTGATCCGTCATCCAAACTTCGGCGGTGAGATCATGGTAGTGGGGCTGGGCTGTGAGAAGCTGACCTATGACCGTGTGCTGCCTCCAGAGGATATTACCCCGGAAAATGTTCTGACCCTTCAGGATTATCCTGGCCATGATGCCATGATGAATGCCATTATGGAAATGGCTGAGAAGAAACTTAAAAAGCTGAACCTGAGAAAAAGAGAGGAGCTTCCCTTAAGCGAGCTGTTTATCGGTATGCAGTGCGGAGGCAGTGATGCCTTTTCCGGCGTTTCTGCCAATCCAAGCGCCGGTTATGCGGCTGATATGCTGGTAAGAGGCGGCGCCACCGTTATGTTCAGCGAGGTAACAGAGGTCCGGGACGGCGTACATATGCTGGCAGCCCGATGCGCAGATGCCCACACCAGGGACCGTCTCGCTGAGGAAATGAAGTGGTATGATAAGTACCTGGCAGAGGGCGGTGTAGACCGCGACGCCAATCCTACTCCTGGAAATAAGCAGGGCGGTCTTGCCAATATCGTTGAAAAGGCCATGGGAAGCATCGCAAAAAGCGGCACCAGCCCCATTGTAGAAGTCCTTTCACCAGCTGAAAAACCAACAAAGCATGGTCTGATCTACGGGGCGACCCCTGCCAGCGACATTGTGTGCGGCCCCAGCCAGGTAGCCAGCGGCATTGGTCTCCAGGTATTTATGACCGGCAGGGGAACCCCCTACGGCCTGGATATAAGCCCGGTGATTAAGGTCTGCAGCCGCAATGAGATGAAGAACCACTGGTTCGACCTGATCGACATTTCCGCAGGAGATGTGGCAACCGGTGAAAAGACCATCGCAGATGTGGGAGAGGAGATCTTCGATATGATCCTGGATGTGGCAAGCGGGGTAAGGCAGCCCTACAGCGATATTTACGGGTTCCACAATGATATGTGTATTTTTAATCCGGCGCCTATCACCTGACAGGCAGCCTGGAATTTGGAGAAAGCCGGCGGATCTGCCGGCTTTTTTTAATATAATAACAAATGCACACCCGTATGAAGAACTGACTGTTGAATTTCCTGTCCCCCAGTGCTATTCTATACACAAAATTAAAACCAACAGGGAGGAAGCCAGAGATGGATTTCAGACTAATTTATCACAGCGCACGTTTTGCCGTATTGGAAATGGCAGACGGCGGCGTGTACAACACAAAGGAAGCCTATGAGCTGTTTTTAAATGGAGAGAGCAGGGGAGCGTTTTCCACCGTGATCACTCCGGTCTATGATCTTCTGCCTGATACCGAATACAGGGCAGAGCTTAAGAAGGACGGCGTTCTGGTGGCTGAGACTGCCTTCCGTACCGCAAAGGAGACTGTTACCTTAAATGTACGTGATTTCGGCGCCGCAGGCGACGGGGTAAAGGATGATACCTTGGCCATCCAGACAGCAATCCTTTGCTGCCCGCCCGGAGGCCGTGTGCTGATCCCTGCAGGAACTTATTCCTTTGTGTGCCTGCATTTAAAGGACAATATAGATCTGGAGCTGGCAGAAGGAGCAGAGCTGTCTGCCACCGTTGACAGGGACCGCTTCCCTTACCTTCCGGGTATGGTAAGGCGCACCGATGATACCGATGATTATCAGCTGGGAACCTGGGAGGGAGATCCACAGCGTATGTTTTGCGGCCTCCTGACAGGGATCGGCGTAAAGCATGTGAATGTATACGGAAAGGGAACCTTAAATGGCAATGCAGGCCATGACAACTGGTGGCATAACTGTAAGCAGATGGTCACCGCCTGGAGGCCCAGAGCTATTTTCTTAAATGGCTGCGAGGATGTTTCCCTGGTGGGCATTACAGTAAAGAATTCCCCAAGCTGGACCATTCACCCATATTTTTCCAATCATCTTCGTTTCCTGGCCCTAGATGTGCTCAACCCAAAGGATTCCCACAACACAGACGGCCTGGATCCGGAAAGCTGTAAGGATGTGGAGATCGCAGGCGTGCATTTCTCCGTAGGAGATGACTGCATTGCCATCAAATCCGGCAAGATTTATATGGGCAAGCGCTATAAAACGCCATGCCAGGACGTGGTGATCCGCCAGTGTTCCATGAATGACGGACATGGAAGCGTTGTTATCGGCTCTGAGATTGGCGCAGGAGTGAAAAACATTACCATTAAGGATTGCACTTTCAAGGATACAGACCGTGGACTGCGGATCAAGACACGGAGAGGGCGCGGAGAGGACTGCGTGATCGACGAAGTGGTATTTGAGAACATCTATATGGATGGAGTTCTCACTCCCTTTGTTGTAAACTGCTTCTATTTCTGCGATTCTGACGGCAAGACAGATTATGTGCAGAGTAAAGAGGCCCTGCCAGTAGATGACAGGACCCCGGATGTACGCCGCCTGTGCTTTAAGGACATCCATGCGGTGAACGCCCACTATGCGGCAGTATGTGCTTATGGTCTTCCGGAAAAGAAGATCGGAAGCCTGGAATTTGAAAATGTATCGGTGCGGTACGCAGCTGAGGTAACTCCAGGAACCCCGGCCATGATGTGCGGCCTGGAGCCTATGGCCAAGGCGGGTATCTACGCAAGAAATGTAGAGAACATTTCTTTAAAGAACGTGGATATTGAGGGCTGCCAGGGCGAAGCAGTAGATGTACAGGGTGTAGACCGGATCATAAATGCTTAGCCCTTTCCGGAAGCCGCCTTATCCCTCATTTCGCGGGGGGATACGCCGAAATTTTTCTTAAATACACGGCGGAAGGAAGCTGCGTTGTTATAACCTACATATTGATAAAGCTCAGAGATGCTGGTAGTGGACTCCATTACCAGCTCTTTTGCTTTTGCCATACGGAGCTTTTCAAGATAGGTAGAGAAATTTTCCGAAACCTCCTTCTTAAACAGGAAACTGAAATAGTTCTCTGATATATGAAATTCCTCTGAAATTTTGGACAGTGAGAGAGAGGGATCTCCGTAATTTCGGTTGATATAATCCTGGATCCGGATGATCAGCTCATTGGAATCGCTGTCGGAATCATAAAAGCTGCACAGCTGCAGGGCGATGGACTCTAAGGTGTCCAGTCCGATCTCGCCCTCAAACTGGCGGTCGATCAGATCCAGCCGCTCCTTCTTTTCAGGCGTATCCGCAAGATCCCGATCCATGGAACGCCGTTTCCTGAAAATGGTTCCCCGGACATCTGCAATCAGCCAGCGGAGCTGGGTGTGGGAGAGAAGCCGTTTGTGAAAATTCTCTTCCTTTAACTGACGGAATACCTCCTCTACCTGGTGGCTGCTTCCAGTGGAGATAAAGCCTCCAAGCTGGACTGCCAGGCTTTCGGGGAAATAATAGACGTCACTGGAAGCGGCAAGCTCATAGTAGCTGGCCGCGCACCGCTCCGAGGAGGTAAGAGACTGGGCATCCTTTGCCTCCTGATAGGATCTCCATATATAAGAAATAATCTCGCAGCAGCTGCCAAAGCCGGCTGTGATCTCGATCTCATACCGTTTCGCCAGTTCATTGTGAAGCTCAAAAAACAGCTGGATGGAGTGCTGGGTGGCTTCTTCTGTGGAAAGGGCTGAGGAAGCGGCCACAAGGCAGGCAAATACCGCATCCCTGGGCTTGTAAATATAGCCTGTGTCAGGGAAATACCGGTTCAACGCCTCCCTCACCAGAATATCATAATTCTGTATGCAGAGCTTTAAATCCTCCGCGCTGAGCCTGGAGGCGTGGCGGGGGGAAACCTCGGCGTAAAAAACCTGGAAATGGACGCCTTCCCGGTTCAGTCCCAGCTCTTCGGCAATCTGCGCCATCTGTTCATTGGTGGTGATGCTGCCTTCCATGAGCCGTCTGGTATAGGACTCAGACACCAGAGGCCGGCTCTTTTCTACCATGGTGTTCAGTGTCGTGGCAAGAGCCGCCTGGTTTTCCAGCTCGTCATGGAGCCTGGCTACGGGTTTACTGTTGTAAGCAGAGAGAAGGAGGATAAATCCAAGCTCTAAAAGTACCGTCAGGCCTACGATTCCCAGGGCCAGCTTCTGATAGCCGTCTGCCGAGGAGTAGGCAGAGGAGGCTGGCTGGACGAAATAATAAACCCAGCTGTTATAATCAGAGGGAACAGAAAAGGCGCTCAAACGAGCCGTTCCCTCATGGAATACGGCAGATCCCTGGTTATAGGGGAGCTGGCTTAAGTTCTGAGGCTCTGCCGGAGAAATCCCCTCCTTTCCAGTAAGAGAGAGGGTATCCCGCCCTTCTGTATCCATGGCGTATACGCCGTATTCCTCGGAGCCTGCCAGTTCATCAAAAAGAGAGGTAAGGGCATAAGCATCCAGACGGAGACAGAGAATACTTTTCACATCTTCGCCGAGGGCAAGAAGGGAATTGTTGATGGGACAGATATAAAGATAGCTGTCTGTATAACCCTGGGAAGATGTAAGCGGTATAAAACGCCGCCAATTTTCAGGCTTCATCAGTTCTTTAGAAGCAGCGAAGCGGGCCAGCTCTGAGTATTCCGAGCCTGCTTTTTCCAAAAGTTTCAGTTCCGAAAAGAAGGTGGAAGAAAAGACATAACCGCTGTTTTCCATATAAATAAAGAAGTCTCCATTCTCCACCAGCAGTTCCGAGGGCAGTATGTACCGCAGCTCGTCCTGCATCTGGTAGGCGGCATAGGAAAAGGAGGCCTTATCTGTACCTGTGGAATCAGACAGGGCCTTAAAGCGGGTACTGGAAGAAAGGCGGATGCCTGCGGCATGAACCTGCTCTAACATATGATCGATCTGGCGGATGGAAGAGGAGACTCCTGTGATGGTCTGCCGGTCCAGCTCCCTTTCAATGCGCCGGTAGGATGCGTGATAAAAGAAGGCGGTTCCGATCAGCATCAGCACCAGGATCAGGCTGTATGAAATTGTAAGTCTGTTTTTAAAAGATAAGGATGCAAATCGTTTCATAATGTGAATTATAATACAATCCTTCTCTAAAAATCAATACCCTTAGCGTAAAAAATAGATGTTGACCATAAAAAATGTACGTTTCATGGTGCAGAATCTGATTTTGTATCTGAATCCTAGCTGTCAGCATATATTCATCCATTTTCTTCTGTAAAGCAGGTGTTTTGGTGAAATGTGCACAGTCATATGAAATTTTAGCCGTTGATAAAGAATGTATGTCGTGCTAAATTGAAGTTACTCAAGCATACGAAATTTACGAACGGAGGGAAACGAATGAAAAGAAGATGGAAGAGGGCAGCAGTCCTTGGTACTGCGGCAGTCATGGCTGCTTCTTTATTAGGAGGCTGCGGTGAAAGCGCTCAGTCTGAGCCAGTAGAAAAGTATACAGCAGATGGTGAGCTGGTAAAGCCGGAGAAGATCACAGCAATGGTTGACGGTACGGTTTTCACCAAGCGGAACGGACGAGATGAATTTGAGAAGAAATGGGAAGAGCTTACAGGTATTGACATCGAATTTATCCAGCCGGATCACAGCGCCTATTATGATGTAGTAGGTCAGACCTTTGCTTCCGGCGAGAAGAGCTGGCCCGATGTAATCATTCTCAGTTCTACCTATTATACTGGATACGCAGAGGAAGGCGCTCTGTGGGATATGACAGAGACCTTTGAAAACTCAGATCTGAAGAAATCCGGCAGGCTGACTGGTGAGGATGTTATCGACAGTGTGCGTATTGACGGTAAGCTTTATGGTCTGCCGGTTAACCGCGGCGGCGGCTGTATTACCTATGTAAAGAAGAAGTGGCTGGATAACTGCGGCCTGGATGTTCCTACGACTTATGATGAGTACCTGAATATGCTTAAGGCATTTACAGAGGGCGATCCAGACGGAAATGGTGTAAACGGCGATACCTATGCACTTTCCGCAGCCGGCTTTGTAGGTGAGGAAAGCCCATATGTTAACTATCTGCCTGAATTTTATCAGGATGCTTATCCTTCCTTTACAAAGGATGAAAACGGACAGTGGTATGACGGATTTTTGGAGGATAACTTTAAAGATGCTCTTCTCCGCTTAAGAGATGCCTACGAAAAGGGCTATATAGATAAGGAAACTCTAACAAACGGTACCAGTGATGTGCGTAACAAGTTTTACGAGGATAAATGCGGCGTATTTACTTACTGGGCTGGAACCTGGGGCGAGAACTTAAGAAGCAACCTGGCAAAGAATGGCCTGGATGATGAGCTGATCGCTTTGCCTCCGATCAAGGAGCTGGGAAATTATGTAGAACGTACTCCTGCTATCTGGTGTATTACCAACTCCTGCAAGTATCCGGAAGCTGTCTACAAATACTTTATTGAGTCTATGATGGACGGCGGAGAGATGCAGACTCTTTGGACCTACGGCGTAGAAGGGGTTCACTGGTCTACAAAGGCAGAGACTGTCTGCGGCAATACCTATGAGGAAGGACAGTTCCACGGACTTGAGAGTCTTGACAAACCGGGAACACAGTATACAAAGGGCCATATGGACCCGACTCTGTCCATCGTATCCTGGGAGAACGATCCAGGTATCAATTCTGTAGCAGAGGCAGCAAAGGTATCTCAGGAAATCTTTAATGCAAACTGTAAGCAGGCTCTTATGGTTCCGTCCACTTCAGAGATGGCTACCTACAATGGTGACCTGACTACCTTAAAGCGTTCCATCGTGGCTGATGTGGTCGTACAGGGCATCTCTGTAGAGGAAGCTTACCAGCGCTTTGAAAAAGATCAGGGTCTTAAGTGGTCAAACATGATCGTAGAGTCCCTGAACAAGCTGTCTGAATAACGGTAAGATATAAAATGGAGGAAAATGTTATGAGTAAAGATACATCCAGCTCCCAGAACGGAGTGATTGTACATAAAAAATCTCTGGCAGCCCAGCTTCGATATTATAAAGGCTTCTACATGATGTTTATACCGGTTTTCATATTCGCACTGGTATTCCATTATCTGCCTATGCTGGGTGTGCGGTATTCCCTGTTCAGCTACAAGGGAATCAAGGCTCCTGAGTTCATCGGACTTGCAAACTTTGAGCGTATGTTCTCTATGCCGGGCTTTTGGAGCGCCTTCGGGAACACCCTGATCTTAAGTGTGGTAAAGCTTCTGTTAAATACCTTTATGGCAGTTGCGATTTCTATCCTGTTAAATGAGCTTCGTTTTATGAAGTTCAAAAAAGCAACCCAGACCATCGTTTACCTGCCCCACTTCATGTCATGGGTCGTTACAGCTTCTGTATTCACCCTGATCCTTTCCCCAAGTGACGCAGGTCTGGTCAATGCCATCCTGGTTAAGCTGGGTATCGTTGATGAGGGAATCTACTTCCTGGGCGATAAGGAATGGTGGAGATCCATGTTCTATATGATCAATATCTGGAAGGACACAGGCTGGGGCACCATCATCTTTATGGCGACTCTGTCCGGTATTAACCCGGAGCTTTATGAGGCCGCTTCTATGGACGGTGCGGGCCGCTGGAACCAGATCCGCTATATTACCCTGCCGGCTCTGTCCAATACCATTATCACTGTATTGATCCTGAACCTTGCTAAGGTAATGAACCTGTTTGAGTCTGTATTCGTATTGCAGAATGACGCTGTTATGCAGAAGGCTGACGTTCTTCAGACCTACATTTATACCCAGACCTTCAACTCCGGCGCCCTTCCTGACTTTGGCTACACCACAGCTGTGAGCGTGACCGCGTCTGTTGTAGGATGTATCCTGGTTCTGCTGTGCAACCGCGCAAGCTATAAGGTGCGGGGCAGAGGTATTGTATAGGAGGAGAGAAGATGAAAAAGAAAAAATTAACGGCGTTTGATGTAGTAGTCGTAATCCTGTTTATTCTGATCAGCCTGATCATGCTGATCCCGATTTATAAGGTACTGATCGACTCCCTGGATCTTAAGACTGCTTATGGTATGAAGCTTCTGCCGGAGCAGTTCGGACTGGACGGATATATTTCCGTATTTACCAACCCAACCCTGTTCCAGCCTTTCCTGATCTCCTGTCTGACAACCATTTCAGGAACCTTTGCAGGACTGGCCATCTCTACCCTGGGCGCTTATGTACTGATCCAGTGGAATATGCCCGGACGTAAGCTGCTGGCAAACTTCCTTCTGTTTACCATGATCTTCAACGGTGGTATGATTCCTACCTACCTGGTTATGAAGGCCCTGGGACTGACCAATACCTTATGGGTGGTTATCCTTCTGCCGGCAATCAACGTATACAACCTGGTACTGATGAGAAACTTCTTTGAGGGCATTCCTGCCAGCCTCTTTGAGTCTGCGCAGATCGACGGATGTTCTCCTATGGGCACCTTCTTTAAGATCGTGCTTCCACTCTCCAAGGCAGCGCTGACTGCCATCGGCCTGATGTTTGCTGTACAGTATTGGAATGATTATACCAATTACAAGCTTTACATTACCAATGAAAACCTGTATAATTTCCAGATGAAGCTCCGTTCCCTGATTATGGGAAGCGATCTGCCTTCAGCAGTGGGAAGCGCCACAGAGAACACAGTGAAGAATGCTGCTGTTATCGTAGCTATCCTTCCCTTCGTGATCATCTATCCGTTCTGCCAGAAATATTTCATCCAGGGCGTGAACATCGGTGCTGTAAAGGAGTAATAAGGAGACAGACAACATGGTCAAGACCTATAAGAATCCAATTTTATACGCAGACTACTCTGACCCGGACGCGATCCGGGTCGGAGAAGACTATTACATGGTGGCATCTTCGTTTACATATCTTCCGGGGGTGCCTCTCCTTCATTCAAGGGATCTGGTGCACTGGGAGATCATTAATTACTGCGTGCCCCGCCTTCCCTTTGACAAGTATGACCTTCCCTCACACGGCTCCGGGACCTGGGCTCCCTCCATCCGCTATCAGGATGGGGAATTCAGAGTGTTTATCCCCCTGCCGGATGAGGGTATCTTTGTAGCAAGATCAAAGGATCCCTATGGAACCTTTACCTTGAACTGCCTTTGTGAGTCCAAAGGCTGGATCGATCCCTGTCCCTTCTGGGATGAGGATGGAAGGGCCTATATGGTCTTTGCCTACGCCAGAAGCCGCTGCGGCATCAAGCACCGTCTGGCCTTGGTGGAAATGGATCCGGACTGCACCAGGCTGCTAGGCGAACCTGCAGTGATTTTTGACGGTACCCAGCTGGCGCCTACGACAGAAGGGCCGAAGATGTATAAAAAGGATGGCTGGTACTATATCCTGATGCCTTCCGGTGGTGTTGCCACAGGCTGGCAGTCAGCTCTTCGTTCCAGACAGATTCAGGGACCCTATGAATATAAGATTGTCATGCATCAGGGAAATACCGCCATCAACGGCCCGCACCAGGGCGCCTGGGTGGATACGCCGGAGGGGACTGATTGGTTTCTTCATTTCCAGGATGTAAATGAGCTGGGGCGGATTGTCCACCTTCAGCCCATGTGCTTTCAGGAGGGCTGGCCCTTTATCGGCTGTGAGCTGAACGGCGACGGGATTGGAGAACCGGTGGCGGAGTGGGGGATGCCTGTAGAGGAAGCACCCCATTACCGGATCGCGGATTCCGATGAATTTGAGGAGGAACGGCCGGGACTGCAGTGGCAGTGGCAGGCCAATCCCAGGGAGGAATTTTATATCCGGACCGGAAAGCCCGGCTCCTTAAAGCTTTGCTGCCTGCCAAATCCAAGCCGGGAAAATCTTCTCTGGTATGCCCCAAATGTACTGACTCAGATCCCTCAGTCTGAGGCATGGACCGCAGAGGTACGTCTGGAGCTTACAGGCCCGGAGGGCCCCTCAGAAGGAGAAATGGCGGTTCTTGGCATGACAGGTCACCGGTATGCCTTTATGGGCCTGGAAAGAGCAGAGGGGCAGACCTGGCTCAGGCTTTATGAAGGGCTTGTAACAGGAAAGGAATTTGAGGGAGAGGCGGCGGAGGGACTTGTTTCTTCTATATTATGGGAGGGAAATGTTCTCTGGCTCCGTATGGTACTTGAGGAAGATAAGACATACCGCTTCTATTTTTCCAGGGACGGCCTTCTGTATGAAAGCGCGGACAGGAGCTTTTCTCTGTCAAAGGGAACCTGGACCGGCGCTAAGCTGTGCCTGTGGGCATCCAACCGTAAAAATCTGGAAACAGGAGGCTGGGGGGAATATGATTTCATTCACATCCGCCACAAAAGAAATAGCTGAGGAAGCCTTCCAGGCGGCTCTGGAAGGGGATCTGCCAAGGATAAAGGTTCTGGCTGATTATTCCTTCCATATGGAAACCTGCGATCAGGAGGGAAACAGCCTTCTCCACTACGCGGTTCACAGCGGCAATACAGAGCTGGTACGTTTCCTGGTGGAACGGTGTGGTCTGGATCCGGCCTGGGCCAACAAGGAACTGATCACCCCCTTTGACCTTGTCCGCAGCATGGGAGAAAAGGGCCGCCGGCTGGAGGAATATTTTGAGCAGGTATGCGGCTTTTCCTATGAGTCCTGCTACCGGAATCCGATACTGCGGGGGATGTATCCGGATCCCAGTATCGTCCGGGTGGGAGAGGACTACTATATGGTCAACTCCAGTTTTATCTACTTTCCAGGAATCCCGGTGTCCCATTCCAGGGATCTGGTACACTGGAAGGTGATCGGCTATGTGATGACTGATCCGAACTGGGCCAGGGAGCATCTGGGCCCCTTATCCGGAGGCAGAGGCTTCTGGGCCCCGGACATCAGCTACCATGACGGCTGGTTTACCGTCTGCGCCACCCTCCGGTTAAATGATGACGCCCCCTGTATCCAGCTTCAGATGGTAACCCGGTCGAGAAAGCCGGAGGGGCCCTATGAGGAGCCGGTTCTTCATCCGGTCCGGGGCATTGACCCGTCTATTTTCCATGATGATGATGGGAAAACCTATATGCTCTTAAATCGTGGGGCCAGGCTCATGGAAATTTCTCCTGACGGGAAAACCTGCTTATCGGAGCCGGAGCTGATCTGGTACGGCTGGGATAAGCATGGGCCCGAAGGGCCCCATCTTCTTAAAAAAGACGGCTGGTATTATTGCTTTCTGGCGGAAGGGGGCACCGGCATAGGCCATAAGATTACGGTGGCCCGTTCCAGAAACTTAAGAGGGCCTTATGAGGACTGCCCCTACAATCCTATTATGACCCAGAAGGATTCTGCCGGAGCCATTCAGTGCTGCGGCCATGGAAAGCCGGTAAGCACACCGGATGGACGCTGGTATATGGTCTATCTGGCTTCCCGTCTCTATGACGGGGCCTGGGGATTTTTAGGCAGGGAGACCTGTCTGGATGAGATTACCTGGACGGCTGACGGCTGGCCTCTGGTGAACCGGCGCAGGGGGCCCTCCTATATGGCACCTCTGCCATTTCCGGAGAAGATGGCAGCAGGCGAGCAGGAGGAAAGTCTTCCTTACGGAGGCTGGCTCTGTCCCCGCACCATCGAGCCCTCTCTTATAAGGACGGAGGCGGATGGAAGGCTGCTGATCCGTGGCCAGGGACTGGATCTTAAGGATCCGGACTGCAGGAGCCTTCTTTTAAAGCGCCAGCCGGCATTTTCCTTTACCGACAGCTTTGAGATGGAGGCGCTGGAGGGGGACGGCTTTGAGGATGCAGGCATGACCCTGTATTATGATGAAAATACCTATATTAAATTTGGTATTTCAGGGGAACGGGCCTATGTAATGGAATATATTGACGATCAATACACACGGGTAACAGAGGGGCCGGCCGGCACAGCAGGCGGTTCGGTGGGCCTGAGAGTAGAAACCAGGGGACTGGTAAGGGAGTTTTACTTAAATGACACCCTGTTTGCTGCACTGGATCAGGTAACCTGCCTCTGTTCCGAAGGACTAAAAAAAGGAAAGCGCTTTACAGGCGCCATGACGGGAGTATATAATAATGGCAAGAATCTTATATGCTGGAGACAGCACAGTCGCATTTAATAAAATCAATTCTTATCCTCAGACCGGTATGAGCCAGGGACTGAGCCTGTATGTAAAAGAGGGCGTAGAGATCAAAAGCTTCGCAAAAAATGGAAGGAGCACCAAGTCCTTTATCGCGGAGGGCCGTCTGGCCGCCATCGAGAAGGAACTTCAGGAGGGAGATTACCTGTTTGTCCAGTTCGGCCACAATGACGCTAAGGACGATCCGGCCCGCCACACCTGCCCGGATACAGATTTCCAGGAGAATCTCCTCACCTTTGCAAGGACAGCCGCAGACCACGGTGCCCATGCTGTATTTATCACCCCGATTGCCAGAAGGAATTTCGACGAAAAGGGAGTTTTTGTCCCAGGAAGCCACGGGGCCTATCCGGAAGCCATGAAGGAGGCCGCAAAAAAGGCCGGTGTTCCGGTGATCGACCTGACTTCGGTGACGGAAGCATACCTGGAGGGAGTGGGAGAACTTTGGAGCCGTCCTCTGTTTGTATGGCCCAAGGACAACACCCATTTAAAATATGAAGGGGCTGTTATGATGGCAGGCTTCCTGGCAAAGGGGCTTTTAGCTCTGGGAGGCGGCTATGCAGGTCTGATCCAGGAGGAGAACGGGGAGGACTGATCCGATGGAACGTAATCAGGATATGGAGCAGCGCTTTGCAGCCTGTTATAAAAAGCATGGGGAACGTTCGGTTCTCGTGCTGTTGGAATTTTATAAGGGACAATATCACAAATTTCTGCTGTCTACCTTATTTTTTGTGATCAAGCATTCGCCCTCTCTTGTTTCCTCCCTGCTGATTGCCAATGTGATCAATGGGATAATCGAAGGGGGAGAAGCAGGAAAACAGGCCATTCTCTTAAACGCAGGCATCTGGCTGGGGCTTTTGTGCCTTCACCTGCCTGCCAACTGGCTCCATAACCAGTACAAAAGCCGGGTGATCCGAAACACGGAGGCGGGCCTTCGGGCGGCTCTGGTGCGCAAGCTCCAGGAGCTGTCTATCCCCTACCACACCGGTACTCAGTCCGGCAGGCTCCAGTCTAAGATCATGCGTGATGTGGAGGCAGTGGAAACATTATCCTCCCAGCTATTTGTTAACCTGTTAAATATCATTATGAATCTGGTGATCACTCTGTCCATTACGGCTGTAAAAAATCGGCTGATCCTGCTGTTTTTTCTTCTGGTGGCTCCGGTGGCCGCCGCTACGGTGGTTGCCTTCCGCAAGAAGATCCACGAGGAAAACCGTTCCTTCCGCCAGGGCATGGAGGAAACCAGCGCCCGGGTGATGGAGATGGTGGAAATGGTTCCGGTGGCCAGGGCCCACGCTCTGGAGGATAAGGAAGTGGCCCGCATCAGCGCCCTGTTAGAGGAAACCGCCAACCGTGGCTACCGCCTGGATATGATCCAGGCCCATTTCGGGGCAGTGAGCTGGGTGGTGTTCCAGGTATTTCAGGTGCTCTGCCTTGCAGTTTCTGGCTTTATGGCCATGTCTGGCATGATCCGGGTGGGAGATGTAACCTTTTACCAGTCCAGCTTTACCACAGTGGTGAATCAGTTTTCTGCTCTGATCAACCTGCTTCCCATCCTTACCAAGGGACTTGAGTCTGTTTCTTCCATCGGTGAGGTGCTGTCCTCTGATGATGTGGAGCATAATGAGGGAAAGGAGCAGGTGGAGCAGGTAGAGGGGGCTTACAGCTTCCGCCATGTGGATTTTGCCTATCCGGGAGAGAAAGGGCCGGTGCTTAAGGATCTGAATCTGACCGTCCGCCAGGGCGAGACCATTGCTCTGGTAGGAGAGTCCGGTTCTGGTAAGACCACCATCCTTAATATGCTGATCGGCTTTATCCTCCCTACAAAAGGAGAGCTGCTTTTAGACGGGAAAAGGATCCAAACCTTGAATCTCAGAACCTACCGCCGCTTTATCTCCGTAGTGCCCCAGACCCCGGTGATCTTTACCGGGACAGTCCGGGAAAATATTACCTACGGCCTGGATCAGGTAACAGAGGAGCAGGTTTTGCGGGCTGTTGAGGCTGCCAATCTTTCTGGTGTGATCCAGAAGCTGCCTCAGGGGCTTGACACCATGCTGGAAGAGCATGGAGCCAATTTAAGCGGAGGCCAGCGCCAGCGCATCTCCATCGCCAGGGCTCTGATCCGGGATCCTCAGGTGATCATTCTGGATGAGGCTACCTCTGCTCTTGACAGTATATCTGAGGCGGAGATTCAGGAGGCTCTGGAGAGGCTGACCAGGGGGCGGACCACCTTTATTGTGGCCCACCGGCTGTCTACGGTGCGCCGGGCAGACCGTATTTTAGTAGTAGAAAAGGGACAGATACAAGAAGAAGGAAATTATCAGGAGCTGATGGAGAAAAAGGGTGCCTTTTATCAGATGGAGCAGCTCCAGAGAATGGTGAGGTGATGGTATGCTGCGTTATGACGGGCCGTTGGTTACATTTTTAATGAAGCTGGGGGATATGATCATCCTTCATATCATATGGCTGATCTGCTGCATTCCGGTGGTCACTGCGGGGCCGGCAACTGCCGCTGCCTACTATGTGGCCCTGAAGCTGGTGAGAAATGAGGGAAGCACCGTACCGCGGATGTTCTTTAAGGCATTTCGGGCCAACTTCCGTCAGGGAGTGATCCTGGGGCTTGTGAGTCTGTTTGCAGGTGCTCTGATCGTTCTGGATCTTTATATATTCAGTGTCCGGGTTCCGCTGGCAGGGATGATGGGGACACTGCTCCTTGCGGCACTGGTATTTCTGGCCCTTTTATATGGGATCACCATGATGTGGCTGTGGGTCGTTCTGGTGAGCTTTGAAAATACCACCGTCCGGACTGTGGTCAATGCCTTTATGATGGCTCTTGGAAACTGGGGCGCTACCTCCATGATGCTTTTGCAGGATGTGCTTCTTGGGATCCTGGCCGCGGTAAGCGTAGCATTCTTTCCTCAGCTTGCCATTTTGTTTCTGATCTTTGGGATCCCTCTTTTCTTTGTTGTCAATGCATTTCACTTAAGGAGGGCTCTGGATCAGCTCCGGTATGATCTGGGAGAGAGGAAGGAAGATGAGTGAGAAACGGATCATTTCCATCAGCAGATATTATGACAGCCTGGATGGAATGAAGAAAAAATATGACCGGCTGGCCAGAAAGAAGGCTTTTTCCGGCGCCACAAAGGAGGAGTGGCAGGAATGGAAGGCGGATCTGAAGAAGGAGCTCTGGAGCCTTCTGGGTATGGATCTGATGGAAACCTGCCCCCTGCTTCCATGCTGTGAGGAGCGTATCACCCTGGAGGACGGGATCGTCCGGGAAAAGGTGATCCTTCAGGTGGAACCGGAGGTGTGGATGCCTGTATACATCCTGATCCCGCCCTCAGAGGGAAAGGAAAAGCTCTCCTGCTTTCTTGCCCCCCATGGACATCAGGGGGCCGGAAAATATACGGTGGCAGGCTGCGGGGAGATTCCTGCGGTGGCCGATGCCATTGAAAAATTTCATTATGATTATGGTCTGCAGCTTGCGAAGCTGGGCGTTGTGGCTCTCTGCCCGGACGCGAGAGGCTTTGGGGAGCGCCGGGATCTGGCCTTTCAAAAGGATGAGGAGGATTGCTTTATGAGGGGCACCTGCTTCCACCAGGCCCATATGGCAGAGCCTCTGGGCCTTACAGTGGCAGGTATGTGCGCCTGGGATCTGATGCGCCTGATCGATTATGTGCAGGAGCGGGGAGAGTGGAAGATGGAGGATCTTGGCTGCCTGGGCTTTTCCGGCGGCGGCCTTCAGACCCTGTGGCTGACAGCTCTTGATGATCGAATCCGCAGGGCTCTTATAAGCGGCTATATGTATGGGGCCAGGGATGCCCTTTTAGAGCTGAACGGCAACTGCAGCTGCAACTATGTTCCCGGCCTGTGGCGTCTGGCTGATTTGGGAGACATAGCCTCCCTTATTGCCCCCAGGCCCCTTGTGATCCAGTCGGGGATTTCCGACCATCTAAACGGAGCCAGAGGTATTGTCAATGCGGATGAACAGGTAGATATTATCCGCGCCGCCTACCGGCTGAATGGGGCGGAGGAGAACCTGCTCCACCGGCACTATGAAGGGGGGCACCAATTTCACGGAGAGGATCTGGAAGAGGATCTTGCCTGGATGAAGGTGGATGAAAATCAGTAGACAACGTCAGTAAAATTATATATAATAATAGATAGGATGGCCAGTTACCACCGGCTGTCCTATTATTTTGTCTAGGGGAGCCATTTTACATTGAAAGTAAAACAACATTATTATAGACGATTCCTTTTGTTTGCGGCATCTATGCTTCTTCTGATCTTTCTGTATATCTGGAAGGGCGGAAGGGGAGCCGCCTCCCTGATTCCTGCTTTCTGGGCTGTCCTGGCCCTCTGGGGCGCCTGGGCCTTTACCAGGTACCAGTGCCTGTATCTGGAAATGTCCAGTGAAGATCCCCTGACAGGGGGCATGAACGGCCAGACCTTTCTGAAAAGATGGGAAAAGAAGCTGAAGGAGGAGAATACGGTCTGGAGCTTTCTTATTATCAATATCAAGAAGTTCAGTCACATCGATTACGGCTATGGCAGAGAGGTGGGGGACCAGGTCCTTAAAAAGGTGTATGAAGCCCTGTCCGGCGTTCTGACAAAGGAGGAGCTGATCTGCCGCGCCAGTGCGGATACCTTTTACCTTCTGGTGAAGGAGGGGAACTCAGAGCTTCTCCGCAAACGGATCTACGCCCTGGATGATGCTGTGTATTTTAAAGAGGATCTGGGGATCCAGAAAAAGCTGTTTCTTTCCATCGGAGGCTATGTGATCCAGGATCCGGCGGAGCCTCTGGGATCCATTATGGACAAGACCAATTACTGCCGGACCGCCAGCCCGGATGCGGCAGACCGCAATACCCATTTCGAGATTTACGATTTCAATTTTAGCGACCGAAGAAAGCGTGAGCGTGAGCTGGAGTGTATGGGAGAGCCTGCTTTGGAAAAGGGCCACTTTAAAATGTACCTCCAGCCCAAATACGAGCTGAAGCATGAGACATTGGCCGGGGCGGAGGCTCTGATCCGCTGGTGTGACCCGGATCAGGGAATGATCCCTCTGTATGAGTTTCTGCCGCTGTTTGAGAGAAATGGTTTTATACGGAACCTGGACCGTTTTATCTTTGAGTCCGCCCTTCAGCTGATAGATGGCTGGATCCGGGAGGGAAGGAAGCCGGTAAAGATCTCTGTAAACCTGTCCAGGGCGCAGTTTACAGAAGGGGGATTTTTTACCAGCAAGTATATGCCTATCTACGAAAAGTACAATGTTCCCAAGGAGTTTCTGGAATTTGAAATATCGGAAAGCATTCTCCCTGACACTAACCTGATCACCTTTGTAAAGGAGCTGAAGGAAATGGGCTTTGAATGCTCCATGGAT
Source organism: uncultured Clostridium sp. (assembly GCA_900549235.1). Lineage (GTDB taxonomy): Bacteria > Bacillota > Clostridia > Lachnospirales > Lachnospiraceae > Enterocloster. The sequence goes on along the minus strand of URNT01000011.1, from coordinate 61,262 downwards.
GACTTTGGAAGCGGGTATTCCTCCCTTAATACCTTAAAAAGCCTCCCCATCGCCACCATAAAGCTGGACCGTCAGATGTTTTCCGAGGATGAAAAGGAGAGAGGACGGATCGTTACCAGCGGGATCATCAGGATCGCAAAGGCCCTTGGCATCCATGTGGTGGCAGAGGGGATTGAGAAACGTGAGGACGTAGATTTCCTGAAAAAGGAGGGCTGCGACCAGATCCAGGGCTATTATTTCGGGAAGCCCATGCCGGCAGAAGAATTTGAACAATTATTAAAATAAAAAAGCCTTCGGCTCGTGGAGAACCGGAGGCTTTTTCATGCTAAGATCAGAAAAACAGCTGTCCCAGTCCATGGACGATAAAGGCCATGATCCAGGCAATGATACACTGTCCGAGGACGACCGCCGCCGCCCATTTTCCGCCCAGCTCTCTGCGGATGGAAGCCACAGCCGCTACGCAGGGGGTATATAACAGGCAGAATACCAGCAGGCTTACCGCGCTTAAGGGTGTCAGAAGAGTGGTCAGCAGATCTGTTCCGGGGATCAGTACGGAAAGGGTGGAAACCACGCTTTCCTTTGCCATAAAGCCGGTGATCAGCGCCGTAGAGATCCTCCAGTCCCCAAAGCCAAGGGGAGCGAAGATGGGGGAGATAAAACCTGCAAGGGAGGCCAGGATGCTGTCCTGGGACTGCTCCACCATCTCAAACTGAAGATTAAAGGCCTGTAAAAACCAGATGACAATGGTAGCGATAAAGATCACCGTAAAGGCTCTCTGGAGGAAATCCTTGGCCTTATCCCATAAAAGCTGGGCTACATTTTTGGCTCCAGGCATACGGTAGTTTGGAAGCTCCATTACAAAAGGAACAGCCTCTCCCTTAAAAAGGGTATCTTTTAACAGGGACGCAGCCAGGATGCCGGTCAAAATACCGAAGAAATACAGCCCCACCATCACAAGAGCCCCATTTTCCGGGAAAAATACAGCGGTGAAAAAGGCGTAGATGGGCAGCTTCGCGGAGCAGCTCATAAAGGGGGTGAGAAGGATGGTCATTTTCCGGTCCCGCTCAGAGGACAGGGTCCTGCTGGCCATGACTCCCGGAACTGTACATCCAAACCCGATGAGCATGGGCACAATGCTGCGCCCGGAAAGGCCGATCTTTCTAAGGAGCTTATCCATTACAAAGGCAACCCTCGCCATATAGCCGCTGTCCTCCAGGATGGATAAAAAGAAGAACAGGGTAATAATAATAGGAAGGAAGCTGAGCACGCTTCCCACTCCGTTAAAGATACCGTCGATCACAAGGGAGTGGAGGGCTTCATTGATCTCCATGGAGGTAAGAAGGCCGTCCACCAGCTCTGTCAGCCAGGTGATTCCTGTATCCAGCACATCAGCCAGGGCCGCTCCAATTACATTGAAGGTCAGAGCAAAGACCAGGGCCATAATGCCGATAAAGGCAGGGATGGCAGTATATTTTCCAGTCAGGATCTCATCGATGCGCCGGCTTCTGATATGCTCCTTGCTTTCTTTGGGCTTGATCACCGTTTCCTCACAGAGGCTCTGGATGAACTGGAACCTCATATCCGCAATGGCAGCGGAGGCGTCAAGGCCGCGTTCCCGCTCCATCTGCAGACGGATATGCTCCAGGGTTTCTGTCTCATTTTTATCCATTCCCAGCCGGTTTAGAACCAGGGGATCTCCTTCTGCAAGCTTGGTTGCCGCAAAACGGAGAGGAATCTGGGCCTGGGCCGCGTGGTCCTCGATCAGGTGGGTAATGGCGTGGATGGCACGGTGCACCGCGCTGCCGCTTCCCTCAGCGGAGCAGAAGTCCACCCGCACAGGCCGCTCCTGATACTTTGCCACATGGAGCGCATGGGTGACCACCTCGCCGATGCCCTCATTTTTAGCGGCAGAAATGGGGATCACAGGAACTCCCAGCGCCGCCTCCATCTCGTTGATCAGGATGGTGCCGCCATTTTCCCGGACCTCGTCCATCATGTTGAGGGCGATGACCATGGGGATGTTTAACTCCATCAGCTGAAGGGTCAGGTAAAGGTTCCGCTCGATGTTGGAGGCGTCTACGATATTGATGATCCCTCTTGGATGCTCCTTCAGGATAAATTCTCTTGTTACAATCTCCTCGCTGCTGTAGGGCGACATGGAATAGATACCCGGAAGATCCGTTACCAGGGTATTGTCATGGCCACGGATCACGCCGTCCTTTCGGTCCACCGTTACTCCGGGGAAGTTGCCCACATGCTGGTTGGAGCCGGTCAGCCGGTTAAAGAAGGTGGTCTTTCCGCAGTTCTGGTTTCCCACCAGGGCAAATGTCAGAGTCTCTGACTCCGGCAGAGGAGTTTCTGTCTCCTTGGAGTGATATTTTCCAGACTCTCCAAGGCCCGGATGGTCGATCCGTTTCTTACTTTTTCCTTCCTGATCTGGAGGTAAAATGGCTTCGGTCTCCTGGATAGTAATCTGCTCCGCGTCAGCAAGACGCAGGGTCAGTTCATAGCCGTGAAGCTTTAATTCCATGGGATCTCCCATGGGGGCCAGCTTTACCATAGTTACCTGGGCTCCCGGAATGAGGCCCATATCAAGAAAATGCTGTCTTAACGCACCCTGTCCTCCCACGGAGCAGATCTTCGCGCAGGCTCCGGGTTTTAGTTCACTTAAGGTCACTGTTTTGTCCCCCTTTTGTCTCAGCGCTGCATCTTGCGTTTTTCTTCTTCAATAGTCTGTCTGGATTCGTCCAGAGTGGTGCCCATTACCTTAATCATTACATCCTGTTCTACGGTAGGAGCATAGTAGAAGCCCTGTTGGTATTCGCAGGCATAGCCGTTCAGGGCAGTGAGCTGGTTGTCTGTTTCCACGCCCTCCGCGATGATGTGCAGTCCCAGGTTTTTGGCGATCTGGATCAGTCCTCCCGCAACAGCCGCGGCTTCCGGATTAGTCTCCAGCTGCCATACAAACATACGCTCCAGCTTTACGGTACTGATAGGCAGGTCAAGCACGCTGCTGACAGGCGCGCAGCCGGAACCGAAATCATTCATCACAAGCTCTACACCAAGCTGGGAAAGTTCCTGCATGATGATGCTGATATTTACATACAGGCTTCCAAGGGCCGCGTCGCTGATTTCAAGGGCCAGCTTTCCTTCCGGGATCTCATAGGAGCGGATTACCTTTTCCACCTGGTCGAGGAAATCCTCCTGAACTAAAAGAACGGCGGAAACAGGGATACAGATGGAGTCAAACTCCCGTTCCTGATCTAAAAGTTCTCTGATGCAGCGTCCCGCGTGGTTCAGGGCATAGTAGCCAATGGAACGGATCTGGCCGGAATCCTCAGCGATGGGAAGGAACTCCGCGGCTCCGATCATACCGATGCCCTGGATAAAGATCCGCATATAGGAATCGGCCCTTGTAAAACGGCCCTTTTCCAGATTGTAGGTGGGGCGGTAGCGGATTTCAAGCTCATTTTTTTCCAGAGCAGTCTGAAGGTACAGGGCTATGGCCTGGCGGCGCATGAACTGCCCGTGAAGGTGGCTGTCATAAACGGCTATCTGATTGGTGCCGTTTTCAGAGGCGGCGGAAACAGCCAGCTCCAGACGCTTAAGAAGTTCTGTGGTGTCGCCTGCCTGTCCTGGATAGGTGCACAGGCCGATGTGGGCGGAACAGAGGCAGTCCACTCCCTGAATCTTCCATACATTTCCAAAGCGCTCCAGAATATCATCTGCCAGATCGACAGCCTGGCCTTCTGTGCAGTCCTCTAAAATAAGGATAAACTCTACGCCTATGTAGCGGTAAACAAAAACCCCGGCCTCCTCTGTCAGATACTTGGTGATCTGGGAAAGAAGCTCCTCACAGTAGTCGTAGCCAAAGGTCTTGTTTAGATTCTTGAAATTATCCAGATATAATTTTAACACCACGCCCTTGGAACGGGATGCGAACAGACGGTCAAGATGCTCCGTACATTCCGGGCGGCTTCCAGCTGCTGCCGCTTCGCGGCCTGCAGGCGCCGTTTGCCCCTGGGGTGAGGGTACCGCCTTTTCCTTTGTACGTTTGTTAAACCAATCCACAATATTTTCCTCCTTTGAAGTTAGTGTACGGTTAGTAAGGATTTACTGTACGGAATCATTATAGTATAGAATGGCGGAAATCTCAAATTCTTTTTCTTTGCAAATCAGCGGAACTATGTTATAATGACTAAAGATATTGCAACTGAAGGAGATAATGCTTTTATGGAGATGAAACGCGTATTCTTGAAATTAAGCGGCGAGGCACTTGCCGGGCCGAAAAAGACCGGCTTTGATGAGGCTACGGTCAAGGAAGTGGCAAGGCAGGTAAAGCTCTCTGTAGATGCCGGCGTCCAGGTGGGGATTGTGATTGGAGGCGGTAACTTCTGGAGGGGCCGTACCAGCGAGGCCATTGACCGTACAAAGGCAGACCAGATCGGTATGCTGGCTACGGTGATGAACTGCATTTATGTGTCAGAGATCTTCCGGAACGCAGGTATGATGACACAGATCCTGACTCCCTTTGAGTGCGGCTCCATGACCAAGCTGTTTTCAAAGGACAGAGCGAATAAATATTTTGAAAAAGGCATGGTTGTATTTTTTGCCGGCGGAACAGGACATCCCTATTTCTCAACGGACACCGGCATTGCCTTAAGGGCCATTGAGATGGATGCGGACTGTATCCTTCTTGCAAAGGCCATTGACGGTGTATACGACAGCGATCCCAAGCTGAACCCGGAGGCGAAGAAGTATGAGACCATTTCCATCCAGGAAGTGATCGACAAGCAGCTGGCGGTTGTGGATCTGACCGCTTCCATTATGTGCATGGAGCATAAGATGCCGATGGCAGTCTTCAGCCTCAATGAGGAAAATGGTATTGCAAACGCCATGCAGGGCCGCATAAACGGCACTATCGTCACCGCATAAGGACAGAATATAATTAAGCAGCCCGGCGCTGCGTTAACAGGAGGAATTTATGGAAGAATTAAAGATGTATGAGGATAAGATGAACAAAACTCTGGACGTGCTGCTGTCTGACTACGGCACCATCCGTGCCGGCCGTGCCAACCCCCATGTACTTGATAAGATCAAGGTGGATTACTACGGCACCCCTACTCCCCTTCAGCAGGTAGGAAACGTATCGGTGCCTGAGGCCCGTATGATCGTGATCCAGCCCTGGGAGAAGAGCCTTTTAAAGTCCATCGAGAAGGCCATCCTTACATCTGAGCTGGGCATCAACCCTACCAATGACGGAAACTGCATCCGCCTGATATTTCCTGAGCTGACAGAGGACCGCAGAAAGGAACTGGCAAAGGATGTAAAGAAAAAGGGCGACAACGCCAAGGTTGCCATCCGCAACATCCGCCGCGATGCAAACGATGCCTTCAAGAAGCAGGAGAAGGCCGGAGACATTTCCGAGGACGATCTGACCCAGGCAACGGAGAGGATGCAGAAGCTTACCGACAAGATGGTGGAAAAGATTGATAAGGCAATTGAAGAAAAGACCAAGGAGATCATGACGGTATAGTCTGTTCTACGAAACAGGGGCAGGAGAGACACCTGCCTCTTATTATGTATGATTCCAAGCATGAGAGAAAGGCGGAGGTTTATGGCATTAGATAAAAATATGGTGATCCCCCGGCATGTGGCCCTGATCCTGGACGGCAATGGCCGCTGGGCAAAAAAGCGGGGACTTCCCCGTACCATGGGACACCGTGAGGGATGTATCACTTTGGAAAGGATCGTAGAGGAGACGGCCAGGATGGGTATCAGCTACCTGACCGTATACGGATTCTCCACAGAAAACTGGAAGCGCTCAGAAGATGAGGTAGGCGCTCTGATGCAGCTGTTCCGTCACTATATGGTGCGCCTCTTAAAGGTGGCGGCTGATAACAATGTACGGGTGAAGATGATCGGCGACCGGTACCGCTTTGCCAGAGATATTATAGAAGGGATCAACCGGCTGGAGGAAGATACGAAGGACAATACAGGCATGACCTTTGTGATCGCGGTAAACTACGGCGGCAGGGATGAAATCCGCAGAGCAGTGACAAGGCTCTCAAAGGATGCGGCCGCGGGAGTGCTGGATCCAGACTCCATAGACGAGGGAACCATCGCCTCCTATCTGGATACGGCAGGGATCCCGGATCCAGATCTTTTGATCCGTACCAGCGGCGAGCTGCGCCTGTCCAATTATCTTTTATGGCAGCTGGCTTATACAGAGATCTACGTAACCGACTGTCTGTGGCCTGATTTCAACAGGGACGAATTAGAACAGGCCATTGTGCAGTATAATAAAAGAGACCGGCGGTTTGGCGGGGTGAAGTAGGAGAAAGGAGAAGGCCATGTTTACGACTCGACTGATCAGCGGGATCATACTGGTGCTTCTGGCCGTACTGGTTGTGGGACGGGGCGGGCTTCTGCTCTTTGCCGTCACAGCACTGATCTCTATCATCGGGCTGTTTGAACTGTACCGTGTTCTCGGCATCCACCGCAGGTCCATTGCTTTTGTAGGATATGCCACGGCGCTTTCTTACTATGGCATCCTGCTGTTTGAGGGAGAAGGTTATTTAAACCTGATGATCATCGCTTCGCTGATGGTTCTGATGGCGCTGTATGTGTTTACATTTCCAAAGTACAGGACAGAGGAGATTACAGGGGCATTTTTCGGTGTATGCTACGTTCCGGTGATGCTGTCCTTCCTTTATGAAACGAGAGAGATGGCAGACGGAGCTTACCTTGTGTGGCTGATCTTTATAAGCTCCTGGGGGTGTGACACCTGTGCCTACTGCAGCGGTATGCTTCTTGGAAAGCACAAGCTGGCTCCGGTGCTGAGCCCGAAAAAATCCATCGAGGGAGCGGTGGGAGGCACCCTTGGGGCAGCTCTTTTGGGCCTGCTCTTTGGCTGGGTGTTCGGCGGCCATATGAATGAGCTTATGAATCCGAAAGCGGCCTGCGTTATTGCCTGCGGGATCGCGGCTGTGATCTCACAGATCGGCGATCTGGCGGCCTCAGCCATTAAGAGAAACCATAATATCAAGGATTACGGCCATCTGATTCCCGGCCACGGAGGGATCCTGGACCGGTTTGACAGTATGATCTTTACGGCGCCGGCTATTTATTTTGCGCTGACATTTTTAAAATAGCAGGGAGAATGATAAACTATGATGAAACGAATCTCGGTTCTGGGCTCTACCGGCTCCATCGGCACCCAGACGCTGGAAATCGTAAGATACAATAAGGACATCCAGGTGGCGGCTCTGGCGGCTGGGGGAAATATCACTCTGCTGGAGCAGCAGATCCGTGAGTTCAGACCAAGGCTGGTCTGCGTCTGGACCTATGAAAAGGCCATGGAGCTTAAACGGGCGGTGGCCGATCTGGAGGTAAAGATCCTGTGGGGGATGGAAGGCCTCATCGAGGCGGCTGTCTGTGAGGAGGCAGAGCTGGTGGTAACAGCAGTAGTAGGCATGATCGGTATCCGCCCCACCATCGCGGCCATGGAGGCCGGAAAGGATATTGCCCTGGCAAATAAGGAAACTCTGGTGACGGCGGGGCATATCATCATGCCTCTGGCAAAGAGGATGGGAGTGCGGATTCTTCCTGTAGATTCGGAGCACTCCGCCATTTTCCAGAGCATTCAGGGTGCAGCGGGAAATCCTATCCACAAGATCCTTCTCACCGCCTCCGGCGGGCCTTTCAGAGGCTGGACCAGGGAGCAGATGGCCGGTGTACAGCCGGAGGATGCGCTGAAGCATCCCAACTGGACCATGGGCCGGAAAATCACCATTGATTCCTCTACTATGGTGAATAAGGGGCTGGAGGTAATGGAGGCCAGATGGCTGTTTGACGTGGATATGGATCAGATCCAGGTGGTAATCCAGCCGGCCAGCGTGATCCATTCCATGGTAGAATATGAGGACGGAGCTGTAATCGCCCAGTTAGGTACGCCAGATATGAAGCTGCCGATCCAGTACGCCCTGTATTATCCGGAGCGCCGCTTTCTTCCGGGAGACCGTCTGGATTTTACGAAGCTTGGGGAGATTACCTTTGATGTGCCGGATCTGGAAAATTTCCGGGGGCTTTCCCTGGCCTATGAGGCGGGACGCAGAGGAGGGAGCCTTCCCACCGTATTCAACGCGGCCAATGAGCTGGCAGTCAGCCTGTTTTTAGATAAAAAGATCGGCTACCTGACCATTACCGACCTGATCCAGGGGGCTATGGAGGCCCACAAGGTGAAGGAGGATCCGGATGTAGAGACGATCCTTGAGGCGGAGAGGGAGGCCTACGAATATATCCGCAGCAGAGTATAATATAAGAAAGGTGACAACTGAATGAACATGATCTTAGCGGTACTGGTATTGGGGGCCATCATTACGATCCATGAGTTCGGGCATTTTCTGTTTGCCAAGCTGAACGGGATCGGTGTGATCGAATTTTCACTTGGTATGGGGCCCAGGCTTTTCAGTGTAGAAAAGGGGGGTACACGGTATTCGGTGAAGATCCTTCCCTTCGGAGGCTCCTGCATGATGCTGGGCGAGGATGAAAACGAAGAGGATGAGCACGCATTTAACAATAAACCGGTATGGGCCAGGATTTCGGTTGTGGCCGCAGGGCCTGTTTTTAACTTCCTTTTGGCATTTGTGCTGGCGGCTGCTATGCTGATCCCTTCCGGCTATACCACTTCCCAGATACGGGAGGTGCAGGAGGGGTATCCTGCCCAGAAGGCGGGGATGCTGGCCGGAGATGTGATCACAAAGATCAACGGCAGAAGCATCCATTCTTATTATGAAGCAACCACCTATCTGTTTACCCATCCGGGCCAGGAGCTGACGGTTAGCTGGAAGCGGACGGCAGAGGACGGTACGGTGCAGACCATGAAGGCTGAACTGGAGCCGGTGGCATCTGAAAATGGGGACCGGTATCTGATGGGAGTGGTATTTGACGCCAGTCCAAAGAAGATCACAGGCCCCCTGGAGCTTCTGAGAGAAGCCTTTTATGAGGTGCGGTATCAGATCCGTTATGTATTCGACAGCCTTTATATGATGTTCCACGGCTATGTGTCGGTTAATGACATCAGCGGCCCGGTAGGTATTGTAACGGCCATTGACAGTACCGTAGATGAGGTGGCGCCTTACGGCGGCGGGGCGGTGGCTCTTATGCTGGCAAGCTTCAGCGTTCTTTTAAGCGCCAACCTGGGAGTGATGAACCTTCTGCCCATTCCGGCTCTGGACGGCGGGCGGCTGGTATTCCTTCTGATCGAGGCAGTGCGTGGAAAGCCCATTGACAAGGAAAAGGAAGGGATGGTCCATATGGCCGGTATGGCGTTTTTGCTGGCTCTTATGGTACTTATCCTGTTTAATGATATACGAAAGCTTTTTTGGTAGGAGGCATAGAGATGTTCCGGGAGCATACAAAGACAGTGAAGATAGGAAACAGGGTCATCGGCGGCGGAAATCCCGTCCTGATCCAGTCCATGTGCAATACAAAAACCCAGGATGCGGAGGCTACCATTTCCCAGATCCTGCGTCTTGAGAAGGCGGGCTGCGAGATCATCCGTGTGGCGGTGCCGGATATGGAGGCGGCAAGGGCCATAAAGCAGATCAAGGAGGGGATCCATATCCCTCTGGTGGCGGATATACATTTTGATTACCGTCTGGCCATTGCGGCCATTGAAAACGGGGCCGACAAGATCCGGATCAATCCGGGAAATATCGGATCCAGAGACCGGGTCCAGGCGGTGGTGGATAAGGCCAGGGAATATAATATCCCCATCCGGGTGGGCGTAAACAGCGGCTCCCTGGAAAAGCATCTCACCGAGAAATACGGCGGTGTTACGGCTGAGGGGATTGTGGAAAGCGCTCTGGAAAAGACGGCTCTTATTGAGGAGATGGGCTATGATAATCTGGTGATCAGCATCAAGTCCTCTGACGTGCAGATGTGCGTCCGCGCCCATGAGCTGATCGCCAGGAAAACAGACCATCCCCTTCATGTAGGCATTACCGAAGCGGGCACCTACCTGTCCGGAAATATCAAGTCCTCTGTAGGCCTTGGAATTATCCTGTATCAGGGCATCGGCGATACCATCCGCGTATCCCTGACCGGCAATCCGGTGGAGGAGGTAAAGAGCGCAAAGCTGATCCTGCGTACCCTGGGACTGAGAAAGGGCGGCATCGAGGTGGTGTCCTGCCCCACCTGCGGACGTACCCGGATCGATCTGATCAGCCTGGCAAACCAGGTGGAGACTATGGTAACGGAATTTGAGGATCTGGATGCCAAGGTGGCTGTGATGGGCTGCGTGGTCAACGGGCCAGGCGAGGCCAGAGAGGCGGATATAGGGATCGCAGGCGGAGTGGGAGAGGGACTTCTGATCCGCAGAGGCGAGATTATCCGCAAGGTGCCGGAGGATGAGCTTTTGTCTGCTCTTTATCAGGAGCTGACTGCCATGGCAGCAGAGAAAAGGAAAAACAGATAGAACAGGATCCATATATGGGAAAAAAATTTCTGGAAGTATTTCCAACATTAAATATAGCAGAACCGTTAAAAGAGCTTTTAAATCTGACTGAGGTGGAAAAGGTAGCCTCAGCCAGGGATAGAAGCTCTATCCGCATTTATATAAGAAGTCCGAGACTGATCCACAAGCAGAATATCTATGATCTGGAAAAGGGCATTAAGGACCAGCTCTTTCCTGACAAGCAGATTTCCATCAAGATCCAGGAGAAATTCCGCCTGTCAGGGCAGTACACCCCCGGAAAGCTCCTTAAGATGTATAAGGACAGCCTGCTGTTGGAGTTGAAGCATTACAGCATTGTGGAGTACACCATGTTCCGTAAGGCTGATATTTCTTTTGAAAAAGAGGACCTTATGGTGCTTACGGTGGAAGACACCATGGTAAACAGGGACAAGACAAAGGAATTGAAGCGGGTTCTTGAAAAGGTGTTTACAGAACGCTGCGGGCTTCCGGTGGAGGTGGCTTTCCAGTATGTCCCGCCTACAGGAGGCGAGCGAAGAAAGCAGCTGGAGCGTCGGATGGAGCAGGAGGCCCAGGCTGTTTACTGGCAGAACCATAAAAATGAGCTGGAGGGAGCCGCTCCTGTGCCCGTGCCTGCCTCTGATCCAGTCTTTATGGAGGCAGGGCAGGCAGAGGGAGCGCCCTGGGATACCCTTATGGCCCAGGCGGCCTCAGGGGATATAGGTGATGCCGGGGGCGCAGAGATTTCGCCGGCACCGGCCGGCGCTCCAACGCCTTCCGGAAAGGCCGGACAGAAGCCTCAGCTGAATAAGGGCCGCAAGGCCGGCTGGGGCCGTGAGGCGGCGGAGGAGAAAAAATATGCCGCCAAGCGTTCCAATAACCCGGATGTGCTGTATGGCCGTGACTTTGAGGACGATTTTATCGAGATCGAGAAGATTGACGGAGAGATCGGTGAGGTGACTCTCCGTGGAAAGATACTGACCTGTGAGAACAGGGAGCTTCGCAGCGGCAAGTTTATCCTGACCTTCGATATTACAGATTTTACCGATACGATCACAGTGAAGATGTTTATCCGGCCTGAAATCTTTGATGAGGTAAAGGCGGTGATCTCGGCCGGTATCTTCGTCCGGGTAAAGGGCGTTACAACCATTGACAAATTTGACGGAGAGCTGACCCTGGGCTCAGTGGTAGGGATAAAAAAGGCAGAGGACTTTACCAGCAAGCGTATGGACTCCAGCCTGGAAAAGCGGGTGGAGCTCCACTGTCATACGAAAATGAGCGATATGGACGGCGTTTCCGAGGTAAAGAGCATAATCAAGCGGGCCAAGCAGTGGGGGATGCCTGCAGTGGCTGTAACAGACCATGGTTGTGTCCAGGCCTTCCCTGATGCCAACCACGCCCTTGATAAAGGGGATTCCTTTAAGGTGATCTATGGGGTAGAGGGGTATCTGGTAGACGATACCAAGCAGCTGGTGGAGCAGCCCAGAGGACAGAGCTTTTCTGATTCCTTCGTAGTGTTCGATATAGAGACCACCGGTTTCAGCCCCAAAAAGAACCGGATCATAGAGATCGGCGCAGTAAAGGTAACAGACGGAAAGATTACAGACCGCTTTTCTGCCTTTGTGAACCCGGATGTGCCTATTCCCTTTGAGATCGAAAAGCTCACTGGCATCAATGATGCCATGGTGCTGTCCGCTCCCAAGATTGATATTGTGCTGCCTCAGTTTCTGGATTTTGTCCGGGATGCAGTGCTGGTGGCCCACAATGCAGGCTTTGATGTAGGCTTTATCAGCCATTTCGCAGAGGAGCTGGGTCTTCCTTTCGACCCTACGGTAATCGATACCGTAGCTCTTGCAAGGCATCTTCTGCCAAGCTTAAACCGCTACAAGCTGGATACCGTTGCCAAGGCCCTGAACATTTCTCTGGAAAACCATCACCGGGCTGTGGACGATGCCGGGGCTACGGCAGAGATCTTTGCGGCCTTTGTGAAAATGCTCCGGGAGCGGAAGATTGAGGATCTGGATCAACTGAATGCCCTCAGTGCCATGGATACGGAGACCATACGTAAGCTTCCCACCTATCATGTGATTATTCTGGCGAAAAATGATATTGGCCGGATCAATCTGTACCGGCTGGTCAGCTGGTCCCATCTGGAGTATTACGCCAGAAGGCCCAGGATTCCCAAGAGCGTCCTGGACCAGTACCGGGAGGGCCTGATCATAGGCTCGGCCTGTGAGGCAGGAGAGCTGTACCAGGCTCTTTTAAGAGGGGCGCCGGATGCGGAGATTGCCAGACTGGTGAACTTTTACGATTATCTGGAGATCCAGCCGCTGGGAAATAATGCCTTTATGCTCCGGGATGAAAAGAGTACAGTAAAAAGCAATGAGGATTTGATTGAGATCAATAAAAAGATCGTAGAGCTGGGAACGCAGTTTAACAAGCTGGTATGCGCCACCTGCGATGTCCATTTTCTGGATCCTCAGGATGAAGTGTACCGCCGGATCATTATGGCGGGGCAGGGCTTTAAGGATTCTGACGATCAGGCGCCCCTTTATCTCAGGACTACAGAGGAAATGCTTGAGGAATTTTCGTATCTTGGGCCGGATAAGTGCTATGAGGTAGTGGTCACCAACACCAGAAAGGTGGCGGATATGTGTGAAAAAATCTCACCTGTCCGCCCGGATAAGTGTCCGCCGGTTATTCCTGATTCAGATAAGACTCTTACCAAGATCTGTTATGACAGGGCCCATGAGATGTATGGTGAGGATCTTCCTCAGATCGTTGTGGACCGCCTGGAAAAGGAGCTTCATTCCATTATTACAAATGGTTTTGCCGTTATGTATATCATTGCCCAGAAGCTGGTGTGGAAATCCAATGAGGACGGGTATCTGGTTGGATCCAGAGGATCTGTAGGCTCATCCTTTGTGGCTACCATGTCCGGTATTACGGAGGTCAATCCCTTAAGCCCTCATTATCACTGTCCAAAATGCCGTTATTATGATTTTGACTCAGAGGAGGTCCGGGGTTTTTCCGGTATGGCAGGCTGTGATATGCCGGACAAGGAGTGCCCTGTCTGCGGCACCCCTCTGGAAAAGGACGGCTTTGACATCCCCTTTGAAACCTTCCTGGGCTTTAAGGGAGACAAGGAGCCGGATATTGACCTTAACTTCTCCGGTGAGTACCAGAGCAAAGCCCATGATTATACGGAGGTTATCTTCGGAAAGGGGCAGACCTTCCGGGCCGGAACCATCGGTACTCTGGCTGATAAAACCGCCTTTGGCTATGTGAAAAAATATTATGAGGAACGGGGCACCAGGAAGCGGAACTGCGAGATCAACCGGATCGTTCAGGGCTGCGTAGGTGTGCGGCGTACTACGGGACAGCATCCAGGCGGTATCATTGTGCTTCCTCTGGGGGAAGAGATCTATTCCTTTACGCCGGTGCAGCATCCGGCCAACGACATGACCACCTCCACCATTACTACCCATTTTGACTATCATTCCATTGACCACAATCTGTTGAAGCTGGATATTCTGGGCCATGATGATCCCACTATGATCCGTATGCTTCAGGATCTGACAGGCCTTGACCCGGTTAAGGACATTCCTCTTGACAGCAAGGAGGTCATGAGCCTGTTCCAGAGTACCGAGGCGCTGGGGATCACGCCGGAGGACATCGGAGGCTGTCCTCTGGGAGCCCTTGGAGTGCCGGAGTTTGGTACGGATTTCGCGATGCAGATGCTTCTTGATACTAAGCCAAAATATTTCTCCGACCTGGTGCGGATTGCCGGACTGGCCCATGGTACGGATGTGTGGCTGGGAAATGCCCAGACCCTGATCCAGGAGGGAAAGGCTACCATCCAGACGGCCATCTGCACCCGTGATGATATTATGATCTATCTGATCTTTAAAGGTCTGGAGCAGGGCCTTTCCTTTACCATCATGGAAAGCGTGCGTAAGGGCAAAGGATTAAAGCCTGAGTGGGAGGAGGAGATGAAGGCCCATGATGTGCCCGACTGGTATATCTGGTCTTGTAAGAAGATCAAATATATGTTCCCCAAAGCCCACGCCGCCGCCTATGTTATGATGGCCTGGCGTATTGCCTACTGCAAGATCTTTTATCCTCTGGCCTATTACGCTGCCTTTTTCAGTATCCGCGCCAGCGCGTTCTCCTACGAGATCATGTGCCAGGGCCGGGATAAGCTGGAGTATTATCTGGCAGACTATAAAAAGCGGATTGACACCCTTTCCAAGAAGGAGCAGGATACCTTAAGGGATATGCGCATCGTCCAGGAAATGTATGCCAGAGGCTTTGAGTTTATCCCTCTGGATATTTACCGCGCCAAGGCCCGTGACTTCCAGATCATAGACGGGAAGCTGATGCCCTCCTTAAGCAGCATCGACGGTCTGGGAGAAAAGGCGGCAGAGGCAGTGGTAGACGCGGTAAAGGACGGCCCCTTCCTGTCCAGAGAGGACTTTAGCAGCAGGACCAAGGTAAACGGCACCATCTGCGGGCTGATGGCAGATCTGGGGCTTTTAAAGGATCTGCCCCAGTCTAATCAGCTGTCGCTGTTTGATCTGTAAAAAAGTAATAGTTTAGCCATACCATCTTCTTGTTTTCAAAAAGCATGAAAACAAGAAGCTCTGGGCGTCCGCCCTATGTCAATTTGTGCAAAAATATGCTTATGCAAGCCTGCTTGCAACACACATTTTCGCACAAATTGCCGCATGGCTGAACTGTTACGTAAAAAATTCGGTTTTTTGGATATTGATTGAAAAATTTGCATTTTTATGCTAGAATGTCAAGAGCCCTTCGCCATAAGGGCTCTTTCTTCGAGAAAAAATAAAAAGAGCGGGGGTAATGATATGGAACGTGAAAAGTTCTCCTCCAGGCTTGGCTTCATCCTGATCTCTGCAGGCTGTGCCATTGGCCTTGGAAATGTATGGCGTTTCCCTTACATTGTAGGGGAATACGGAGGCGCGGCCTTCGTACTGATCTATCTGGCATTTCTTCTGATCCTGGGACTGCCGATCGTTGTAATGGAATTTTCCGTAGGACGTGCAAGCCGCAAGAGCGCGGCCCTGTCCTTTGATGTGCTGGAACCAAAGGGAAGCAAATGGCATCTGAACAAATATATTGCCATGGCGGGAAACTACCTGCTGATGATGTTTTATACCACAGTAGGCGGCTGGCTTCTGCTCTATTTCTTCAAGATGCTGAAAGGGGATTTTACCGGTCTGGACGTATCCGGTGTAGCCGGTGAGTTTAACAATATGCTGGCAAATCCTCTGCTTATGACAGTATTTATGATTATTACTGTTGTTCTGTGCTTTGGTATCTGCGCTCTGGGCTTCCAGAACGGTGTGGAGCGCATTACAAAGGCCATGATGCTGTGCCTGCTGGTGCTGATGATCGTCCTGGTGATCCACTCCCTGCTGCTTCCGGGAGGCGGTCCTGGCCTTGAGTTCTATTTAAAACCGGATTTTGGGAAAATGAAAGAAGCCGGGATCGGTGAGGCTGTCTTTGCAGCCATGGGACAGTCCTTCTTTACCTTAAGCATCGGAATCGGCGCCCTGGCTATCTTCGGAAGCTATATCGGAAAAGAGCGAAGCCTGACCGGAGAAGCAGTCAGTGTGGCTCTTCTGGACACTATGGTAGCTTTTATGGCCGGCCTTATTATTTTCCCGGCCTGCTTTGCCTACAATATCGAGGCAGGCTCCGGCCCATCCCTGATCTTTATCACTCTGCCTAATGTATTTAACCACATGGCAGGCGGACGGCTGTGGGGCACCCTGTTCTTTTTATTTATGTCCTTTGCGGCCCTGTCCACGGTAATCGCGGTGTTCCAGAACATCATTTCCTTTGCTACGGATCTGACCGGCTGCAGCATAAAGAAGGCGGTTATCTATAACCTGATCGCCATCATCCTTCTTTCCATGCCTTGTGTGCTCGGTTTCAATGCCTGGAGCTCCTTCCAGCCCCTGGGCGCAGGCAGCACCATACTGGATCTGGAGGATTTTATTCTCAGCAACAACCTGCTTCCCATCGGCAGCATGATCTACCTTGTATTCTGTACCAGCCGTTACGGATGGGGCTTTAAAAATTTCATGGCTGAGGCCAATGAGGGCCAGGGACTTAAGTTCCCGGCATGGGCAAGAATCTATGTCAGCTATATCCTGCCTTTGATCGTACTGGGTATCTTTATCCAGGGTTATGCTTCTAAATTCATAGGCTGACAGACATAAAAATACAGGATCTGAAAAACAGAGCTGTGTATCTTCTGCGGATTGATTCCGTCTTTCGATACAGGCTCTGTTTTTTTCTTTCCTCCCTTGACAAGCTCTCTCAATGGTACTATAATCACAATATACCCCACTGGGGTATACGAAAGGAGAGATGAACATGATAACACAGCAGTACCACATAGACGGTATGTCCTGCGCCGCCTGCAGCAGCGCGGTAGAGCGTGTCACCCGCAAGCTGCCGGGAGTGGAGAGCAGTGATGTGAACCTGACCACCAGCCGTATGGTGATCACCTATGATGAGGACCAGGTGACGCCGGAGCTGATCTGCCAGAAGGTATCGAGGGCAGGCTTTAGTGCTTCCCTGATCGTGGAAGAGGAGCAGAACCGCAAAAAAGAAGAGGAAGAATGGCAGCAGCAGGAGGAGCAGCTTCAGGCTGTAAGGCGGAGAGTGCTCACCGCCATCTGCTTTGCGGTTCCCCTTTTATATATTTCCATGGGTCATATGATCCCTGTCTCCCTTCCTCTGCCAGAGCTTCTTTCCATGGAAGCTAACCCCTTAAACTTTGCTCTGGCCCAGCTGATCCTTACCATACCTGTGCTGATCTGCGGGCGGAAGTTTTATCTGGTAGGAATCCGGGCTCTTTTAAAGGGAAATCCCAATATGGACTCCCTGGTGGCCATCGGTACCGGCAGTGCCTTTATCTACAGCCTTGTCATGACCCTTGGCATCCCTTCCGATCCTATGAAAGCTCATCAGCTTTATTATGAGTCCGCGGCTGTGGTGGTAACCCTGGTGATGCTTGGTAAATTTATGGAAAGCCGGAGCAAGGGAAAGACATCAGAGGCCATCCGCAAGCTGATGGAACTGGCTCCCGACACAGCCATTCTTTATGAAAATGGTTCCGAACAGGAGGTAGAAACTGCCTTTGTAAAGAAGGGACAGCACATCCTTATAAAGCCAGGCAGCCGGATCCCATTGGACGGTATCCTTGTAAATGGAAGCAGCAGTGTGGACGAGTCCATGCTCACAGGAGAGAGTATCCCGGTGGAAAAACAGCCAGGCGATCCGGTGATCGGCGGAAGCATGAATTACAACGGAGCCATGGAGGTAGAAGTTACCCACACAGGAAACGATACCACCCTTTCAAAGATCATCCGCATGATCGAGGATGCCCAGGGAAAGAAGGCTCCCATTTCCAAGCTGGCAGACAAGGTTGCAGGCTATTTCGTTCCTGCGGTTATGGGCATTGCCATTGTGGCAGCCCTGCTGTGGTTGCTGGCAGGCGGGAAGGATCTGGCCTTTGTACTGACGATCTTTGTAGCTGTTCTTGTGATCGCCTGCCCCTGTGCACTGGGACTTGCCACGCCTACCGCTATTATGGTAGGAACCGGTGTGGGAGCCGGTCATGGGATCCTGATCAAAAGCGGAGAAGCCCTGGAGATCTGCCATAAGGTGGACGCGGTGATCCTCGATAAAACAGGAACCATTACAGAAGGAAAGCCGAGGGTCACAGATATTATTTCTGAAAGCGGGGAGCTGACGCCGGATGAGCTCCTTTTAGCGGCCGCTTCCTGCGAACAGATGTCAGAGCATCCTCTGGGCCAGGCCATCGTCCTGGCCGCGAAGGAAAAGGGGCTTCCTTTAAATATGCCGGAGTCCTTTGAAAGTATTACAGGAGCCGGGATCCTTACCACCCTTAAGGGCCGGAAGGTGGCAGTTGGAAACAGGCGCCTTCTGGATGCCCTTAAGCTGGAGGCAGGTAAGGAGCTTACGGCCCGGGCCTCTGTTTGCGCAGATGAGGGGAAAACTCCTATGTATGTCAGCATCGACGGCCGTCTGGCCGGCCTGATCTGCGTAGCTGATACCATCAAGGACACCAGCATCCAGGCAGTGGAGCAGATCCGCAGCCTGGGAGTAAGGGTCTATATGGTAACCGGAGATAATGAAAAAACAGCCCGCTATATCGGTTCCCTGGCCCATGTGGATGAGGTGATCGCCGAGGTGCTGCCGGAAGATAAGGCGGCAGTTGTAAAGGACTTGCAGAGTCAGGGAAAAACCGTTATGATGGTAGGAGATGGGATTAATGACGCGCCGGCCCTGGTACAGGCGGATGTAGGCTGCGCCATTGGAAACGGCAGCGACATCGCTCTGGAGTCAGGAGATGTGGTGCTGATGAAATCCGATCTTATGGATGTGTACCGGGCCATCAAGCTCAGCAAGGCTACCATCCGCAATATCAAGCAGAACCTGTTTTGGGCCTTTTTCTACAACTCACTGGGGATCCCGGTAGCCGCTGGACTTTTATACCTCTTAGGCGGACCTCTGTTAAGCCCCATGCTTGGAGGCTTCGCCATGTCTTTAAGCTCTGTGTGTGTGGTAGGCAATGCCTTAAGGCTCAGGAGGCTGAAGCTTTAATACTTCCGGAAGGAGGCCTGTATGGAAGAAAAGACAGAGGCGTGCGCCTGCCGCCGTAAGCATCGTGAGCCCTCAGAGGAAAAGAGCCTGATGAACCGCTTAAACCGGATCGAGGGACAGATCCGTGGCATCAAGGCCATGGTGGAAGACGAGAGATACTGCGTTGACATCATCACCCAGGTGGCGGCTGTCCAGGCAGCACTCAACAGCTTTAACAAGGCGCTTTTAGAGCGCCATATTAAGACCTGTGTGGTAAATGACATCCGCACAGGAGACAGCGACGCCACAGTAGAAGAGCTGTGCCGGACGCTGCAGAAGATGATGAAATAGGCATATGCCAGAATGAAAAGGAGAATAATCATATGAAAACATTCAAATGCGAAGAAATAATGTGTGAGGGATGCGTAAACCGCATCAAAAAGGCTCTGGACGGAGCCGATATTAAAAATATCGTTGATCTGGAAACCAAGACCGTAACTATCGATGGCTGTTCCAGCTGTGAGGCGGCAGCAGTGGAAATTCTGGATGATCTGGGCTTTTCAGCTGTAGAGGTATAAGCTGTTCAAATTTTTTTAAAAACTTTGACAATTTGTGGTTGACAATCCAGAAATTATGTATTATACTATCGAAGTAATCGAGGCGTGGCTCAGTTTGGTAGAGCGCTGCGTTCGGGACGCAGAGGCCGCGTGTTCGAATCACGTCGCCTCGATTTCTTCCGGCCTGATGGTCAAGCGGCTAAGACGACGCCCTCTCACGGCGTAAACCCGGGTTCGATTCCCGGTCAGGTCATAGGTGTTATGAGGCTGCTGCGTATGCAGCGGCCTTGTTTCATCATAAAGGTGCCATTGTAGCGCAGTTGGTAGCGCAACGCATTCGTAATGCGTGGGTCGCCGGTTCGAGTCCGGCCAGTGGCTTTTCTGAGACAGTTCGTATTGATTTAAGAAAATTCAAAAATGGCAGATAAAAAGGATCTCATATGAGGTTCTTTTTTTGATGTTTTGATGAAATTCTGCTAAACTCCCATCACCATAAAACAATACAACCCCCTGCTAAAGAAAAACCATTTTCTCAAAAGGAAAAAGATTCTTAAAAATGCCATATGTCCTTTTATTGCTAGGTAAAATGTGATATGATAAAAACATGTCAAGAGAAAAAACTATACAAAATCACAATATACAGCTAAATTGGCAGCAGCAGACAGGCAACGGGGGCGATGAGATACATACGACAGATGAAACGGCGGCAGTGATCGGAAAGTTGGAAGCCGAAAAACGAAATTATCTGCTTTCTTATTTTTCAGGAGCACCCCGGTGGCTGATGGACAAATTTCAGGTGGTCCGTATACCGGCAGGTGATACCTTTATCAGTGAGGGAGAAGCAGCAGACCGTGTTTATATTCTGTTAGAAGGCAGGGTATCCGCGGTAGATTACAGGGTACAGGAGGCGGTTTACGGTTTTTTTCATTTTTATCCCATTGAGATGTTCGGGGTGATGGAGATCCTGGGAGGGATGGACCGTTATATGACGACCCTGGCGGCTATAGACAGCTGTGTATTCCTGAAGATCTCCAGAGACAAGTTTGAGCAGTGGCTGAGAACCGATATGAGTGCCTTCCGGCTTCAGGCAAAGGAGATCGTAAACTACCTCCTTGAGCAGGCAAGGAAGGAACGGCTCTATGTTCTGCTGCCAGGCAACGAACGGATCTACCTGGTGCTGATCAATTTTTACGAAGCCTACGCAAAGGGAGGCAAGTACAGCTTTTATATAAGCCGAAAGGATTTTGCAGAAATGACAGGCCTTTCTGAGCGGACTATTACCAGAACCATAAAGGCTCTGGAGGCTGGGGATTATGTGAAAAAGGAAGGCTGGAACATTACCCTGACTTACGACCAGTATAAGCAGCTAAAGCAGCTGATTGCGGACAGGATGAATGAAATGGAACGGTGAAATGACGTGGAGACGCTTAAACTTGGCCAAGGTGGATACATCCAGGCTTCTCTGCTGATTTAATATGATTCTTTTTAAAGGAGAAGCTTATGAGAAGAAAACAGACAATCCTCATAGTTTTAGCAGCGGCAGCAGTGATGGCTGGCGGATGTGGCAAGGCAGAGGAAACCACAGCGCCTGTAGCGGAAACAAGTACGGAAGAAACCAGGGAGGAGGCAGCAGAGACCATGGATCTGCAGATCCTGGCTACCAGTGATCTCCACGGCAAATTCATGCCCTGGGACTACGCCCTGAATGAAGAAAGCCTGTCAGGGAGCATGGCCCAGCTGGCATCTGCTGTTAAGGAGCGTCGGGATGAGAATACGATCCTGGTTGATGCCGGAGATACGATCCAGGACAATTCGGCAGACATTTTCCTGGAAGACGAGATCCATCCCATGGTTCTTGGGATGAATGAGCTGGACTATGATGTATGGGTTACCGGCAACCATGAGTATAATTATGGTATGGACGTATTAAAAAAGGTAATGGGACAGCAGGAAGCCCAGGTTCTGGCAGGCAACGTTTATGATCCGGACGGAGCGCCTCTGGCAGATGGCTATACCATCCTTGAAAAAAATGGCGTCAGAGTGGGCATAATCGGTATGGTAACACCCAACATCACCCGCTGGGATGCCATGAACCTGGAGGGCTGGACAGTAACGGATCCCGTTGAGGAGACAAAGAAGATCATAAGTGAGATACAGGATGAAACGGACGTGCTGATCTCTGTCTCCCATATGGGGATTAAAAATGAATACGGAGTGGAAAATTCCGGTGTAACAGATCTGGCAGAGGCGTGCCCGGAGCTGGATGTGATCGTGGCATCCCATGAGCATCAGCTGATCCCGGGAGAGGAGATCAACGGAGTTCTGGTAGTTGAAAATAAAAACAGCGCCGCGACCATGGCAGAGATTCATCTGTCTCTCCAAAAAACAGAGGACGGCTGGGATGTGACTGATAAAACCTCAGAAAGCGTTGACCTTGCCTCCTATGAGCCGGATCCCGCATTTATGGAGCTTTTGGCGCCCTATGATGAAAAGGCCAAGGAAGATGCCAATGTTGTGATCGGGGCCCTTGAAAATGGAAGTCTGGCTCCTGAAAATGAGATCGCGGAAATTCCCGCTGCTCAGATCCAGGATACAGCCCTTATCGATCTGATCAATGAAGTGCAGCTTTATTACACCGGCGCGGATGTTTCCGCTGCGGCTCTGTTCAATATGAACGCCAATCTTCATGAAGGCGACATCCGCAAGTGTGATACCGCCTTGGTATACAAATATGCGAATACCCTTTATAAAATGGAAATGAACGGCAGCCAGTTAAAGAAGTATATGGAATGGACCGCCGCCTATTTCAATACCTATCAGCCGGGAGATCTGACCATTTCCTTTAATGAGGACATGAGAGCCTATAATTATGATATGTTCGCCGGAGTGAATTATGAGATCAATATTGCCAATAAGCCCGGAAACCGCATTGAGAATCTTACATGGCCCGATGGCACGCCTGTAAAGGATGAGGATGTATTTACCATTGCGGTGAACAATTACCGCGCCAGCTCCCAGCTTCTTTCTCCAGGTGAGATCTTTGAAGAAGGAGAGGAACTTCCAACCCTTCTTGAGATCGACGTAAGAGGCGAGGTCGGCGGCGTGCGTGAGCTGATTGGCCTTTATATAGCAGAGGTAAAGGGCGGCGTTATTGAGCCTCATGTGGACAATAACTGGAAGATCACCGGCAATGCCTGGGATGCCGCAGCCCATGAGAAGGCAGTGCAGCTTTTAAAGGAAGGAACTCTTACCATCCCTTCATCTGAGGACGGAAGAACACCCAATGTAAGATCAATCACAGAGACGGATATTCAGCTATAAAAGGAGGACAATACATTGAATTATTCTGAGGACCCAAACAAGCAGTACCACATACAGGTAGGAAAGGGAGATGTGGGACGCTATGTGATCCTTCCCGGAGATCCCAAACGCTGTGCCAAGATCGCCAGATATTTTGACGGGGCGCAGTTGATGGCAGACAGCCGGGAGTATGTAACCTATACCGGTTATCTGGACGGAGTGAAGGTAAGCGTCACCTCTACAGGCATCGGCGGCCCCTCCGCCTCCATTGCCATGGAGGAGCTTGTAAATTGCGGGGCTGACACCTTTATCCGGGTGGGAACCTGTGGAGGGATGCAGGTCCCGGTCAAAAGCGGGGATGTAGTCATCGCTACCGGAGCCATCCGCATGGAGGGCACCAGCCGGGAGTACGCGCCTATCGAATTTCCCGCCGTATCGGATCTGGGAGTTGCCAATGCCCTTGTAGCTTCCGCGAAGGCTCTGGGACATACCTTCCACGCCGGCGTGGTGCAGTGCAAGGATGCCTTTTACGGGCAGCACTCCCCGGAGCGGATGCCTGTAAGCTACGAGCTTCTAAATAAATGGGAGGCATGGAAGCGCCTTGGCTGCCTTGCCTCTGAGATGGAATCCGCCGCTTTATTTATCGCAGCCAGCACCCTTCATGTAAGGGCCGGCTCCGCCTTCCTGGTAGTGGCAAATCAGGAGAGAGAGCGGCTTGGACTGGAAAATCCGGTAGTTCATGACACGGATATGGCGATCCAGGTGGCCGTCGGCGCTATCCGGGAGCTGATCAAACACGATAGTCAGGCCTGAGCCTGATATATAGAGAAAAGGAGAATGAATACTATGAAAAAAAGAATGGCTGCACTTATGCTGACAATGGCTATGGCTGCATCACTGACCGCGTGCGCAGGCGGAGAGAGCACAACTGACACAGGCTCTCAGACCACAGCTGCCCAGGAAGCTGACAAAACAGAGGCAGAAAACACAGAAAGTGAGGAGGCTGCTCCTGCAAAAGACGCTTCCGAATACAAAGTGGGTCTGATCACAGATGTAGGCGGAGTAAATGACGGTTCCTTCAACCAGTCTGCCTGGGAAGGCCTTCAGAGAGCTTCAGAGGAGCTTGGCATTGAGGCAAATTACTTAGAGTCTGCTACCGACGCGGACTATGTTCCAAATATCGAGACCTTTATCGATGAGGAGTATGACCTGATTATCAGTGTTGGATATATGCTCGCAGATGCCACCAGACAGGCTGCCGAGGCAAATCCGGACTGCCGCTTTGCCATCATTGATGACGCTACCATCGACCTTGACAATGTAACCTGTCTGATGTTCCGCCAGGAGCAGGCCTCCTATCTGGTAGGCTATGTAGCAGGCCTTATGACAGAGACCGATAACATCGGTGTAGTAATTGGTATGACAAATGATACTATGAACCTGTTCGGATACGGCTACTGTGCAGGAGCGCTGGATGCCAATGAAAATATCACCATCCAGCAGTTTAACGCAAACTCCTTCTCTGACCCTGCAACAGGAAAGACCAATGCGGGCACAGCTATCACCAACGGCGCTGACATCGTATTCCACGCAGCAGGCGCAACAGGCCTTGGCGTTATCGAGGCATGCCAGGAGGCAGGTGTATATGCCATCGGCGTAGACAGCGATCAGTCCAGCATTGCTCCTAACACAGTGATCACATCTGCTATGAAGCGTGTGGATAACGCAGTATTTGATACAGTAGAGTCCCTGGTTAACGGTACCCTGGAAAGCGGCGTACATACCTACGACCTGTCTGCAGGCGGCGTAGATATTGCTCCTTCTCAGGATCTGCTTCCAGATGATGTAAAGGCTGCAGTTGAGGATGTAAAGGCAAAGATCATCAGCGGCGAGATCGTAGTTCCCGCCAGCAAGGAAGAGTTTGAGGCCGCATACGGCGACGTTTATCAGTTAGACTGATAAAAAGCAGTAAGAAGGAGGAACGTACATGCGGAATATTTCAATGGAACGTGTGAATGAAACAAGAGAAAATATACTGAACATTATCAAAAGCCCTGCCCTGACCCACGAGCAGAAGCTGACCAATCTGGCCGGACAGGCAGATTCCCTGATGGAGGTTTTAAATCTTCCTGAAGGGCTGGATGAGCTTTTGAATGTTCCCATGGACCGCAAATGCATCTGCGATCTTGCAGAGGGCCATGCGCCTATGCGTCCCCGCTACATTATCCCGGATTACGCCAAGTTCATGCGGGAGGGCAGTGAGTTTCTCAAGCTTCCACCGCCGAAGGATCTGTTTGAGGCCATCAACAGCCTGCTGATCTTTTATAAGCATGTGCCCAGCGTAACCAATTATCCGGTTTATGTAGGGCAGCTGGATGAGCTTTTAGAGCCCTTTATGGATACGGTGGACGAGGCTCAGGCAAAAAAGCTTCTGAAGCTGTTTATGACACACATTGACCGCACCGTGCTTGACTCCTTCTCCCACGCAAATATCGGCCCTAAGGCCACCAGAGCAGGCCGCCTCCTTCTGGAGGTGGAAGCGGAGCTGGAGGATGCCATTCCCAATATCACCATGAAGTATGAGGCGGGAGTAACAGAGGATGACTTTGCTCTGGAAGCCATCCGGTGCGCCCTGCGCACCGCAAAGCCCAGCTTCGCGAACCATGCCATGTACTGCAGCGAGCTTACAGAGAACTATGTAATTGCCAGCTGCTACAACGGACTTCTCTACGGCGGCGGCGCCTATACGCTCTGCCGCCTGGTCCTTGGCAATATCGCAAAGAGAGCAGAAAATATCCGGGATTTTAAGGAGCGCCAGCTTCCTTACGTTCTGGATATTATGGCCCGCTATATGGATGAGCGGATCCGGTTTGAGGTGGAGGAAAGCGGGTTTTTTGAAAATAACTTCCTGGCGAAGGAGGGCTTTATCTACAGAGACCGTTTCTCAGGCATGTACGGTCTTGTGGGTCTGGCAGACTGCGTAAACCTTCTTCTTGAGAAGGAGGGGATCCCCGGACGCTTTGGTCATGATGAACGGGCCAATGACCTGGGAGTGGAGATCATGGATCAGATCCAGGCTTTCAACAATGCCCATGTAAATCCTTACTGTGAGGGCACTGGAGGTCATTTTATGCTCCATGCCCAGGTGGGGCTGGCGGAGGATGAGCATATCACTCCCGGCACCCGCATCCCCATCGGTGAAGAGCCGGAGGAGCTGATTGACCAGCTGATGGTTTTAAAGCGCTTCCACAAATATTTCACATCAGGAACCGGGGATATATTCCCCATTGATATGACGGTACACCGCAACCCTCAGTATGTGCTGGATATTATAAAGGGCGCTTTTCAGATGGATCTGCGCTACCTGTCCTTCCATTCCAGTGACAGCGATGTGATCCGGGTGACCGGATATCTGGTAAAGCGCTCGGAGATGGAAAAGCTGAATGCAGGACAGGCTGTTCTTCAAAATACCACAGGCCTTGGCCTGGGGGCCGCGAAGAACGGGCATATCCTGGAGCGGAAGGTTCGCTGATGAAGGCGGTTGTAAACAGGATTCTTCCCTTCAGCAGTGTGGATGGACCTGGCAATCGGACAGCGATCTTTCTTCAAGGCTGCAATATTAACTGCAAATACTGCCATAATCCTGAAACCAGAAAGCAGTGCATCCAGTGCGGGACCTGTGTTAAGCAGTGTCCCGCCGGGGCTCTTTCTCTGGAAAACGGAAAGGTGGCTTACGCACCGGAGCGGTGTGTCCAGTGTGATACCTGTATCCATGTCTGTCCACATGACAGCTCACCCCGTACCAGAGAGATGACACCCGAGGAGGTTTTTGCCTGCGTAAAAAAACAGGTTCCCTTTATTCGGGGGATCACAGTATCCGGCGGGGAGTGCATGCTCTGGCCGGATTTTTTAGAAGAATTATTCCGGCTGGCAAAGGCAGAGGGCCTTGGCTGTCTCATTGACAGCAACGGCTGTGTTCCCTTCTGGGAGTATCCGGGGCTTTTGGAGCTGGCAGACGGTGTAATGCTTGACATCAAGGCCTTTGATTCCGAGGATCACCGGCGCATCACCGGTGAAGGCAATGAAATGGTTCTTAAAAACGCGGCTTATCTGGCAGAGCTGGGGAAGCTTGAGGAGGTAAGGGCCGTGATCGTGCCGGAGCTTTATGATGGAGAGAGGAGCATCCGGCAGATCGGAGCGTTTCTGTCCCCTTATCCCGAGGGACAGGCTATACGGATCAAACTGATCGCATACAGACCCATGGGAGTGCGGGAAGAATATTCCCATTTTGCAGTTCCCTCCCAGGCGGAGCTTTCACGTCTGGCAGATATACTGAGGGAGATGGGCTTTCAGGACATTATTATCATATAAGAAGGAGGGAGCATGCATGGGACGAGTAAGCCATATAGACGAGAGCCAGGTGGTTGTCCAGATGAAAGACATCGTAAAGAAATTCGGCAGCTTTACGGCAAACGACCATATTAACCTGACCGTACACAAGGGAGAGGTACATGCGATTCTGGGAGAGAACGGCGCCGGAAAGAGTACGATGATGAATGTACTCTGCGGACTGTACAAGCCTACCAGCGGACAGATCTTTATAAAAGGAAAGGAAGTTCATTTCCAGAGCCCGAAGGATGCCATCGACATCGGGATCGGTATGGTACACCAGCATTTTATGCTGATCCAGCCCTTTACGGTAACGGAAAATATTATCCTTGGAATCGAGCCGGTAAAGGGACTGGTGGTAGATAAGGAAACGGCTAAAAAGAAGGTTCTGGAGCTGTCAGAACGCTACGGCATGAAGGTTGATCCGGATGCCAGGATTGAAGATATTTCTGTAGGCATGCAGCAGAGAGTAGAAATCCTTAAGGTGCTTTACCGGGGGGCTGATACCCTGATCCTGGATGAGCCTACAGCTTCCCTGACACCTCAGGAGATCGAGGGACTGATGGAGATCATTGAAAATCTGACCGCAGACGGAAAAAGTGTGATCCTGATCACCCATAAGCTGAAGGAGATTACCGCTTCCTCCGATCAGTGCACCATCATCCGCCAGGGTAAGTATATCCGCACAGTAAAGGTAAATGAAGTAACGGAAAATGATCTGGCCGCCATGATGGTAGGCCGTGATGTAAACTTTAAGGTTGACAAAAAGGCTATGGAGCCGGGAGAAGTGGTTCTGGAGGTAAAGGGGATCCGCGCGAAGGATTACCGCGATGTGGAGATCCTTAAGGGCTTGAATTTAAGCGTCCGCAGGGGCGAGATCGTAGGTCTTGCGGGAGTAGACGGAAACGGCCAGACAGAGCTGGTGGAGATCCTCACCGGCTTAAGAAAAGCAGACTCAGGCAGCGTTACCATGCTTGGCAGGGACGTATTTAACAAGACCCCCAGGGAAACCTTTGAAAGCGGCATTTCCAGCATTCCCGCTGATCGTCAGAAGCATGGCCTGATCTTGGAATTTTCCAATGAGGATAATCTGATCCTCCAGCATTTTGAAGAGGAGCCCTATTCCAGCAAGGGGATCTTAAACAGGAAGGCCATCCGTGCCCATGCCACTGAGCTGATCGAGCAGTTTGATGTAAGGCCCAGAGGCAGTGAAGGAGCTCCTGCAGGCACCCTTTCAGGCGGCAACCAGCAGAAGGTGATCATTGCCCGGGAAGTAACCAATGACAAGGACCTTCTGATCGCCGTAAACCCCACCAGAGGATTGGATGTTGGAGCTATTGAGTTTGTACACAAATATCTGGTAGAGCAGAGAAATAAAAACAGGGCTGTGCTTCTGGTTTCTTTTGAGCTGGATGAGATTATGAGCCTTTCTGACCGGATCGAGGTAGTATTTGACGGACAGATCACAGGAAGCGTATCCGGAAAGGGTGCGGACGAAAAGGAGCTTGGCTATATGATGGCAGGAGGAAGGATGGATGAATAAAAAGAAAAGCATTCTGGAGAGCAATGTATTTTATACCGTCATCGCAATCATTGCGGGCTTTATCATCGGAGCAATTTTCCTTCTGATCGCAGGGATCAGCCCGATTGTGGCTTATGGAAAGCTCCTGAGCAGCGTATTCAGCAAGCCCAAGTACCTTGTATGGGTTCTGACCTACGCCAGCCCTCTGATCTTTACAGGATTGAGCGTTGCCTTTTCCTTCCGCACCGGCGTATTTAATATCGGAGCGGAGGGGCAGTTTGTAGTAGGAAGCCTGGCGGCCTGCACCCTGGGTATCCTTCTGGACCTTCCTTTCTGGATCCATGTGCCTTTATGTCTTCTGGCCGCGGCAGCAGCCGGTATGGTATGGTCCCTTTTGGTAGGCCTTTTAAAGGTAAAGAGGGGAATCCACGAGGTTCTTTCTTTTATCATGTTTAACTGGGTAGCCTTTTACCTTTCAAACTATGTAGTAAACCTTCCGGCTATCCATAAGGGCAGCGGAGGCGAGGCTACAAAGGATGTTGCAGCCTCCGCCAGGATCCTGTTCCCTGAGGGTTTAAGGAACCTTTTAGGCTGTACCGCGGCAAACTGGGGCATCGTTCTGGCTGTGATCGCTGCTGTGATCATCTGGATCATCATTGAAAAGACCACCCTGGGCTATAAGCTGAAGGCAGTGGGCTTTAACAGCAACGGAGCCCTTTACGCGGGGATCAACTCCGATGCCTCTGTACTTACGGCACTTGGTATCTCCGGCGCTCTGGCAGGCCTTGGAGGCGCGGTGCAGATCCTTGGCATGTCCGGTCGTCTCAGCCAATTTGCAGGGCAGGAGGGCTTCGGCTTTGAGGGCATCACTGTGGCCCTCATCGGTTCCTCAAGCCCCATCGGCTGTATCTTTTCCGGCCTGTTCTACGGAGCCATGAAGTACGGCGGCTCCAAATTAAGCATCGTGAAAGCGCCTTCTGAGGTTGTAGATATTATCATGGGCTGTGTGATCCTGTTTATTGCCATCTCACAGATCTTCAGGATCCTTTTCAGAAGGCTGGCAGCGAAGAAGGAGGCAAACTAATATGGATGGTATCATTAAAAATCTGGGTCTTTTGATCAATGCGACGCTGATCGCTACGCCTCCCCTTCTGCTGGCGGCATTAGGCTCCTGTTTTTCAGAGCGAAGCGGCGTTATCAACATCGGAATTGAAGGCATGATGAGCATCGGAGCCTTTACAGGAGCCGTTATGGGACTTGTAACAGGAAATGGCTGGCTCGCCTTTTTCTGTGCCGGCCTTGCGGGAGCCTTGTTCGGCCTGATCCATGCGGTGGCCTGTATTTCCTTTCATGCGGATCAGACCATTGCCGGAACAGCCATTAACTTTTTAGGCCCCGGCCTTGCGGTGTTTCTCTGCAAAGCCATGTTTAACAATTCCTCCGATACGCCGGCGATGGATCCCAGCTGTAAGCTGCCAAAGCTCTTTGAGGGAGTATTTCCGGCAGGTTCCTTCTGGAGCAATGTGCTGAATGTATATTCTGTGGCTTATCTGGTATTTATCCTGGCTGCTGTCTGCTGGTTCGTATTTTACAAGACACGGTTCGGAGCTCATCTGCGGGCAGTGGGAGAGCATCCGGAGGCCTGTGAGTCCCTTGGCATTGACGTATATAAGGTGCGCTATATCTGTGTGATCCTGTCCGGTTTTATGGCAGGCCTTGGCGGCGCCTTTGTTACACTGGCAACCATCAATCAGTTCCGCCCCAGCGTAATCGTGGGACAGGGCTTTATCGCCATTGCAGCGGTTATTTTCGGTAAGTTTTCACCGGGAGGCGCCATGCTTGCCTGCCTGCTCTTTGGTTTCTGCAGCGGCATCAAGAGCCTTGCAGGCCAGAGCAATGTGATTTCGCCGAACCTGATCTCCATGATCCCCTATGTGGTAACTCTGCTGGCTCTTGTTCTTTTTGTAGGCAGGGCCCATACACCGGCGGCAAATGGAAAGATTTTCGTTAAATCTAAGTAGGAGATAAGAAAAATGGATGTAAAAGAGATTTTAGGACATGTAGACCATACACTTCTGACACAGACAGCCGGCTGGGAGGAAATCCGCCAGATCTGTGACGATGCCATTGCATACGGGACCGCTTCCGTATGCATCCCTCCAAGCTATGTAAAGCAGGCGAAGGAATATGTGGGAGACAGGATGGCTGTATGTACAGTTGTAGGTTTCCCGAACGGCTATTCCACCACAAAAGTAAAGGAATTTGAAACAAAGGAGGCCCTGGCTGAGGGCGCAGATGAGATCGATATGGTGATCAACCTGGGCTGGGTAAAGGACGGACATTTTGATAAAATCCAGGAGGAGATCCGTACATTAAAGGCTGCCTGCGGCCAGAAAATTTTGAAAGTCATTATCGAGACCTGCCTTCTGACTGAAGAGGAAAAGGTAAGAATGTGCCAGGTGGTAACGGCTGCCGGAGCCGATTATATTAAGACATCCACCGGATTTTCAAAGTCTGGAGCTACTTTTGAGGATATTGAGCTGTTTGCGGCCAACATTGGGCCGGAGGTAAAGATGAAGGCTGCCGGAGGCATTTCCTCTCTGGAGGATGCGGAGCGTTTCCTCAGCCTTGGAGCTGACAGACTGGGCACCAGCCGGATCATTAAGCTGGCGAAGAATGAAGAAGCAGCCGGATATTGATGGGAGGCAGGAGAATGAAAGAATTAGAAGAGGATCAGATCAGGAATCTGATTGATATTGCAGTCAGGCAGCTGGCATTTTCCTATGTTCCCTATTCCCATTTCCATGTGGGGGCTGCCCTGCTGGCAAAGGACGGCAGGATCTTTACCGGCTGCAATATCGAAAACGCAGCCTATACTCCCTGCAACTGCGCAGAGCGCACCGCTTTTTTCAAGGCAGTCAGCGAAGGGGTAAAAAGCTTTGATGCCATCTGCGTCGTAGGCGGAAAGGACGGGATCCTTACAGAGTTTACATCTCCCTGCGGTGTCTGCCGCCAGGTGATGATGGAGTTCTGCGATCCGGAAACCTTCCAGATCATCTTGGCTGTAAGCCGGGATGAGTACCAGGTTATGACTCTGAAGGAACTTCTGCCTATGGGCTTTGGACCTGGGAATTTGAAATAAAATATTTTAAGGCACCGGATGTCCAGCATTTGCTGGATCCCGGTGCCTTTTATAATGCCTTGTTTATTTGAAGATCCGTACAGCTCCTGTTTCATTCAGATGCCTTAAAAGAGAAAGTCCGATAGGGAAGCCAAAGAGTCCCAGCACTCCAAAGAGCTGCAGTCCCACGAACATACTGACCAGGGTAAGCACTGGATGAAGGCCGATCTGGCTTCCTACGATCTTAGGCTCTAAGATATTTCGGATAACGGTGACTGCCAGATATACCACTAAAAGGCCAAGAGCCAGGGGGATGTCACCATAAAAAGCAGTGATCACAACCCAGGGAAGCATAATCCCTCCGGTGCCAAGGACGGGCAGGATGTCGAAAATGGAGATCATAAAGGCGATCAGTACGGAGTAATTGATGCCGATCACCGTAAGCCCGATGGACAGCTCCACAAAGGTAAGAGACATAATAATGGCATAGGAACGGATGCACATAAACAGAGTGCCGATCACATACTCCTTGATTTGAAGAACCAGCTCCCGTTTTCTTCCTGTCAGCTGCCTCATACAGAAGCCGGTCAGCTGATCATAATCTAAAGCGATAAAAAAGGTGGATATGATCATCAGAAGGAGCTTGATAAAAAAGCTGGGCAGGGAGGAGGCCGCACCAGATACCATGGTCATGGCGGACATGGACAGGCTGGAGACAAGGTCTCCCAGGCTGGAAAGGGTCTGACTGAACAGTTCCTTAAGGGTGGTCTCCAGGTAGGGATCCAGGTTCTGGGTCCAGCCTTCCATGGTGAGGAACATCTTTGCCAGAACCGGCTCTATATACTGAGCATAGAGAGCGGGCAGGTTTGTTACCAAATCCTTAAAATAGCTGAAGGCCCGTATGCTTCCCAAAACAATAAGAAGCCCTATGGTGGAGTAGAACAGCAGCACCAGAATAAGGGCTGTCAGCCTCTTTGGCATCTTAAGCTTTTCCGACAGAAAACGGCCGGGCTTTTGCAGAAGAGCTGCCAGCACAAAGCCGATGGCAAAGGGCATGACCATAGGAAGGGCATAGCCAATGAAAAACCAGGCGATCAAAACCATGATTCCGAAATAAAGAAAATTCACAATAAAAGTAAAACGCTTATCGTACATATGTGAGGATCTGGATCCTTTCTTTTGGTTTGTTGAGAAATATTGTATACACAAAAATACAAATTGTCAAGAAAATAAACAGAATCCTTATAATTTCTTAACACACTCCTTCCACTTGCGGGAAACTCATGTTATACTGAAGCTATATTGATACAACAAGGAGATTCCGGAATGAAAAAACTGAAATTCAAACACTATATCTGCTGGGGCATTACCGCCCTGGTAGTAGTTGCCTTAAGCGTTGCCTTCGGATTTTTCCTGTCCCGCTTTGAGCTTGTATCCGGGGCAGTGGGAAAGCTGACAGAGATATTGATGCCTATTATATACGGGGCGGTGCTGGCCTATCTGATGCTGCCCATCTACAACCATACCAGGGCGTGGGTGGAGAAAAAGACAGCCAAAAAGCTGCGCAGCCAAAGGACGCGTACCAGCACAGCAAAAGCGGCCGCCACCCTGGTAAGCCTGGCTGTACTGATCACCATTGTATCCGGCCTGATCTGGATGATCATTCCTCAGATCTATGAGAGTATCCTGGGACTTCAGGCCGGCTTGGAGGACAATATTAACAACCTGTCCCTCTGGCTTACCAGGCTGTTTGAGGATAACCCGGAGGTGGAGCAGGTGATCATGCCGGTCTATGGGCAGGCGGCAGAACGGTTCCAGACCTGGATGGCCACCGATCTGGTGCCCAATATGTCCCTGATCATCAACCGCCTGTCTGCTGGCCTTCTAAATGTGTTTACCATTGTGAAAAATATCCTCATTGGCGTGATCGTAATGGTATACTTTCTGAATATAAAGGATACTCTCTGCGCCCAGGCTAAGAAGATTCTCTATGGCCTGTTCCGGGTGAGGTCCGCAAACCGGATCATCAGTGAGGTCCGGTTTGCCCACAGCGTATTTGGCGGTTTTATTACCGGGAAGCTTTTGGATTCCCTGATTATCGGTATTTTATGTTTTTTTGCCCTGCAGTTTTTAAAAATGCCCTATGTGCTTTTAGTCAGCGTGATCGTAGGTGTTACCAATGTGATCCCGTTTTTCGGCCCCTTTATCGGCGCGGTTCCCAGCGCGTTTTTAATCCTGCTGGCAGATCCGGTGAAATGTCTCTATTTCCTTATTTTTATCCTGATCCTGCAGCAGTTTGACGGCAATATCCTGGGGCCGAAGATCCTTGGAGATTCCACCGGCCTTCCCAGCTTCTGGGTGCTGTTTTCCATTCTTCTGTTCGGCGGGCTTTTAGGATTTGTGGGGATGATCATTGCGGTGCCGGCCTTTGCGGTGATCTATCGTTCCATCGCCGTCTATATCAACGGTGCCCTGGAAAAGAAGCAGCTTTCCCCGGAGACAGGAGCCTATATGGACCTGGATTATATTGATGAAGAGGAAGGACGTTATGTAGAGCTGGATCAGAAAACAGAAGTATAAAAGGAGAAAATTGATGGACGATTTACAGATGAAATATCTGGAGCGGCTTTCTGAGCTTTATCCCACTGTGGCAGCAGCCTCCACAGAGGTCATCAACCTGGAGGCCATCCTGAACCTGCCAAAGGCCACAGAGCATTTCCTTACGGATATCCACGGGGAATACGAGGCATTTTCCCATGTGCTGAAAAATGGCTCCGGCGCGGTGAGACGGAAGGTAAATGATGTGTTCGGCAATACACTGAGCAACCAGGACAAGCAGACTCTGGCCACTCTGATCTATTACCCCAGGGAAAAAATGGATCAGCTTCTGGAAAAAAATAAGAATCACGAGGACTGGTACAAGATCACACTCTACCGCCTCATCGAGATCAGTAAGCGGGCCGCCAGCAAATACACCCGCTCCAAGGTCAGAAAGGCTCTGCCTCCTGAGTTTTCCTATGTGATCGAGGAGCTGATCACAGAAAAGGTGGATGTGCGGGATAAGGAATCCTACTACAGCGCCATTGTCCAGACCATCATCCGTGTAGGCCGGGCCCAGGAATGTATTGTGGCCCTGTGCCGGCTGATCCAGCGGCTGGTGGTGGATCATTTACATATATTGGGAGATATTTATGACAGAGGACCTGGCCCCCATCTGATCATCGATAAGCTCATGGAGCACCATTCTCTGGATATTCAGTGGGGAAACCATGACGTGCTGTGGATGGGAGCGGCTGCAGGCCAGAGAGGCTGCATTGCCAATGTGGTGCGGATCTGCGCCCGGTACGGAAACTTGGATATACTGGAGGACGGCTACGGTATCAACCTTCTGCCTCTGGCTGCCTTTGCCATGGACATCTACGGTGATGATCCCTGCCAGTGCTTTCCTCTTATGGGCGCCGGCCAGGGAGAGGCGGGAGAGCAGGAGATGAACCGCCGGATGCATAAGGCCATTGCTGTCATCCAGTTTAAGGTGGAGGGCCAGCTGATTGAGGAACACCCGGAGTACGGGCTGGCGCACCGGAACCTTCTTCACCAGATGAACCGGGAAAAGGGGACCCTGTGTATAAATGGGAAGGAATATAAGCTTCTGGATACTCATTTTCCCACAGTGAATCCCCTGGCGCCCTATAAGCTGTCGCCGGAGGAGGAGATGGTGATGGAGCGGCTGGAGAAGGCATTTTTAAACTGTGAAAAGCTTCAGCAGCATATGCGGTTTCTGCTGGCCAAGGGAAGTCTTTATAAGGTATACAACGGCAATCTCCTGTATCACGGCTGTGTTCCCTTAAAGGAGGACGGAAGCCTGAAGGAGATCAGCCTGGAAGGGCATGTATATAAGGGACGGACCTGGTATGAGTATCTGGAAGGGTGCATCAGAAAGGGTTGTCTGTCTGTGGACAGGGCCGAACGGAAGAAATGCCGGGATATGATGTGGTATATCTGGCTCCATGAGGATTCTCCCCTCTTTGGAAAGGATAAAATGGCTACCTTTGAGCGGTATTTCCTAGAGGATAAGGAAATCCACAGGGAGCGGAAAAATCCTTACTACCGCCATCTTGAGGATGAGTCTGCCATGGAAGCGATCCTGGCGGAATTCGGGCTTTTTTCCGAGGAAAGCCATATTATCAACGGCCATGTGCCCGTCCGCTCCAAGCAGGGGGAGAATCCGGTCAAATGCGGCGGCCGGGTACTGGTGATCGACGGCGGCTTTTCAAAGGCGTATCAGAAGGAAACCGGCATCGCCGGTTATACCCTGATCTACAACTCATACGGCCTGATCCTGGCTGCCCATGAGCCTTTCCGTTCCAGGGCCTCTGCCATCGAAAATGAAAGCGACATTTACTCCGAAAGCATTGTGGTAAAGCGTACAAACAGCCGGAAGCTGGTAGGAGACACGGATACGGGACGGAAATTAAAAGAGAAGATACAGGATCTGGAAATGCTGCTGGAGGCATATCATTCAGGCGTTCTCGCGGAACGGTTTGGGTGAGTTTGGGAAGTTCGGTAAAAAATGAAAAAACCACTTGCAAAATTTTACAGATGTGCTATACTATTTGTGTCGCGCAGATGTAGTTCATCGGTAGAATATCAGCTTCCCAAGCTGAGGAGGCGGGTTCGATTCCCGTCATCTGCTTATAACAAAACCCTGTATTTATGGAGAATTGCCGTAGGTACAGGGTTTTTTGCTGACTTAAAGGAACACAGATTTTCAAACGCGCTCTAGACCAGAACATACATTTAGTGGTATAATCAAAAGACACAAATAAAAGAGGAGCAGCCATCATGGAAGAGAAGGTATCAGAGCTTTATCAGAAAAACATAATAAGGTCGTCCGGGAGCAAGGGCTGGCGGGATGCGCTGTCATTGATCTGCATCCTCCTGGGCAGCCTTCTGGTAGCGGTGAATATGAACACCTTTGTAGAGCAGGGGGAGCTTGTGCCGGGAGGATTTTCCGGGCTGGCAAAGCTGATCCAGAGAGTGGGGCTCACATTTTATGATGTAAAAATCCCATTTACATTTTTAAATGTGATCTTTAATGCCATACCGGCAGTGTTTGCCTACCGCCTGGTGGGAAAGAAGTTTACCATCCTTTCCTGCATCAGCCTGTTTACCGTGTCTGTCCTGGTAGACGAACTGCCGGTGATTCCCATCACAGGAGACATTCTGCTTATCTCTGTATTCGGCGGGATCTTAAACGGGCTGGGCATGAGCTTTATCCTGAACAACAATGCCAGCGGAGGCGGGACCGATTTTATCGCCATGTCTTTGTCAGCCAAGTATAAGGTATCTGCCTTCAACTATATGCTTATGTTCAGCGCGGTGATCATTTTGATCTCCGGCAGGCTCTTTGGCATGGATAAGGCTTTATATTCCATTATTTTCCAGTTTTGTAATACACAGGTGATCAATACCTTTTATAAGAAGTACAAGAAAAAGACTCTGCTGATCGTTACGGACAATCCGGCGGCGGTGTCGGCGGATCTCTTTGAGCTGACCAACCACAGCAGCACTATTTTAAAGGCAGTGGGATCCTATACAGCCAGCAAGAAATATCTGATCTACACCGTCCTTTCTGACAATGATGTAAGAAAGGTGAAAAAACGGATCCGGGAGGCTTATCCTGAAACCTTTGTAAATGTGATCAATTCCAGCGACGTAGCCGGCAATTTTTATATCCGTCCCCTTGAATAATTCTGAGGGCCTGTATATTTTCCTTTCAGGCGTCCACACTGACCAGAAAAGACATCAGAAAGAGAGGACTAAGAAAATGGAACGAAACGCATTACAGGCCCGCTACAGCGCCATGACAGAGGAGGAGAAAATGAGGAATTACCTTGCGGTTGACCTGGATCTGGTGATCGGAGGGAAGGCAGAGCTGCTCTTTGAGCTGATCTTCCTTCTGGAGGAACGTGAGGAAGAGATGAGCTTGATCTTAAAACGGGTAATCCGGGAGCTTCTTGAAGCTCTTGAAGTGTAAATCATAGAGTAGGAGTATTATAATTATGTCAGACAAGTTTATAATCATTGACGGCTCCTCCATGCTGAGCACCTGCTACTATGCGGTGCTCCCCAGGGAGCTGATGTTTGCTAAAACAGAGGAGGAGAGGAAGCGGCATTATGGCAAGATCCTCCATGCCTCAGACGGCACCTATACCAACGGGATCTATGGCATGATAAAAACCATTGTATCTCTGCTGAAAAAACAGGAGCCTGCCTATATGGCTTTTGTATTTGATAAGACAAGGGATACCTTCCGGCGGGAGCTGTACCCTGATTATAAAGGGAACCGCTCCGCCACCCCTGAGCCTCTTAAGGAGCAGTTCCAGCTGATGGAGCGCATCCTGGAGGAGGTGGGTTTTCAGGTGCTGATGAGCGACCGCTATGAGGCGGACGACTATGCGGGAAGCCTGGTTCACCGGTTCAGAGATCAGGTCCCTATGGTGGTGATGACCAAGGATCATGATTACCTGCAGCTGGTGGATGATGAGCATAATGTAAGAGCATGGATGGTACAGTCCAAGCAGGAGAAGGCAGATGAGCTTTATGAGCATTATTACAGGGCATACGGCCTGGACAAAAAGGATCTGAACCTTCCTGAAAAAACGGTGGAATTTACTGCCATCCATGTATACGGAGAGGAAGGGGTATGGCCCTGCCAGATCCCCGATCTAAAGGGCATCAAGGGCGATGCCTCTGACAATATCCCAGGAGTAAAGGGCGTTGCCAGTGCCGCCGCCCCTCTGTTAAATGAATACGGCACCGTAGAAAAGATCTACGAAGCCATCCGGGAATGCAGTCAGGATAAAAAAGCCTTAAAGGCCCTCCAGGAGTTCTGGAAGCAGGAGCTTTCCATCAGCCGCTCCCCCCTAAATGCCTTGGAAAAGCAGGAAAAAGAGGCCCTTCTTTCAAAGAAGCTGGCTTCCATCAGGACCGATCTGGAGGTTCCCATTGAGCTTGCGGCTTTCAGCACCGCCTCCTACCAGGAGGAAAAGCTTATAGACTGGTGCCGGCGTCTGGATATGAAGCTGTCCTCAGTGTTTGGAGGGTGACAAAAGCGGATTGCCCAAAATGGTTAAATATGATTTAATAATATAGATATGGAGGAATAGAATGGCAGCTGAACAACAGTATAACGCGGACAGTATTACAGTCCTGGAAGGACTGGAGGCCGTCCGCAAGCGCCCAGGTATGTACATAGGAAGTGTAGGTACTAAGGGCCTGAACCATCTGATCTATGAGATCGTAGACAATGCGGTAGATGAGCACCTTTCCGGCTACTGCACCATGGTGCGCGTATGTCTGGAAAAGGACGGCTCCTGTACCGTCCGGGATAACGGCCGGGGTATCCCGGTAGAGATGCACAAAAAGGGCGTATCGGCAGCCAGAGTGGTTCTTTCTACGCTCCACGCAGGCGGCAAATTCGACAATAACGCGTACAAGACCAGCGGAGGACTTCACGGCGTGGGCTCCTCCGTTGTTAATGCCCTTTCCCAGCACATGGATATAAAAATCTACCGTGACGGCTGTATTTACCACGATGCCTATGAGCAGGGCCGTCCTACCGTAGAGCTGGATCACGGCCTTCTGCCTGTGATCGGAAAGACAAGAGAGAAGGGAACCCAGATCAATTTCCTTCCCGACGGGGAGATCTTTGAAAAAACACGCTTTAAAGCAGACTGGCTCAAAAGCCGTCTCCATGAGACAGCCTACTTAAATCCCGGCCTTACTATCCAGTATGAAAATAAAAGAACCGGCGAGGAGGAGAAGCTTACCTACCACGAGCCAGACGGTATCGTCTCTTATGTGAAGGAATTAAATTCCGGCAAGCAGGCGGTCCATGAGCCTATCTATTTTAAGGGAACGGTGGATAAGATCGAGGTAGAGGCTGCCATCCAGTTTGTGGATACCTTTGAGGAAAATATCCTTGGCTTCTGCAACAACATTTTCACTCAGGAAGGCGGCACCCACCTGGCAGGCTTTAAGACCAAGTTTACAGCCCTGATCAACAGCTACGCAAGGGAGCTTGGCATCTTAAAGGAAAAGGATTCCAATTTTACAGGAGCCGATACCAGAAACGGCATGACTGCCGTCATCGCAGTAAAGCACCCGGATCCCATTTTTGAGGGACAGACAAAGACAAAGCTGGCAAGCGCCGACGCCACCAAGGCGGTATTTACCGTTGCAGGCGATGAGCTGCAGCTGTATTTTGACAGGAATCTGGAGGTCTT
Source organism: uncultured Clostridium sp. (assembly GCA_900549235.1). GTDB lineage: Bacteria > Bacillota > Clostridia > Lachnospirales > Lachnospiraceae > Enterocloster. The sequence goes on along the minus strand of URNT01000011.1, from coordinate 20,968 downwards.
AAAGGGGATCATTGGCTGCGCCGAAAAATCCGCGAAGATCCGCCGGGCAGAGGAAAAGGCCAAGACCAATATGCTTTCCAAGTCCCGTTTTTCCTTCGACAGCAATGGAAAGCTGGCCAACTGTGAAAGCAGGGACGCGGGAAAATGTGAGATCTTTATTGTAGAGGGAGATTCCGCGGGCGGCTCGGCAAAGACCGCCAGAAACCGCCAGTATCAGGCCATCCTTCCCATCCGGGGAAAGATCCTGAACGTAGAAAAAGCTTCCATGGACAAGGTTCTTGCCAACGCGGAGATCAAGACCATGATCAACGCCTTCGGCTGCGGCTTTTCCGAGGGCTACGGCAATGATTTTGACATTACAAAACTGCGCTACGACAAGATCATCCTGATGACCGATGCGGACGTAGACGGAAGCCATATTGATACCCTGCTCCTTACCTTCTTGTACCGGTTCATGCCGGAGCTGATCTATGACGGCCATGTGTATATTGCTATGCCGCCTCTTTTTAAGGTAATCCCCAGGCGGGGAGAGGAGCAGTATCTTTACGACGAAAAAGAGCTGGAGCGCTACCGCAGGACCCACACCGGGGATTTTACCCTTCAGCGCTATAAGGGCCTTGGTGAAATGGATGCGGAGCAGCTTTGGGAGACCACTCTGGATCCGGATCGCCGGGTGTTAAAGAGGGTGGAGATCGAGGACGCCAGACTGGCCTCTGAGGTGACGGAGATGCTGATGGGAAGTGAGGTAGGTCCCCGCCGCCAGTTCATCTACGAGCACGCGGACGAGGCGGAGATCGACGCGTAAATGCAGGAAATAAAAAGCGAGGAAGAGAATGGCTGAAAAGATATTAAGAACGGAATACAGCGAGGAAATGCAGCGGAGCTATATGAACTACTCCATGAGCGTCATTACCGCCAGAGCCATCCCTGATGCCAGGGACGGCTTAAAGCCGGTGCAGCGCCGTGTGCTCTACGATATGAGCCAGCTCCATCTGGATCATGACAAGCCCCACAGGAAATCGGCCCGTATCGTAGGCGATACCATGGGTAAATACCATCCCCACGGTGACAGCTCTATCTACGATACCCTGGTGGTCATGAGCCAGGAATTTAAAAAAGGGATGGCTCTGGTAGACGGACACGGAAACTTCGGCTCCATCGAGGGAGACGGAGCCGCCGCCATGCGTTATACTGAGGCCCGCCTTGAAAAATTTGCCCAGGAGGTATATTTAAAGGACCTGGACAAAACGGTGAATTTCGTCCCCAACTATGACGAAACAGAAAAGGAGCCGGAGGTTCTTCCAGTCCGTGTTCCAAACCTTCTGATCAATGGCGCGGAGGGCATTGCTGTAGGCATGAGCACCAGCATCCCGCCTCATAATCTGGGAGAGGTGACCGACGTGGTAATGGCTTATATCGATGATCCGGCCATCTCCACAGAAAAGCTGATGGAATACATGCCTGGGCCTGATTTCCCTACCGGCGGCATTATTGCCAATAAAAGCGAGCTTTTGTCCATCTATGAGACAGGGGCGGGAAAGATCAAGCTGAGAGGCCGCTTTGAGGTAGAGCTTGGAAAGCGGAAGGCAGATAAGGACAAGCTGGTGATCACAGAAATCCCCTATACCATGATCGGCGCCGGTATCAACAAATTCCTTATGGATGTGGCAGATCTGGTAGAGAGTAAAAAGCTGACGGATGTGGTGGACATTTCCAACCAATCCAATAAGGAGGGGATCCGGATCGTACTGGAGCTTCGCAAGGATGCGGACATTGACCGCATCAAAAATATCCTCTATAAGAAAACCAAACTGGAGGACACCTTCGGCGTCAATATGCTTGCCATCGCAGGCGGCAGGCCGGAGACACTGAACTTGAAGGGGATCCTCAGGAATTTTATGGAGTTCCAGTACCAGAACACAGAACGGAAATACAATGTGCTGTTAGAAAAGGAGCTGGATAAAAAGGAGGTTCAGGAGGGCCTGATCGCCGCCTGCGACTGCATCGACCTGATCATTGCCATTTTAAGAGGCTCAAAGAACTTAAAGGATGCCAAGGCCTGTCTGATGACGGGCGATACCTCCAATATCCAGTTCCGGGTGCCGGGCTTTGAGGAGGACGCAGGGAAGCTGTCCTTTACTGAGCGCCAGGCCTCCGCTATCCTGGAAATGCGCCTGTATAAGCTCATCGGACTGGAAATCCTGGCTCTTGAAAAGGAGCATAAGGCAACCCTTAAAAAAATTGCTGAGTATAAGAAAATCCTTGGAAGCAGGGCAGTGATGAACCAGGTGATTAAGGATGACTTGGCAGCCATCCGCAGCGAGTTTGGGGTTCCAAGGCGGACCCACATTGAGGACGGCCCGGAGGCCGTTTATGTAGAAGCGGCCGTACCGGTTCAGGAGGTGGTTTTTGTAATGGACCGCTTCGGCTACTGCAAGCTTCTGGACAAGTCCACTTACGAGCGCAACCAGGAGACGGTGGATACAGAACAGGTTCACATTCTCCGCTGTCTGAATACAGATAAGCTCTGCCTCTTTACTGCCTCCGGGCTGCTGCACCAGATCAAGATCGCGGATATTCCTTCCGGAAAGCTCCGGGACAAGGGAGTGCCCATTGAAAACGTAAGCAAGTATGACGGCTCCAAGGACCGGATCTGCTATCTGACCAGCACCGGCGCTCTGAAGGGACGGATCCTTGTGTTTGCCACAAAGATGGCTATGGTAAAGCAGGTACCGGCAGAAGAATTTGAGACTAACAACCGGACGGTAGCCGCTACCAAGCTTCAGGAGGGTGACGAGGTGGTTTCCGTAGTGCCTGTCATGGGAGAGACAGAGGCTGTACTCCAGACCACAGGAGGCGTATTCCTGCGCTTCGCCTTAGAGGAGATTTCTCTCCTAAAAAAAGCCTCCCGTGGCGTAAGAGGAATCAAGCTGGCTAAAAATGAGGAATTGGAAGCTCTGTACCTGATCGGCGAAAAGCCTGTGATCCGGTATAAAGACCGTGAAGTGCAGTTAAACCGCTTAAAGCTGTCAAAGCGTGACGGAAAAGGCAGTAAAATACGGTTATAAAAAGGCGTCCGCAAACAAAATTTCACGGCAGTCCGTGCTACAAATACAAATGTGCGCAAAAGACGAATTTCTTCTTGCATTTTTTTCAACTTTGTTATAGGATAGGGAAAGATTCCCTGAAAGGAAGTCAGCTACAGGGACAAAAATAGGATTATGAGGAGATGGAAGGGACTATGGAAAAGAAATTAAGAGTCGGAATATTAGGTGCAACAGGTATGGTGGGACAGCGCTTTATCGCGCTGCTGGAGAATCATCCATGGTATCAGGTGGTAACGGTCGCTGCAAGCCCCCGTTCTGCCGGAAAAACCTATGAGGAGGCAGTGGGCGGACGCTGGAAGATGACTACCCCGATGCCGGAGGCTGTTAAAAACCTGGTTGTGATGAATGTGAATGAGGTCGAGAAGGTAGCAGCCAGCGTCGACTTTGTATTCAGCGCTGTGGATATGACAAAGGAGGAGATTAAGGCGATTGAGGAGGCCTACGCAAAAACAGAGACTCCTGTTGTCTCCAACAACAGCGCCCACCGCTGGACGCCGGATGTTCCTATGGTTGTGCCGGAGATCAATCCGGAGCATTTTGACGTAATTCCGTTCCAGAGAAAGCGCCTTGGCACAGAGCGGGGATTTATTGCTGTAAAGCCAAACTGTTCCATCCAGAGCTATGCGCCGGTGCTGACTGCATGGAAGGAATTTGAGCCATACGAGGTAGTGGCTACTACATATCAGGCGATTTCCGGAGCTGGAAAGACCTTTAAGGACTGGCCGGAGATGGAGGGCAATATCATCCCCTACATCGGCGGTGAGGAGGAAAAGAGCGAGCAGGAGCCCCTCCGTCTGTGGGGTGAAATTAAGGACGGCGTGATCGTAAAGGCAGAAAGTCCCCTGATCACCTGCCAGTGTATCCGGGTGCCGGTGCTCAACGGACATACAGCCGCTGTATTTGTAAAATTCAGAAAGAATCCAACCAAAGAGCAGCTCATCGAGAAGCTGGTAAGCTACAGAGGGCTTCCTCAGGAGCTGGAGCTTCCAAGCGCTCCCAAGCAGTTTATCCAGTACCTGGAGGAGGATAACCGTCCTCAGGTAACCCTAGATGTAGATTATGAAAATGGAATGGGCATTTCCATCGGACGTCTGAGAGAGGACACTGTTTACGATTACAAGTTTGTAGGACTTTCCCATAATACAGTCCGTGGAGCAGCAGGCGGCGCTGTTTTATGCGCAGAATTTCTGACCGCAAAGGGCTACATTTCTGCGAAATAATTCAGGTCAGACGGGGGACCTTACATTTGATTCAGGAGAAGGAGACAGAATCATGGCAATTAAAAAAGAATCATTTGGGTTTATGCCCTCAGGGCAAGAGGTTTTTAAGTACACCCTGACGAATTCACAGGGGATCAGCGCCTCTTTTATCACCCTGGGAGGCATCTGGGTATCCATGCTGGTGCCGGACAGAGGCGGGAAAATGGAGGATGTTGTGCTGGGCTATGATGATCTGGACAGCTACCGGAAAAATCCGCCCCATTTTGGCGCGCCCATCGGCCGCAACGCCAACCGGATCGGCGGAGCAGTGATCACCATTGACGGAAAGGATTATAAGCTGGCGGCCAACAACGGCCCCAACAACCTCCACAGTGCGCCGGATCTGTACCACAACCGGATCTGGGAGTGCAGCCCCTCTGAGACAGACCAGGGCAGCCGCCTTGATTTCTATCTGGAAAGTCCTGACGGAGACCAGGGGTATCCAGGCAACGCGAAGATCACTGTCAGCTATACTTTGACAGAGGAAAACAGCCTGGTGCTGGATTATCATATGGTATGTGACGCGGATACAGTGGCAAACTTTACCAACCACAGCTATTTTAACCTGGCAGGCCAGGGCAGCGGCCCGGTACTGGACCAGCTGGTATGGCTTGGTGCTTCCCATTACACACCGGCAGACGAGGTGTCCATCCCCACCGGGGAGATCGCCCCGGTAGCCGGTACGCCTATGGACTTTACGGAAATGAAGGCCATTGGCCAGGACATCGGCGCTGACTTTGAGGCTCTGAATTTCGGCAAGGGCTATGACCACAACTGGGTTCTGGACCATGAGCCAGGCGTTCTTGCCCTGGCTGCCAAGGCAAAGGATCCGGCAAGCGGCCGTGTAATGGAGACCTGGACCGATCTTCCCGGCATCCAGTTCTACACCGCTAATTTCCTTACCGGCGAGCTGGCCGGAAAGGGCGGCACCCGCTACGGCAGCCGTCATGCTTATTGCTTTGAAACCCAGTATTATCCAGACGCCTGCCATAAGCCCCAATTCCCGTCGCCAATCTTAAAAGCGGGAGAGGCGTATCAGACAAGTACCGTATATAAATTTTATACAGAATCATAGGAAAAAGCCGCGGGAGCTGTAAAAATGGTTCCGGCGGCTTTTCCTGACCCTTGCCAATCGGGCCATTTAATGATATACTAAAACAACATGTGCCTTCAAAGGCATGGAAACAGAAAATGAGGGATTGAATGTCAAAATCATTATACATAGCAGAAAAGCCCAGCGTGGCCCAGCAGTTCGCGGATGCCTTAAAGCTGCGTGGCAGGCGGTCAGACGGCTATATCGAATCGGAAGAGGCTGTGGTGACCTGGTGCGTGGGCCATCTGGTGACCATGAGCTATCCCGAAGCCTATGATATGAAGTATAAGCGCTGGAGCCTTAACACTCTGCCTTTCCTTCCTGCCCAGTTCCAGTACGAGGTGATCCCTGGTGTGGCAAAGCAGTTTGAGATCGTCAAGGGGCTGTTAAACCGCCCGGATATTGACACCATCTATGTGTGTACAGACTCTGGGCGTGAGGGCGAGTATATCTACCGGCTGGTAGCCCAGATGGCAGGGGTGAAGGACAAGATCCAGAAGCGTGTGTGGATCGATTCCCAGACAGAAGAGGAGATCCTGAGGGGGATCCGGGAGGCAAAGGATGAGTCAGAGTACGATAACCTGTCTGCCTCCGCTTACTTAAGAGCCAAGGAGGATTATCTGATGGGGATCAATTTCTCCCGGGTCCTGACCCTGAAATACGGTCCCTCTCTTTCAAACTATCTGGGAACCAAATTCACCGTCCTTTCTGTAGGCCGGGTGATGACCTGTGTTCTTGGCATGGTAGTCCGCAGGGAGCGGGAAATACGCAGCTTTGTAAAAACTCCCTTTTACCGTGTAATCGGCACCTTTGAAGCTCCGGGAAAGGATGGGACGCCGGTTCCCTTCGACGCAGAGTGGAAGGCAGTGGAAGGTTCCAAATACTTCGGCACCCCCTTCCTTTATAAGGACAATGGCTTTAAGGACCGTAAGCAGGCTGAGGAGCTGATTGCATTTTTAAAAGAAGAGCCGCCGCTGACTGCTGTGGTGCGCTTGAAGGAGAAGAAGAAGGAAACTAAAAATCCTCCTCTTCTTTATAACCTGGCAGAGCTTCAGAATGACTGCTCCAAAATGTTTAAGATCAGCCCTGACGAGACTCTTAAGATCGTCCAGGAACTGTATGAGAAAAAGATGGTCACCTATCCCAGAACGGATGCCAGGGTTCTTTCCACGGCAGTGGCAAAGGAGATCTATAAAAATATCGGCGGCCTCAGGCAGTATCCTCCGGTAGCGGCATTTGCCTCTGAGATCCTGGATCAGGGCTCCTACAAGAACATTTCAAAGACACGATATGTTAATGACAAACAGATCACCGACCATTACGCCATTGTGCCTACCGGCCAGGGCGGCGGGGGAGCGGGACGGCTGTCCCCTTTGTCTGAAAAGGTATATCAAGTTATCTGCCGGAGATTTCTCAGTATTTTTTATCCGGCGGCCGTATATCAGAAATATACCCTGGATTTAGAGCGCAGGAAGGAGCATTTTTTTGCCAGCTTTAAGGTACTTTCAGAACCGGGGTACCTGAAGGTGGCGGATGTAAGCCCTGAAAACGAGGACCAGGCCCCAAAAGTTGACAGAACTGTATTGCTTGATATGCTTGCAGAATTGAAAAAAGGTGATATACTTACTTTAGCGGAGCTGAAGGTAAAGGAAGGAGAAACCTCACCGCCCAAGCGCTACACCTCTGGCTCTATGATCCTCGCCATGGAGAATGCGGGGCAGCTGATCGAGGATGAGGAGCTGCGGGCCCAGATCAAGGGCAGCGGCATCGGCACCAGCGCCACGCGGGCGGAGATCCTCAAAAAGCTCTTTAGCATCCGGTATCTGAGCCTCAACCAAAAGACTCAGATCATAACTCCCTCCCTTTTAGGAGAGATGGTCTTTGATGTAGTGGACCATTCCATCCGCCAGCTTTTAAACCCGGAGCTGACAGCCAGCTGGGAGAAAGGGCTTACCTATGTTTCCGAGGGTTCCATTACCTCCGGTGAATATATGGAGAAGCTGGAACGCTTTGTAGCGGGAAGAACTGTTAATGTCATCCGTATGAACAACCAGCATGATATGCGGGGCCTGTTTGATGCGGCTGCTGTATTTTATAAAACAAAAAAGGAGAATTAACCTATGAAGTTAGAACAGATGACAATCAGAGAACTGTTAGGCACCAACCATACTATTGCGGAGAAGATTTTTGAAGGCCATGTATATCCCTGGGAGGTTCTTTCCGAGCTTGGAAGCTTTATCGAATCTCTGGGCGAGCTGCTGCCGGAGTCTGAGTACAAAAAGCTGGGCCGGAATATCTGGGTGCACAGAAGCGTAAAGGTAGCACCTACCGTAGCCATGGCAGGTCCTATGATCATCTGCACAGGCGCACAGATCCGACAGAGCGCTTACTTAAGAGGCAGTGTGATTATCGGTGAGAAGGCTGTCATCGGCAATTCCTGTGAGATCAAAAATTCCATTATCTTTGATGAGGTTCAGATCCCTCATTTCAACTATGTAGGCGATTCGATCCTGGGCTACAAGTCCCACCTGGGAGCAGGCGCTGTTACCTCCAATGTAAAGTCTGACAAGACCCTTGTAAAGGTACACGCTGAGAACGGTGATGTGACCACCGGCTTAAAGAAATTCGGCGCGATCCTGGGCGATCACGTTGAGGTAGGCTGCAACAGCGTCTTAAATCCGGGAACTGTAGTAGGAAAGAATACTAACATCTATCCTCTTTCCAGCGTAAGAGGCTGCGTACCGGCTGAGTCTATCTACAAGAGCCAGTCTGAGATCGTAGTTAAGGAAGTAAGAGAGCAGGAAGCTGAAGAAAAAGGAAAAGGCGGACTTAAGGTAGTGAAATAAAAAGAAGCCCCGGCTGCACAGGATCACTGTGCGGGCCGGGGCAGTTTGTTTTATTTAGTTCCGAAAATACGGTCACCTGCATCTCCAAGACCTGGGCAGATGTAGGCATTTTCATTGAGGCAGCGGTCTAAGTGGCCGATATAGATCTGGATGTCCGGATGGGCCGCTCTCAGACGCTCTAACCCCTCAGGAGCTGCGATGATCGCCATGAACTTAATCTTTTTTCCGCCGTGGGCCTTGATAAAGTCAACAGCGGAAACAGCGGAACCGCCGGTAGCCAGCATGGGGTCTGTGACGATAATGGTACGCTCCTCGATGGGATCCGGAAGCTTGCAGTAGTATTCATGAGGCTCATGGGTCACCTCGTCGCGGTACAGACCGATGTGGCCAACCTTCGCGCTTGGCACCAGGGCCAGGATCCCGTTTACCATGCCAAGGCCGGCACGCAGGATGGGGACGATGGCCAGCTTGCGGCCTGCCAGCATAGGGGTCATACAGGTTTCGATGGGAGTTTCTACCTCCACATCCTCTAATGGCAGGTCACGGAGGGCCTCAAAGCCCATCAGGTTGGCAATCTCCTCGATCAAGGCGCGGAATTCATTGGTTCCGGTTGATTTATTGCGCAGGATCGAAATTTTGTGCTGAATCAGCGGGTGGTCAAAAACCATTACATTGTCCATAAAGTGCTCCTTCATCTGTTGGAATCATATTTAATACTATATCAGTATTATATCCTAAATAACCGGTGGTGGCAACCATCTGAGGATGATTTATTTCGTAGTGGGATCAAAGGATACGATCACATAATCACCCAGAGCGTGGGGCACCGGAAGGGAAAAGAGGATGGAGCCCTGAGCTTCGTAGCTGAAGGATTCCGGCCACTGATCCTTTGCCTTCAGCGGAAAATCTGCCTGGTCAAAAATGGCAGTCAGTGTATCCATATCCAGGGTGGAGCGGTATTCGAGAACTGCCTTTTCCTGGTCTGCGTCCAGCCCTTCAAAGACCACGTCATCGCTGAGCACATATCCAGCCATGGTATAGGCATCTGTAAAGTCCCCAAGGCCCATATCCTGAGCCTGAAGAAGGTTTACTGTATTGGTGTAAAACAGGTTAAAGGGATGAGCCGCGCCTGGTGAGCTTAAATAGCCGCTGTAGGAGGCGGTAAGCCGCTTGCTGTCTACAGAAACCAGGGTGCACTGGACGGAAATGGTGTCAGTGCTCTCATCGGCTCCGTTGGCTTCGATCACAGAAAGGGCATTGGATTTTAAGAGTTCATTGACCCTGGCCTCCTGATCGGCGTCAGTCATCCCCTTTACAACCGGGTACTGGATGGAGATGCTGCCGTTTGTGTAGGTTTCTATCTCAGCCGTTACCTTGTCGGCCGCCTCCTGTGTCTGAGGCTCAGTTTCCGTCTCTGTGGCAGACGCGGAGGTCTCCGGCTCCGTCTCTGTGGGTGCTTCTGTATGAATAGTAGCCAGGCTCGAGGTCTCCGGCCCCCGGCTCAGCACAAGGCCGATGGCCACGCCTCCGATGATCACGGCAGCACTGATGGCTCCGATCAGAATTTTTCTGTTTGTATCCATAATGGTTCCTCCTTTTGTATGCCGGAGCTTCCGGCTTTTTTTATTATACAGGAAATTCATGGACGCAATTTGAAGAAAAGCTTACGAAATTTTAAAGGAAAGGGGTATATCAGGAAAAGAAGTGTCATATTTATAAAATACCCGCATATAGTATCATTGTGTCTTTTTACAGAAAAAGGAAAATGGGATAAGGGGGAATACAAAAATGACACATCTGGAGCTGGTAGCGGAGGTAGGGAGCGGACCTATGGATCTTGTAAAAATGTATTATAACGGGATTCTGACTTCCAGAGAACTCACCGGGGTACTGGGGCGCCGCCGGGCTGAGCTGGTAGTCCGTTATATGGCGGAACAGGAATGTGCCTGCGCTCAGGCTGCCTGTACCATGGAGTCCTATGAGCAGCACTAATTTGATAAGTTTTAGAATGAAAATCGACAAGAGGTTATAAAGCCTCTGCCGATTTTCTTTTTTTATAGGAAACAGCAGAAAAGAAGAGCGTGCAGAGCGTAAAAACTCTGACACGCTTATTTTTTTACCATAAAAGCAAATGAGGACGGAAAGGAGCATAGAACATGGCGAAACGAAAGTACAAGCGCCTGCATTACGAGGACAGGCAGACCATAGAGGCTATGAGTAAGCAGGGCAGCAGTGTAAGCGATATTGCAGAGGTACTGGGAACACATAGGGACACAATTTATAGGGAGTTCAAACGCTGCAACGCCACACTTAAAACCTACACGGCGGCAGCGGGGCAGCAGGCATTATAAACCAGAGAAACAAAAGAGAGGCAGAAAATGGCAGCACATACAAAAATTGATTTATACCAGATGCAGAGTTTACCACTTGATGCAAAAATCAGAATGACTGCACGGCGTATAGATGCGTTTATAGACCGCAACGACGCATACTTAAGCATAAGCGGTGGAAAGGATAGCAGAGTATTAGACGATATAGAAAGGCGATTTGTAAGAGCAAAATTGCCAAGAGTATTTATAGACACTGGGTTAGAGCATAGAAGTGTAAGAGCCTGCGGGAAAAAGCACGCAGACATAATTTTAAGACCAGAAAAGAATTTCAAACAGATTATTACAGAGTATGGCTATCCGGTTATATCCAAAGAGGTTGCACAAACAATAGCAGAGGCGAGAAAAGGGCTAAAAAATGGAAATTGCTATACATATAGAATGGCAAAATTAAACGGTACGGCTGTAGATAAAAACGGAGATAAGAGCAAGTACAACATTCCACAGTATAAATTCTTATTAGATGCGCCTTTTAGAATATCGCATAAATGCTGCGATTACATGAAAAAGAAACCAGCAAAGCAGTACGAGAAAGAAACGGGCAGGCTGCCTATAGTGGCGACAATGGCAGAGGAAAGCAATTTGAGATTACAAAAATGGTTAAAGCATGGCTGCAATGCTTTTGACTTAAAAAGACCTATGTCTGCGCCTATGTCATTTTGGAGCGAAAACGACGTATTAGAGTATCTATTTAAGTACGAGCTGGACTACGCAGAATGTTACGGAAAAATAATACCTAAGTTAGATAAGGAGCAGATAGAGGGGCAGATAACCATATACGAGGCTACTAATGATTATCGAGGGTGTCAATTTTGTACGACAGGTTGCAAGAGAACTGGCTGCATATTTTGCCTCTTCGGAATACTGCAAGACAAAGACAGAATTATTAAGCTGGAAAAAGAAGATAAGAGGCTTGCAGACTATGTATTAAATGGCGGGGAATACGATAACGAGGGAATGTGGATACCAACAAATAAAGGTTTAGGGTACATAAAAATATTAGATTTTTTGAAAGAAAACGGTTTAGACATACCGTATTAGGCGGCAGCAGCCGCCACGAGTGCCGTTAGTTCAGTTGGTTAGAGCAGCCGCCTCATAAGCGGCAAGTCGTGGGTTCAAATCCCACACGGCACATTGCGTAGCAGGCATGGCGAGCCTGCGGCAGAGGGCAGCAGGCTAATAGCTGCAATCTGTATACCGTGGAAAAATAGCGGCGGTCATACCAGCCAGAAAGTATGTGGACAGTCAACAGGTTTTCAGTTGCTTTTTAATGCGAAAAGCAGCCCGCACGGTAAAACCAAACGCCAGAACAGGAGAGCGGCACACATGGAAAGACAGAGAGCGCCGCCGAAAGGAAGAGAGGCAGAGAATGGCAGCAGAGGCATTGATAGTAGAGAACGCATACCAGAGAGGCTATGCAGATGCCATAGCAGATTGCGAAAGAAAAAAAGAGCAGAGGCGGCAGCGGGAGCAGGCAAAGAAAGCCCGCCGCTGGTATTTCATTAAGCAGAAAGCCTACGGGCTTGCAATGCTGGCAGTTACCGTACTGGCGGTATGGGCGACAGAGGGCGACATAACAATAGCGGTTATTACCGTACCACTGGGGCTTATGTGCCTTTTCAGTAAAAAAATGCTGATAGTAGACAACTACTATTTTGCTACAGAAGAGAGGGCAATACATGGACGAAAAAACAATACAGCGTATTAAAAAGCTGCAAGCACTGGCAGAGCGGGGTGTAGGCGGCGAGAAAACGACAGCGCAAAAGAAACTTGCAAAGCTGCTTAAGGATAACGGTATAAATTCCTTAGACGAACTGCAAAAGGAAGAGTATGAATATACGATATTTTCCTACAACGGAAAGCACGAAATAAAACTGCTGCGGCAGTGTATGTATAAGGTCATGGGTGCTAAATCTGACAGAACAGCATACAAGCCATACGGACGGCGGCAGAAAATCGGCATATATTGCACGAAAGCGCAGAAAATCGAAATAGAGTTAGAGTTTGAATTTTACAGAAACGTATTTTATGAGGAATTAAGTACATTTATGGACGCTTTCATACAGGCACAGAAGATTTTCCCAGAAGATGCACCAGTAGGAGACTACGACGAATTTAACGAAAGAGATATGAAAATAGCGTTTATGGCTACGGGGATAGAACGGCGTAGCAGGGTTGCAATGATAGAGGAAAGCGAGGCGGGAAATGAGAAAACGAAAACGACAGACAGTTAAGAAACTGATACAGTACGTAGCCATTATAGCGGCAGGCGTGCTGGCAATCATTTTGTTTATGCTGGCTATCTGGTACAGAGGAAAGAACAGCGAGCCAGTAACAGACGAACAGGTAGCAGCACAGATGCAGCAGGCAGAGCCGCTGGTTATTGAAACACCAGAGGCAGCCACAGAGGGCAGCATAAGAGTATATGACTATGACGGCTGCTGTATTTACGCCTACTACGGCAAAATTCGGATAAATAACGACGGTAAAGACGGCAAGGACATTGACGTAGAGGCAATAGGCTACTTAGAGGGCTACCAAGAACATAAAGAAGAAAGCGGGGCGGAGGAATGAGCCACAAATATTACAGCCCTTTACGCCCGTTATCACTGGGGACATTTCCAAAGCCGCAGGGAAACGAGATTTTACATATAGAAAATTTTAAGGAACGGCAGAACGTACCAGAGATAGCACGGCAGGCGTGGGGATACATTGAGTACAAAGAGGCGCTTACAGAAATAGAGGCGGCAGCTTATGAGCTGATACCGTCAAACTGCATTTCTGAAATGGAAAACTTAGAGGCAAGGAGATAAAGGCAATGAGCGAGGTATATATACGCAGCCAGAATAAAGAAAAGCTGTATAGACTGGGCGGTAATTACGCCTGCGTAGAGTATGGAGAGTACGAGGACATAAAGAAAAAGAGAGGCGGCGCAGAGGCAGACAAAAAGCGCCACGTAATTTGCATAAGTGACGGGTGTTTAGAGGAAATCGGAGAGTATGCCACAAAAGAGCGCTGCTTAGAGGTTCTGGACGAGATACAGAAAGCGTGCGTAAGCTATCTGCTTACGGCTGGCGGTGCAGCTATAGTAAGGGGCGGCATGGACGTACAGCCGTTTGCAGCAGTAATACCGAGGCTGTACGAAATGCCGGAGAAATAGGAGAGGCAGACAGTGACAGTAGAGGAATTTATAGGCACGCTGGAGAGTTCAGACCGCCTGCGCATTATCGAGGGAAAAGCAGAGGTTTACGTAGGGTATCTGGCAGCGTTCAAACCGTTTGCAGACCATGAGATAAGCGAGGAATACCGAAAATACAGAGAGCATGAGGTAAAGAAGTTTAGGGCAGTGCCGGAGATAACGCACAAACGCTGGAAAGAGCTGGGGCTTATGAAACCATTAGAGCCAGACCAGACAGCACAGTATAAGTTTAGTGATTTGCAGATGTCACTTTACTACACCATATACATATAGGAAAGGAAAGGACAGGAAGTATGACAAAGAAAAAGCCGGATTTTTTACGGGATTTAGATACTGCAATCATGGACGAGCTTACAGGTGGCGGTATCAAGGAAAATGCAGCGGGACTGGTAGGAACGCTTACACAGATTAAGGAAATTAAGCAGCTATGCGGGCTACCGTTTTGTGGTTATATGGCAAAGCTGGAAACAGTAAGACCAAGCGGCGTGCCGGACGAGGTAACGGTAGTATTTGCAGAGGACGTACCATACAAGGCTTGCAACGGTATAGAATTTGACGTTATGCAGGAATTTGTAGAGGGCAGCAGGCTTTTAATGACAGGCAAGGCGCAGACGCTTAAGGACTTCCAGAGCGGTAGACTGCTGGTATATATTCTGGCAGATTTTGTGGCGGTATCAGAAAAGGCAGTAGAGCAGGACGAGGTAGCAGTAAGAGGCATTATAGCGAATAAGCCAACACACAGAGAAACGCCGAGAGGCAAGCACATTACTGATATTACGGTAAAGGTAAAAAATGAGATTACAGGCGGCAGCTGCTATTTACCATGCATCTGCTGGCAGGAACAGGCAGACGAGGCTGCGCAGTGGCAGCAGGGCGACACTGTAGAGCTGCTGGGACGGTATCAGAGCCGCCAGTATGAAAAGGTACTTGACACAGCCACAGGAGAAAGAGAACAGCGCACAGCTTACGAGGTATCAGTACGGCTGATTAGAAGAAAGGAAGAGACAGAAAATGAAGAGTAAAACAATTTTAGGAGCAGACGGCGCAACAAAAATGCGGCAGATTACAGTAGGGATACACGGAAAGGGCGGCGAGGCAGGCATAAAGGCAATACAGCAGCTTGCAGGCATGGTGGACAGCTTAAAGCAGTGCCAGACACCACAGGAAGTATACGACAGATATTTACAGATTACGGGGTACTGTAAATGCTGCGTTGATTGTAATTTTATAGACCAAAAGGGAGCAGACGAGCTGATGTGCTTAGCAGCATATCTGGCAGGAAATGAACAGGCACGGGCAGAGGCACAACAGAAAGCGGGTAAAAAGGCATGAGAAAGGTTTATATATGCAGCCCATACAGGGCGAAAGACGGCGCAGAGCTGGACAGAAACATAGATTATGCGCAGCAGCTGACACGGCAGGCGTTAGAGGCGGGCTTAGCACCCATTACGCCGCATTTATATATGACGCAGTGCATGGACGATAAAAAGCCGGAAGAGCGGGCAAGGGGCATGGTTGCGGGGCTTGCGCTGCTGAAAGGCTGCGATTTTGTTATTGTCGGCGTGAAATACGGCATAACAGAGGGAATGGACAGAGAAATACATACAGCAAATATGCTGGGGATTACGGTTATAGATGCGAACCAGATTAAGCAGCATCTGGAATACGAGGAAAAGCGACAGGAGAGGGCGGCGAGCGATTACGCAAAGCTGCATAGCTGCGAGTTTTGCAGTGGCAGCAAATTATATAGTTGCACGGGCTACGATTGCAGAGAGCCGTACAGACGGGCTTATGAGTATGCCTTAAGCCACATAAGAGAGCGGCAGGAAACATGAAAAATAAAAGCGCCTACGGTGGGGAAACACCATAGGCGCTAAGCTATACAGCTTTGAAATACTATAAAAATTATAAGCTATGTATGGCACAAAGTCAAGAAATTTAACGGGCAGGCAGCCCGTTTTAACACTTGATAAAAGTATTAACGAACCGACAGAGAGGTAGATATATGCCATACGTAGAGAGAGTAACAAAAGCAGGAAATACGATAGAGATAGAGAGGTACTTTACCAGCAGATACAAAAAGAAAGGTATCAGCAGAGGGGATAAGGTAAAGCCAACAAAAGAAGAGCAGGAGAAAGTAAACACCAGACAGGCAGAGAGAAAGTTAAGGATACTCATAAATGCGAACTATGGATATGGGGACTACCATTTAGTGCTTGACTATATCCGCAGGAAAGGAGAACCAGACAGAACGCCGGAGCAGATGCGACAGGACATAGACGTATTTTTGAGGGAGTGCAGAAAGGAGTACAGAAAAGCAGGGTTAGAGTTCAAATACATACACGTTATGGAGATAGGCAAGAAAGGTGCGAGGCATCACCACCTTGTAGTAAATAAAATTGATACAGAGATTTTACAACGCTGCTGGTATAAGGCATACGAGGGGCATAACAGGGTTAAGGTATTCCCACTGGACGATAGCGGCAACTATGCAGAACTGGCAAGCTATTTAATCAAGTACACAGGAACGCACAAAAAGGGTACTGACGGAGCATTACAAGGTAAGCGCTGGAATTGCAGCAAGAATTTAGTAAGACCAGAGCCAGAGTATCACATAATTTCAGACCGTGAGTATTTCAAGAAAGAGCCAAAGGCAATAAAGGGCTATTACGTGGACAAGAACAGCGTAAGCATGGGGGTACACAGCCCAGAGTATTACGGCTATGGGTATTTAAGATACACCTTAGTAAAAATAACAGATAGGGGGGGCTGAAATGCAGATAATCAAGGGCATTGCCATTGCAGCAGTGTTGATAATAGCCGGACTGCTGGCGCTGATTGTGGCAGCATATCTGGCGTTTAGAATTGCGGCGGCTATTTTTGAACAGCAGGAGAGCTGAAAAAACAACGGCAGCAGAAAGGACAGAAAACATGATAGAAAAAATTAAATACTGGTTATTCCAGAAAGGCAAGGACTGTAAGCGCTGCTGCCTGCGGTGCGGATACTACGATATATGCCGCTGGGACGTACTGGGAAATGCAGGACTACAAAGCGAGGAAACAATAACGCTTTTGGCGATAGAGAACAGCAAGCCGCATAAGGACGGGCTGCTTTTCAGAATTTGCCAGTATGTAGAATTTAAGCAGAGAGCGAGGCGAGAAAATGAGAAACTTTAGACTGGACGACGAAAGCGGGCATCAAGAGGCATTATTTAGCTGGGCTGCATACAGAACAGAGATTATGCCGGAACTGCAATATATGTATCATGTGCCAAACGGCGGCAAACGTGATAAAGCAACAGCAGCGGTGCTTAAGAGGCAGGGAGTAAAGGCTGGCGTGCCGGATATTATGCTACCAGCTGCAAAGGCTGGGTATCATGGGCTTTACATAGAGCTTAAGGCAGGCGAGAACACGACGACCAAGAAACAGAAAGAGTGGTTAGAGTATCTGCGGCAGCAGGGCTATTATACCGCCGTCTGCTACGGCTGGCAGCCAGCAGCGCAGCTGATAGAGCAGTATTTATTACATTCAGACGAACTTACAAAAGAACAGGAAACAGTAACCATGCGTTAGGGGCGACGCAGGAAAGAGAGGCAAAGAATGAAAACAATAAGCATTTTGAATTTAAAGGGCGGCGTAGCCAAGACCTTTACAGCGGCAAACATGGCGTATGAGCTTTACAGGCGAGGCTATAAGGTGCTGCTGATTGACAACGATAAACAGGGAAACTTAAGCAAGGCGTACAGCAGATATGATGCAGAGAACGTAGCACCAGTTACAAGGCTGCTGGCTGGGGACTGGGAAAGCGCAGACGAGCTGATACAGCATACAGAGTATGAGGGTATCGACATTGTAACGGCGAATATGTCACTATTTGGGGCTACATGGAATTTAACCAAAGAGGACAGCGAAAACCAGATAGAGAGATACAAAGCGCTGGTATATGCAAAGGTGCAGTGTTACGGAGATTGCACCATATACGGCAAGTATGATTACTGCATCATTGATAACCCGCCGGATATTGGGCTTAATGTTGTAAATGCGCTGGCAATCACGGACGAGGTAATAGTACCCGTAAAGGTGGACGAGGACGCTTTAGAGGGGCTGGACATTGTGACAGAACAGATAGAGGACGCAAAGGCATTTAACCCAGCATTAAAGCTGGCAGGCGTGCTGATTACGTCATACCAGAACACAGACGGCGAGGCGGCAGGCGTAGAGTGGCTGGAACAAAAGACAGATTTTAATATTTTGGGTATTATTCGGTATTCCAAGAAAGTAGCAGAAAATACTTTCATGCGTAAGCCGATTTATGAGTATAGCCCATGCTGCGGAGCGGCGCAGGGGTACAAGAAATTTGTAACAGCGTATACAGGGAAAGTGAGGTAGCAAGCGTGGCACATAAAGAGAGATTATGCGTTTACTGGCATTGCCGCAGGACTGGCGGTACGGAGTGCTGGAACTGGGGCAGCAAATTTGCAGGGAAGAAATGCCCGAAAAGCGACGCTTGCGAGCATTGGAGAACGTGCGAAATGTGCAACGGAGTAATGGGACAGTGTAAGAAAAAACAAAGGATTGAGAAAGCGAGGTAGAGAATATGGCAAAGTTTGGTATTAACGACATTCTGAACGCAAAGACAAAAGCAGCAGGGCAGCAGGCGCAGACAGAGGGATACAAAGAAATCTATTTAAGCCCTTACGAGGTAAAGGCAGCGCAGGAGAATACGCACCAGAAATTAGAGAACATAGAAGAGCTGGCAGACAGCTTTTTGCACGTAGGACAGGAGCAGCCTACAGTATTGGCGAGAGTAAACGGAGAATATCGTATAATCGACGGACACAGACGTAATGCGGCAAATATTTTGAATTTAGAGCGGGGGCATAAGGAGTATGAGAAAGTGCTTTACCGCTTTATGGATATGAGCGAGGCAATGTATGAGCTGCGCTTATTGGCTGGCAATGGATATACGCAGGAACTTACAGCCTATGAAAAAACCAGATTAGTAGAGCGTACCAAAGCGGCGCTTATCAGAGCCAAAGAAGAGGACGGCTTAGAGATACAAGGCAAAATGCGTGATTTAGTGGCGGCTATGATAAACGAAAGCAGCACAAACGTAGCCAGAATGGACGCAATCAACAACAACGCAACGCCGGAGATTAAAGAGCAGCTGAAAGAGGGCAATTTAGGTATCACTGCTGCATACGAGGCAGCAAAGCTGGACGAGGACGAGCAGAAAGAAATAGCGGAAAAAGCGGCAGCGGGCGAAAATGTGAGGGCAAAGGAAATAGCGGAAAAGGTAGCAGAGAAAAAGGCAGGGGACGATTACGAAACACCGCACCCAGAAAGCATAACGTCTTTGTGCTATTCCTGCCAGAAATACAAGGACTGCAACGTAAAAACGGGAACGTGCCAGAAATGCGACCAGTACATAAACAAGGCAGAGGCTGAAAAGACGGACGAACAGCGGTACAGCGAAGAGCAGGACGCTATAGACCGCCAGACAAAGAAGAAATTGCAGGAGCGGGCAGACGCAGAAAAAATGGAGCATCTGCCAAGCGAGGGGAATATAGAGCATAAGCAACATGAATTAAAGATAGTGGCATCTGATTACGAAGACGTAATAAGCGGGAAAAAGAGCTTTGAGCTGCGGAAGAATGACAGAGGCTATAAACAGGGCGACAGCCTTAAAATGCTGGAATTTAAGGACGGTAAGCATACAGGGCGCACGATTGATGCAGGTATTATTTATATGCTGGAAGATTATACAGGGCTTACAGAGGGCTACTGTATTCTGGGTATCAGAGTAACAGACTATACGGGTAAGGTGTCCGAAACGGACACAGAAAGCGGGGCGGTAAATGTTTGAGTTTATGGACGGCGTAGTAGATGCGATGGAAGAAACGGGAAAGGTAGTAGTAGACGGGGTGGTATATTGCCTGATATGCGTAGCTAAACTGGCGTTGATAATAACAGCGCCAGTATGGGCGCTGCCGTATACGATATGGAGAAAGGGGCGTAAGCAGTGAAATACAGACAGTGGAAAAAGAACTATAAGAAAAAGCATGGAGTAAACCCGCCGTTAGAGCTGGACAAGCGAAAACAGCGCAGGCTTGCAAGAAAAATAGCAAGACAGATAAATAAAACCTTGCCAACAGCAGCAGAAACATTGACGGCAGCTATTAACCGCTGGGCGCAGAGTATAAAGCCAGCACTGGCGACATTATGCGAGAACGTAGCAACGGCGTTTAGCAATATGGCAGCAGGATTGAGAGAAGAAAGCGAGGCGGTAGAAAATGACTAATATTTTACTGGGAATTATAGCACTGGAATTGCTGGCGATATTTTCAAAGCTGGACAAGCCGGAAGAGAGGGGCAGAGAGAATGAATAATGTATCACTTACAGGGCGGCTTACAAGAGAGCCAGAGCTTAGATATGGCGGGCAGGACAATAGCACAGCTATTACCCGCTTTACGCTTGCGGTAGACGACGGGAAAGACACAGATTTTATAAATATTAAGTGTTTCGGACGCACTGCGGAATGGGCGCAGAAATGGTTAAGCAAGGGAAGTAAAGCGGAGGTAACAGGAAAGATTAAAACAGGCAGCTACGAAAGCCAGAGAACAGGAGGCAAGGTATATTACACAGAGGTTGTGGCAAACAGCGTGGGATTTGGAGAGAGCAAAGCAGAGGCAGAGGCGAGAGGGCAGCAACTGCCGGAGAGTGACGGGTTTATGAATATCCCAGAGGGAGCAGACGAAGAGCTACCGTTTAATTAACAGAAAGCGAGGTACAGAACATGGAGCAGGAAGAAACAAAGACAACAGCGGCGGCAGGGGTAGGAATGCCGCCAGAGGCTGAAAGCTGGGTACAGCTGCACGAAAGCGAATTAACGGAGCTGATGCAGAAACAGGCAAAGGCTGCAATAACGGAACTGAAAAGACAGGAAAAGCAGGAACGGAAGAAAGAGAAATACCACAATACTTTTACGCTTATGAAATGTTACCGTGATGCGGTTTTTCATATCGAGAACGCCATAAGCGACGGGCAGCGGTTAGAGCTTAAGGGCATGACGGAC
>URNT01000010.1 GCA_900549235.1 uncultured Clostridium sp. | reverse complement strand
TGCTGACCTGTTTGCTGAATTTATTATAGCAGGGCGGGAGGGAGAATGCAAGGGGAGAAATCAATCCTTAAATCCCCATTTTCAGCCGCGTCATCATAAAAAGGCAGGGATGTCCTGCCAAAAGTCTAAGAACATCCCTGTCTGCCCAAAACGTATTTGAACCTTTTGTTAAATATATACAACATCAGGCAAATAAGTATTTCTAATAAATACCACCCAACCCATTACCCATTTCTATAAAAACCGTGACCTTTATCACATATCTTTTTTGAAATATGTGGTATCCTATTAATAACTTAAAGAAATACTAACGCAAAATCAATACGCCAAACAGCAATCATAAAGGAGGATTTTCATATGGCAGTGAATCATTTATCGAAGAATGAATTTGAGCAGGCAGTGAATGTGGGGGATGATCTGGTGATCGTGGATTTTTTTGCAACCTGGTGCGGTCCCTGCAAGATGCTGGCTCCTGTGGTGGAGAAGATGGCTGAGGCTCATCCGGAAGTGCATTTTTATAAAGTAGACGTGGATGAAGAAAGTGATCTGGCTTTCCGGTTCAATATTATGAGCGTTCCCACCCTGCTGTACATGAAGGCAGGCACAGTGCTTTCCCGTTCCTCAGGACTGGTTTCACCGGCAGATATAGAGGCGCAGATTCAGAATTTAAAATAAAGAGACAGGGCTGCTGCCCGGAAGGTGATTCTATCAATCCTCCGGGCAGCAGCCCTTTTTTAATGTAACTTAACTCCCCGATACGCCGGGGCCTCCGTTCACGCCGCTCACTCCATGACCAATAGAGGAGCCGCCGTTGCTGTTTCCTGTATTGCTTCCCGGCGCGCTTCCTGTTGAAACCTGGCTGTTCTGGCCGCCGGAAGCCGGGCCGGTCTGTGAGCCGCCTGTGCTTCCGTTTCCATCCACCGGAGTAATCACAGTGGTGCCGGCCTGAGAGGAATCTCCCTGGGAGACGCTCTCCTGCTGGCCGTTTTCTGCCTGTCCCTCCTGAACCTGGCTGAGAACACCGTTTCCGTCTGCCTGATAGGCGGTGCCGTTTATATCAAGCTGAACGGAAGCTGCCATACGGCCAGTGGACGGATCCATATAATAATGAAGGCCGTTTACCTCAATCATGCCCTTTGCCATGCGGCCGGAGCTTTCAAAGTAATACCAGGCGCCGTCCATCTCTCTCCAGCCAGACGCCATGGCGCCTGAGCCCCTCAGATAATACCGCTCTCCGCCGTCATCCAGCCAGCCGGTCTGCATCACGCCGTTTGCATCGGAATAGTACCAGGTGCCGTTATCATTGATCCAGCCCTTTGAAAGAGCCCCAGTCCCGCTGAGGTAATACCATTTATCATCCTGCTTTGTCCAGCCGGTAGCCATAGCGCCGGAGCTTTCAAAGAAATACCTCTGCCCGTCTATGTCCTCCCAGCCGGTCTGCATCACACCCTCGGAGTCAGAATAATACCAGGTATTCTTATGGTTGATCCAGCCTGTGTCCATGGCGCCGGAGCCGCCAAAATAGTACCATTTACCATTATCAGACTGCCAGCCCGTGACCATTTTCCCATTATCTGCATTTAGATAATATTTATTTCCCGATAATGTAAGCCAGCCCTTGGACGCCAGTCCGTCGCTGTCCATATAGTACCAGTCACTGCCATCCTGGGCCCAACCGTTTTTTACCTTCATATAATTCTGGTAATAATAGGTTTTTCCGCCTATGGTCCTCCATGTATTAGCCGGGATCACAGAGGAAAAATCCTGAAACTGAAAGTCAATGTCCACATTTCCGCTGATTCCCTTGACGGATCCGGTGCTGGTAGCCTGCCACATCACCGGGTTCTGGTAAGCCGGCTTTGCAGAATAGCGGGCTACCCATACCGGATAATCCATCTTGCTCATATCCAGCTTATTGGCAAGCCAGTTATCATTGGCATATATAATTGGATAATATCCTGCATCAGATATAGTTTTGCAGAAAGCATTAGCGATCTGGGCCAGTTCATCCTTTGACAGGGCTCCCTGGGTGGAATCCTCCATATCAAAGGCCACCGGGTAGGAAACAGGATAGTCGTGGATCAGATCCAGCACAAAATTGGCCTCCTGGACTGCCATGTCCGTAGTGGTAGCCAGCGAATAAATATACACTCCCACCTTTACCCCGGCAGCTGAGGCCTGCTGGATATTTCTGTGGAAATAAGGATCCACCGCCCCTCTTGAGCGGGTACCCAGCATCACAAAGGACACGTCATCTGCCGCCGCCTGGCTCCAGTCGATCTCTCCCTGCCAGCGGGATACATCGATGCCTCTGGCCAGTACATTTTCAATGGAGCTGCCGTCCGGCATCTGGTAGACTCCTCCTGACTTTTTCCAGGCATTGGGGTTGGTCTGGGAGGTATCGGAAGCAGGGGCTGCCGTCTGGGAGCTGTCTGTACCGGCTGAAGCCGCCCCCGGCCCTCCTGCGGTGGTAATGGTATTTCCTCCCTCTCCCGGCCCCACAGCAAGGGCCGGAAAGGCAGGAACCAGGGTGCCGGCTCCTAAAAGCCCAGCCAGAGCCGCGGCCCTAAACCGCCGCAGGAGCCGCTGGCGGTAGCTGCTTGGTCTCTTATGTTCATTTCCTTTCATGTAAATCTCCTTTTCCTTTATGTGTACTCTCGCAATCTCTTTGTGCTCAAATGTGTTCTCAAAATTTTTCCAGAAAAACAGGGTGCAGACAGCAAGCCTGCCGCCGGCACCCCATATTGATTCTGTGTACGCTTCTGTTTCATCTATCAGCCTGGCCCGTCTGTACGGCCCGGCTCTAAGGAACCTGAGTTGTCTGAACTGCCGGAGCTGGCAGGGCTGCTTGAGCCTGAGTTGTCTGAGCTTCCAGGGCTGTATACGCTGCCGCTGGAGCCGCTGGATACGCCGGGTCCTCCGTTCTCGCCGCTTACGCCATGGCCGATAGAGCTGCCAGTGTTATTATTGTTGGATACGTTCGGTGTCTGGGCTGATACACCGCCCGCGTTCTGGCATACACCGCTGGCATCAAAGGTGTAGCTGGTGCCATTGATGTTTGCAGTGGTATTGGCCATCATCTTGCCGTCGTCAGCCGGGTTCAGGTAGTAATACTTGCCGTCTACGATGATCCAGCCGGTCATCATATGGCCGTTGCTGTTAAAGTAGTACCAGGAGCCGTCGATCTGCTTCCAGCCCACAGACATCTTTCCGTTTGTCATATCCATATAGTAGCGGCTTCCCTCGCTGTCGCTGAGCCAGCCGATGAGCATCCGTCCGTCTGTATTCAGGTAAAAATAATCGTTGTCCACCTTAGCCCAGCCGGTCATCATCTTGCCGTCGGTGCCAAAGAGATACCAGTTATCCTTGATCTGCGCCCAGGAATTGACCACGCACTTTCCGTTGCTCTGGAAATAGTACCAGGCGCCGTCCATCTCACGCCAGCCGGTGCCCATAGTGCCGTCACCCCGCATGAAATAATAATCGTCGCCGATCCGCAGCCAGCCGGTAACCATGGTGCCGTCCTCCAGCATATAGTACCACTTGCCGTACTCCGGATTAATCCAGCCCTTGGCCATCAAGCCGCCTGGACGGAAGAAATACCATTTCCCGTCGATCTGCTTAAAGCCGGTGGTCATCTGTCCGGTGGAAAGATCCATATAGTACCAGCCCTCGCTGGTCTCCAGCCAGCCGGTATAGGTCTGGCCGTTTTTCACATAGGTCCAGTGATCGTTCACCTTGTTCCATCCGTCTGCCGCATAGGCTGTAAATGCGGATCCAAGCGCCATGGCGCCAATCAGTCCCGCTGCCCCCAAGGCAGCAACGTATTTCCTGTATCTCATGCTTCTTCCTCCTGCCCTTTGTAAAGGCGGAGACAGGATGCGGCCGCATCTGTCCCCAGCTTCTTACATACTTTTAATTATAGCATAATCGGCTCCCGATTTTGATTAACATTTTATTACGATTTCATAAACCTTACTTATCCCGCAGCTTTTTGTAATATCTCTTGGCATAGCGGTACATAATAAGGGTATATTCTCCAAACTCCTGCCCCAGAGCCTCCTTGTAAATGGCCCACAGGCACCACAGGAAACCGCCCAGGGCCGCGTAGGCATAGAGGGCAAAGATTTCCTCCCGGTCAGGCTTCTTCCCATCCAGATAAAGCTCAAAGAGCTTCTCCATCTGCTCCTCATTGTAATAAGAATAAATGGCGCACATGGAAATATCCATCACCGGGTCGCACATTCCCGCATACTCCCAGTCCAAAAGCCGGATGCCGCCATTTTCCAGAAAAAGGAAATTATCCACATTTGCGTCAATATGGCAAAGACAGGAGGGACGGCCCATCAGGTCAATCTGATCCATGATCCACTCCATTTTTCTCCTCACATCCTGATAATCCTCAAAGGGGATGCCGCCATGCTCCAGGCACAGATTTTCGTAAAAGCCAATCCGCTCCCTTATATCAAAGGAATGAGGCACCTCAATACCGGAGCGGTGCAGACGCCTCACAATGTCCATGCACCGGGCCATATCCTCCCAGCTTTCCGGGTCGGCCCCTCTGGCCCCTTCATAATAATGAGCGATTTTGTAGCCCGTTTCCTCGCTGAGATAGATCAGCTGCTCTGTAATCCCAAGCCCCTTTATGGCATCATACACCTGCTTTTCCTCTCTGCGGCTGATCAGAAGTTCCGTGCCCGGCCCGGGGATCCGGCAGATGAAATTCTGATCTTCTACGGTAAATAAAAAGGACTGGTTGGTCATCCCTGCCTTCAGACAGCGGATGTTGCGGATTTTTCCCTCTGGTACAGAAAATACCTCAGCTACCAGCTTCATAGCCTGGTTGTCCGAATGATTCTGATAGCGGGGATCAAACTGGCGCAGCTCCTCCAGATTCTCAAACTCATAAACCTGATCCTCCGGCTGGGTATTGGCATAAAGGGAGATCCGGCTCCAATTGGAGGCAGAGAGGCCGGAGGCCGCCTCTGTCTTTTCCAGAAGCTCCGGCGCTTCCTTTTCAAGGCGCTTCTTCGCCTCCCCCTTCAGCATATCCACATATACCTGCTCCCAATAAAACTGCTCCGTCCCCGGAAGCTGATAATAAGCCTCCAGCACCGGAAGGAACTGACCGGCAAATTCCTTTGAAAAATAGACCGGGCCGTACATCACCCAGCTGTCCCGGCCGCCTACATTTACATCCGTGATCCGGCCCTTTTTGTTAAAATCCAGACACCATTCCCTGGTGTCTCCCTTCTGGAAGGAGGCGCTGTACCAGGCCCCGCACTCCCAGCGGTGGTACATATTTTCCCGGAGCCAGTTGTCAGAGGAAAGGATGTACATATTTCTCCCCTTAAGGACCTTTCGGCATCTGTAAATGGTGGCCAGAGTGTTTTTGGAAGAATATTCCGGATTGTAGATCAGCTCTACGCCGTATTTGTCGATCAGGTACTCAAATTTCTCCTTCAGATACCCAACCGCGATGGTAATATCATGGATTCCAGCCTCATGGAGCTGGCAGATCTGGCGCTCGATCATCCGTTCCCCGAATACCTCCAGAAGGCCCTTTGGCATCTCAAAGGTAAGGGGCACGAACCGGGAGCCGAAGCCTGCCGCAATGATCAGAGCTCCGTCTACCTTACAGCTCTCAAGGAGCGCCTCCCCCTCCGGCTCCAGACGAAGTCCTCCCCCTTCCTCTCCTCCGGAAATGTAACCGGCCTGGCGGCACTCACGGATCAGCCCATTTACCGTTCCCAGAGACATATCCAGCTTCTTTGCCAGCTCTCTCTGAGTGATATCCGCCTTCTCAGCCACCGCCCTGCATATCAATCCGTATCGGTTCATATTGATTCTCCTTTATTTATGTTCATTTTTCTATATTTTTTAATTTATATGAACATTATAGCACCTTGTTTTTAAAATGCAAGAAAAAATTGCAGCAAAAAATCCTGGCCCGAAATATTTTCGGAACCAGGATTTCTCATTTTTCTGCCTCTATACCTCAAAAATCAGATCCCCATAGCTTGGCATCGGCCACAGATCCTTATCTACCAGCATTTCCAGCTTATCCACCGGCGCCCGCAGAGCTTCCATAGCCGGGGCTACCTCGTTGTGGTAGGCCAGAGCCCGGGCCTTGCCGCCTGAGGCCGCGGCTGCTCTTTCCGTTGCAGCGGTAAGCGCCTTTAAGGCCTCCTTTGTCTCCTTTAAGAGGGCGGAGGTCTCCATCAGAAGCTCCGTCTGTGTGCTGACATCTGCCTCTGGGCAGGCAGACCGTACCGCAGCCACAGAATCAGCCAGACGGGTAGTGTAATGGATCACAGCAGGGATAAACTGCTTGCTTGCCATATCGTACATGGTCCTCGCCTCTACGTTGATGACCTTCGCGTAGTTCTCATACTCTACCTCAGCTCTGGATTCCAGCTCCGCTTTTGTGAATACGCCAAAGTTCTCAAAAAGCTTCACTGCCTTGTCAGTTACCAGGGCCGGGATGGCGTCTACCATGGAAGGCAGGTTGGGAAGGCCTCTGCGCTCTGCCTCTGCCACCCATTCCTCCGAATAGCCATTGCCGTTAAATACCACCCGCTTATGGGCTGTAAGCATTTCCTTGATCAAGTCATGAACCGCCATGTCGAAGTCCTCTGCCTGCTCCAGAATATCAGCCGCCTCCTTAAATGCCTCTGCCGCAATGGTGTTTAACACTGTATTGGGAGATGCGATGGAGTCGGAGGAGCCTACCATACGGAACTCGAACTTATTGCCGGTAAATGCAAAGGGTGAGGTGCGGTTCCGGTCGGTAGCGTCCTTATCCAGATCCGGGAGAATGTCTACGCCGGTCCTTAAGGTTCCGCCGCTCTTGGAGTGGGCCGCCTCGCCGGTGCTGCAGAGCTGGTCGATCACATCCTCTAACTGCTCTCCCAGGAAAATGGAGATAATGGCAGGCGGAGCCTCATTTGCCCCCAGTCTGTGGTCATTTCCTACGTCGGCGGCAGATTCTCTGAGAAGGTCAGCGTGAGTGTCCACTGCCTTGATGATGCAGGCCAGGACCAGAAGGAACTGGATATTCTCGTGAGGGGTATCTCCCGGATTCATCAGGTTGGTTCCGTCATCAGCCGTAAGAGACCAGTTGTTGTGCTTGCCGGAGCCATTTACCCCCTCAAAGGGCTTTTCGTGAAGGAGGCAGGCCATGCCGTGGCGGCCCGCTACCTTTTTAAGCACCTCCATGGCAATCTGGTTGTGATCCACCGCCTGATTTACACCCTCGTAGATAGGCGCCAGCTCATGCTGGGCGGGAGCTGCCTCGTTGTGCTGCGTCTTAGCCGGTACTCCCAGCTTCCACAGCTCCTTGTTTACGTCGTTCATATAGGCGCCGATGCGCTCCCGGATGGCTCCGAAGTAATGATCCTCCATCTCCTGTCCCTTTGGCGGCATGGCGCCAAATAAGGTGCGGCCGGTGTAGATCAGGTCCTTTCTCTGTAAATATTTCTCCCTGTCAACCAGAAAATATTCCTGCTCCGGTCCCACGGAAGGAGACACCCGTTTTGCGGTAGTGTTGCCGAACAGGCGCAGGATGCGGAGGGCCTGCTCATTAACTGCCTGCATGGAACGAAGAAGGGGGGTCTTTTTATCCAGAGCTTCCCCCTTATAAGAGCAGAAGGAGGTGGGGATACACAGAGAAATACCCATGGCGTCCTCTCTCAGAAAAGCCGGGGAGGTACAGTCCCATACGGTATAGCCTCTTGCCTCAAAGGTGGAGCGCAGGCCGCCGGAGGGGAAGGAGGAGGCATCGGGCTCGCCCTTGATCAGCTCTTTTCCGGAAAATTCCATGATTACCCTGCCTTCATTAGGAGCGGAGATAAAGGAGTCATGCTTTTCCGCTGTTACGCCGGTCAGAGGCTGAAACCAGTGAGTGTAGTGGGTGGCGCCCCGGTCGATGGCCCAGTCCTTCATGGCATGAGCCACCACGTCCGCGATGCTGGGATCCATCTCTGCACCGTCCTCGATGATCTTCTTCAGTTTTTTATACACGCTTTTGGGAAGACGCTCCCTCATGGCTGCATCGTTGAATACGTTCTTTCCGAACATTTCTGATACATTTAATACTTCGCTCATAGCTTCTCCATCCTTTCAATTATAATAGCCCTATACATCAAAAAGGCGTTCCCACCTCTAAGAGAACGCCTTCATCCTTTATTAAAATAAACCATCCGGACGGAAAATGCAAGTGCTTTTTTCCAGATTTGCGCATTTTATTCTAATAATATTTTATAAGATCATCTTATACTAAGAGTCTTATTTTAAAACAGATCTAATAAATTATGCCTTGCCTACAGAACCAAACAGCTCCATCTTCTCTTTTACAGTTGCTCTGATAGCCTCTGCGCCTGGAGCCAGCAGCTTTCTTGGGTCAAAGCCCTTGCCCTGCTGATCCTTTCCTGCCTCGATGTACTCTCTGGTAGCGGCCGCGAAGGAAAGCTGACACTCTGTATTTACATTGATCTTAGCAACGCCAAGGCTGATAGCCTGCTTGATCATGTCCTCAGGAATACCGGTACCGCCATGAAGCACCAGAGGAAGCTCCCCAACGGCTGCTTTTACGCCCTCTAATACGTCAAAACGAAGGCCTGGCCAGTTCTCCGGATATTTGCCGTGGATGTTGCCGATGCCTGCTGCCAGGAAGTCAACGCCCAGGTCGGCGATAGCCTTGCACTCATTTGGATCAGCGCACTCACCCAGACCTACAACACCGTCCTCCTCGCCGCCGATGGAACCAACCTCAGCCTCTAAGGACAGACCCATGGCATGAGCTACCTTTACCAGCTCCTTTGTCTTTTCAATGTTCTCCTCGATAGGATAGTGAGAGCCATCGAACATGATGGAGGAGAAGCCTGCCTTGATACATTTATAGCAGCCCTCGTAGGAGCCGTGATCTAAGTGCAGAGCCACTGGAACGGTGATGTTTAATTCTTCTATCATGGCCTTTACCATGGCAGCTACGGTCTTGAAGCCTGTCATATACTTACCTGCGCCCTCAGATACGCCCAGGATAACAGGGGACTGAAGCTCCTGTGCAGTCAGCAGCACGGACTTGGTCCACTCAAGGTTGTTGATGTTGAACTGGCCTACTGCGTACTTGCCGGCTCTTGCCTTTTCAAGCATTTCTTTTGCGGAAACTAACATGTTATGCCCTCCTTATGATATAACTTTGTTATTTTATTAACTTTGTTATTTTATTAACTATCTAACTCATTATAGCCTATAATTTCATAAAATGAAAGCGGTTTTTTACAAACCTGGGGAAAATTTTGGTTTTCTCCTCTAAAAGGGCTTACAGGCCCAAAAGAGCCTTTACTGTTTCCTTCATTTTCTCCGGGCTGCACTGGGTATCGTGGCGGACAGGGGCGGTGCGGATCTCCTCTACAGCCGCCGGGATGTCCATGCCGGACAGCTCGCACAGGGCGTCTACGATGGCAAACTCGTCCCTTCCTTCTACGGCCTCCGGTCCCTGAATGGCCTCCACTACGCTGTGGGAGAACTTATAAGGGCTTGCGGTGGAGGCGATCACAGTCTTAGCCTCATCCCCTGTCTCTGCCTGGTAGGCCCGGTAAACAGCGGCGGCAACGGCGGTATGGGTATCCAGCACATAGCCTGTATCCTCAAATACCCTGCGGATCTCAGCCATATCCTGCTCCTGAGAGGCAAAGCCTCCGGCGAAATCAGCCATGCGCTCCCTCATGGCGTCGGTTACGGTGTAGCTTCCCTTCTCAGACAGCTCCTTCATCAGGGCAGCATTGACAGCGGAATCGCAGCCGGTGCTCATATAGATCAGACGCTCCAGGTTGGAGGAGATCAGGATGTCCATAGATGGGGAATTGGTGAGAATGAACTCACGGTTCCGGTCATAGGTACCCGTTTTAAAGAAATCGTAAAGCACCTTGTTTTCATTGGAGGCGCAGATCAGGGTCTTGATGGGAAGGCCCATATTTTTCGCGAAATAAGCGGCCAGGATGTTGCCGAAATTACCGGTAGGCACCACTACATTGATCTTCTCCCCGGCTTCGATCTCACCGGCTTCCAAAAGCTTTCCATACGCGTATACATAATACACGATCTGAGGCACCAGACGGCCGATGTTGATGGAGTTGGCGGAGGAGAACTGGAAGCCCTTTTCCGCCAGCTCCTGTGCCAGCTCCCGGTCTCCGAACAGCTTTTTCACTCCGGTCTGGGCATCGTCAAAGTTACCGTAGATGGCTGCCACATGGGTATTTTCCCCCTTCTGGGTCAGCATCTGCAGTTCCTGGATCCGGCTTACGCCGTCCTTGGGATAAAATACAATGATCCGGGTGCCCGGTACATCCGCGAAGCCGGCCATAGCTGCCTTTCCGGTGTCACCGGAGGTGGCGGTAAGGATCACAATCTCCTTGTCCACATGGTTCTTCTTCGCGGCAGTGGTCATAAGATGAGGCAGAATGGACAGGGCCATATCCTTAAAGGCAATGGTGCTGCCGTGATACAGCTCCAGGAAGTAGACTCCGTCTGCCTTTGCCAGGGGAGCGATCTCCTCTGTATCGAACTTGCTGTCATAGGCCCTAGCAATACAGTCCTTAAGCTCCTCCTCTGTGTAATCGGTAAGAAACAGCTTCATCACCTCATAGGCAGTCTCCTGATAGGTCATGGAAGCCAGCCGGTCCAGCGGTATGTCAAGAGCAGGGATACTGGCAGGCATAAACAGACCGCCATCTACCGCAAGCCCCTGTAAAATGGCCTGGGACGCAGTAACGCCGGACTGGCCTCCTCTGGTACTCTGATATGATAATGCCATGATTATTCTCCTCCCCATCTCCCCTGTGTATGCTCAGAATCCAGATCAGCAGCGGGAGATATGTATTTTTTAATTTAGTTGGGTAAAGTGTAGCATATTTTATGGGGGTTCGCAAGCCAAAAAAAGTTTTTTGACATTTCCCGGCAAATGCTCTATGATAAAGCAGATTTAAAATACGCCAAAGGAGCTGTCTATGAAATATGAATCTGTGGTAACAGGGATTTTTGTAAACCGCCCTAACCGCTTTATCGCCCATGTACTGACAGACGGCAGACAGGTTGTTGCCCATGTAAAGAATACAGGACGGTGCCGGGAGCTTCTGATCCCCGGAGTAAGGGTGGTGCTTCAGTACCATCCGGAGGCCGCAAAAAAGGGGCGTAAAACCGAATACGACCTGATCTGCGTCTACAAGGGCGATCTTCTGATCAATATGGATTCCCAGGCTCCAAACCAGGCAGCCTGGGAATGGCTGACAGAGTCCCCCTCTCTCCTTGCCCCCTATGGCCATCCTGCCGGGGCGCGCCGGGAGGTGACTCACGGAGATTCCCGGTTCGACCTTTCCTTTACTCTGGAGCGGCAGCAGGAAAGCCGGCAGGCATTTATGGAGGTTAAGGGCGTGACTCTGGAAGAAAATGGGATCGTGCGTTTTCCAGACGCTCCCACTGAGCGGGGCGTGAAGCACTTAAAGGGCCTGATCCGGGCAAAGGAGGAGGGCTATGAAGCCTTTGTCCTCTTTGTGATCCAGATGAAGGGTGTTTCTGCCTTCGAGCCAAATGACAGCACCCATCCGGCCTTTGGAGAAGCCCTGCGCCAGGCGGCTGCCGCCGGAGTCCATGTACTGGCTGTAGACTGCTTTATAGAGGAGGACTCCATGAGGATCGGCGGGCCGGTAGAGGTACGGCTTTAGAGCGTGTCTGAAAATTGCTTTTTATCAGATGTGCGTCACACTTTGCGGGAGATCCGGGCAGGATTGCCGCGAAGTGGGGCGTGCAGATGGCGAAAACGAATTTTCAAACACACTCTAAGCTGCATATACTATCATACAGTACGCCAAGGAGCTTTCTTCCATGGTATATCCCCTTTATGAGCTGGAGGCCGGTGAGCGGGCCCGGATCGTATGGCTGATCAGCGAGCCGGACACAGACCGGCGCCTCCACGCCCTGGGCTTTACAGTCAGGGCCCCTGTTACCTGCATACTGAAACACCCCAGCCGGAGGCTGGCGGCCTACCGCGTGGGCGGTCAGGTCATCGCGCTCCGGGCCGGGGTGGCCAGAGAAATACTGGTGGAACCTTATTAGAGCGTGTCTGAAAATTGCTTTTCGTCAGATGCGCATTCCACTTTGTGGAAGATCCCGGCCGGATGAAGGAGGCGTAGCGGGCTGCGCTGACTGAATCCGGCTGGGATATGCCGCGAAGCGGGGCGTGCAGATGGCGGAAATGAATTTTCAAACATGCTCTCTATCATTGGTCAGGTTCAGCCTGTCCAGTCCGTAAAACACAAGACTCAGCACCATACCCACCACGCAGGCAAGCACCATACCTGTAAGCTGGATATTTCCAAAGGAAACAGCCGCACCGGAAAGTCCAGTGACAAAGATGACGCTGGTAAGGGCCTGGTTGCGGTTTTTGGAGTAATCTACTTTGGAATCTACCAGAATGCGGAGACCGGAGGTGCCGATCATACCGTACAGAAGGAAAGAGATCCCGCCGATTACCGGGCCGGGGATGGTGCTGATCAGGGCAGACAGCTTCCCTACAAAGGAGCAGACGATGGAAAGAATGGCTGCTCCCGCGATCACACGGACACTGTAAACCCTGGTCACCGCCATCACTCCGATATTCTCCCCGTAGGTAGTGGTTGGCACTGAACCGATGAGACCGGAGATCATGGTTGAGAAATTATCTCCGAACAGGGAGCGGTGAAGTCCCGGATCCTTAAGAAGATCCCGCCCTATGATCTTGCTGGTAACCACCTGATGGCCGATATGCTCTGAGGTGATAACCAGGATCACCGGAAGGATGGTCATAATGGCCTCAGGGCTGAATTTAGGCGCCATAAAGTTTGGAAGGGCAAAAACAGGCGCCGCCGCAACCTCTGTAAAATCTACGATGCCGCAGAGAAGAGCCGCCCCATAGCCCGCCAAAACCGCAATCAGGATAGGGATAACGGATAAAAATTTCCGGAATAAAATGGAGCCGAATACGGCAGTTCCCAGAGTTACCAGAAATACAATCACATTTCTCATGTCGATGGTCTCATCTAACAGTCCGGCATTGCTGGCCGCGTTGGCAGACAGCTCCAGGCCAATGAGGGCCACCACCGGGCCCATGGCCGCAGGCGGCAGGACCACGTCGATCCACTGGGTGCCAAAACGGTATATGATAAATGCCAGGATACAGCCTAAAAATCCCACCGCCACGAAGCCTCCAAGGGCATATTCGTAGCCCATATTGCTGATAATGATCCCTGCAGGGGCCAGGAAGGCAAAGCTGGAGCCAAGATAGGCTGGCGCCTTTCCCTTTGTAACAAAGATAAACAGCAGGGTTCCCACCCCGTTCATAAACAGAACGATGGCCGGGCTGATGCCAAAGAGGAAGGGCACCAGCACCGACGCGCCAAACATGGCGAACATATGCTGGATGCTCAGGGGGATCAGCAGTTTAAGGGGCACTCGTTCCTCTACTTGAATGATACGTTGATGTTCCATGTTTCTCTCCTTTTCTCATGTCAGTCAATTTCGTCTCCCGCTGTATCTGCGGGGATTCCTCGTCTTCCCTCTCTCAAAACATTTTTCACAGATGGGAAATGGATAGTCCCAGGAAAGCTCCCGCCCGCAGGCCGAGCACTTGCGGGTGTAGCTGCCGCACTCGGTCCGCAGGATCCGGCTGATCTCCTCCTCTGTCTCCCGGCGCTCCTCAGACAGACTTTCCTCCCGAATGGGCAGTCCTGCCTTCCGGGAGAACTGGAAGTACAGATCCAGCATTTTGTAATAGCTTTCCAGATCGTAAAGGTCAGAGCCGGGGCTGTAGGGAAATTCAAGCTCCTCTGCCTCCCGGTATTCGCGGCAGTAATCCTTCCACAGATCCATGACCATCCGGTTGTCAATATCCACCGAGCAGGTGATAAACTTGTAGATCTCCTGTTTAGAAAATTCTTCCAGATCATCCCGGTGCACCTGCTCAAAGCTCATGTACAGGGACAGCAGCTCGTCTACCTCCATTTTTTCATAAATAGAAGGGGTGTCCATGCCGGCCCAGATCTTGATCAGCGTATCGATCTCCGCAGGCAGGCCGAGAAGCTGCTCCGGAAAACCTACATAGGCCTTCATAATGGGGATAGGCAGACGGGAAAGGCCGTCCTCGATCAGCTCACTGCCGTCGATCGCCGCCACAAAGCCCTCGTCATAAAGGCCGAAGCGCCCGGCCCGTCCGGCGATCTGCTTGATCTCCTCCGGTTTCAGGGGCCGCCTGCTTATTCCGTCAAACTTCTCCGTTTCAATAAAAACGATCCGGCGAATGGGCAGATTCAGCCCCATACCGATAGCATCGGTGCTGACCACCACCTCCGTCTCCTTTTCCATGAAACGTCGCACCTGCTCCCGTCTGGTAGCCGGGGGCAGGCTTCCATAGATCACGCTGCAGCGGGTACCCTGATTTTCCAGGTGGGCTGCCAGGGCCAGAACGGATTTCTTTGAAAACACAATAAGGGCATCTCCCTTTTTCAGGTCATGCTTTAAGGAATAGGGCTTGCGCTCCATGGTAAGTCTTGTATTTCTCTTATGGCGCACCACCCGGTAGGAATCTCCGCAGCGGCGGATCATCTGGATCATAATATCCTCCGCCTCCGGGGCCATGCACAGGTGAATCTCCTCTGCCCTAAGGCCCAGAACCGCCCGGGTCCAATTGTGGCCCCGGTGCGAGTCTGCCACCATCTGACATTCATCCACCACAGCTATGTCAAAATATTCCATGTCATTTAACATTTCCACCGTACAGGCCTGGCAGACAGCTCCCGGCACCTGGATCGTCTCCTCGCCGGTGATCATGGAGCAGGGCACATTCTGGCTGTTCATCCGGTCGTAAACCTCCAGGGCCAGAAGGCGCAGGGGACCAAAATAAGCTCCGTGGCTGCTTTCCTTCAGCCGTTCCAGGGCGTCGTGGGTCTTGCCGCTGTTGGTAGGACCTACATGAAGGATAAAGCGTCGCTTCATCTCCCTGGCATAGGGGTATTCGTCCTCCGGCCGCCTCTGGACGGATTCACGGATCCCTTTTTTGATAGTTTTTGGAAGGTAAAACAGCTCATAGGCCCGTTCCAGGGAGTTGGTCTGAAGATACCGGCGGATCCCCTGCATTTTAAGGACCCGCTCCAGTTCTTCTAAGGAAAGATCCGGGACAAATTCCAGATCCTTTCTGGCCAGGATGCCGCAGAAGGCCTCCACGGCCTGGTACTGCTCTTTCCACTCCTCCATCAGAGGTCCGGGCCTTAACCGCTCCCCCCGGTAAGACAGCCAGGCTGCCACCTTGGCAAACATGGCATGGATGCTGCTCAGCTCGTTGGCCTTTGCAATGGGCCTTAAAGCCTCCTCATTCAGTTTTTCCAGTCTGGCTCTCAGCTCGCTCCCCTTCAGGGAGCGGCCTCGCCGGTTGGTACTGCCGAAGAACAGCTCTCTGTAATACTGCTCCAGATAGTCGGCACATTCTTTTTTTATTTCCATACTGTCCTTTCTATAACGGGCCGCAGACGCAGAAAATCTGCCAGACCACATACAGCCATGCAGGTCTGGCAGGTTTTCCTGTTCTTATACAAGTGTGGTATCTACAAAATGCTCGAAGCCGGATATGCCGAACTGAGCAGCAACGCTGTTGATCCCGTCTACGATCTCCTCTCTTGAATAGTTCGCCGTATAAAGGGTATCATCATCCAGGGCGTTCAGATCCATATAGAAAGTAAGGGCCAGCTCCAGATAATCCATATCGGTCTCGTCCAGCTCCTCAAGAAGGATATTCTCCGCCTCATTGATCTCTCCCTCAGAGATCAGAGCCTTTAAGCGGTCATAAAGCCGGTCCGCACTGGTATACTCTGCCTCAGAGGCAGGAAGCTCATAGCGTATCTCATTTTTCCCAAGAGCCAGCCTTGCAATGGCGCGCACAAGGTCGCTGATGGTCCGCATCACATAATCATCCTGATAACCCATATCTGTCATCTCCTGGTGTTTTATTTTGGAATTTACATTTCTATTTAGTATAGATGAAATCGGGGATGGCGTCAAGGGCGGGTTGAAAAGCGGGAAAGCTCCCATTTGGGTTGGTCATGCTTTCCCCGCAGTACGATTTCTATTCCTCTGTATCATCTGCAGAACGATCTACAAACAAAATCCGCATATAGTCACGCCTGGGCATAAGTGCGTAAAATGCCAAGACTTTTCGTAATCCTGCTTGACTGAATTTGACCCTTTTACAGCAAAAGAAGGACCATCTGTTTCCCGCCGATGGTCCTTCTTTTTGTCAAAATCCTTACTTATAAGACAATCCAAAATTCAACTCATAATAATTCCCAGCCCGATCCCGGTAAGCATAAGCCTTCCCGTTCTCGTCCTTCAATTCATCGGGCATATACTGGTCCTTGTGGTATCCCGGCACGTCGTTGGGGCTGATGCAGACGCCTTCTGCATTGACTGCCAGAACCTCATCTCCTCTTGGAAGGGTGATGGGCATCTTTCCAACGGGTGAAAACCGGCCGAAAATTACATCAAGAACGGCGGATACGCGAGTGTCAAAGCCTGCCAGGAAGGCGTCGCAGTAAGGCTCTGCGTTCCCTATTTCCCATGCCAGGGTGATGTTTAAGCTGGCTGCTACCTTGCCGCCTCTGGCGTGGACTGCTTCTGCGATCTTAGCGATCTGATCAACCTCAGCCAGTGTGGTCTCTAAGTGAGTCTCGGCGGTAGGCCGTCCCTCGTCATCTACGTTTACTACCTGCTTTCCGTCGCACAGATCCAGCTCCAGATAGCCTGGTGTGGCGTTGAAATACTCGCCGGAGGAGGGCTGCAGGAACAGGATGGCGTAATCTGCCTCATTGTAATCCTCTGTCAGCTCTGCTTCCTTTGCAAGCTGCTCGCGAAGGGATCTGGTGGCTTCCTCTGCCGCCTCTGCCTTCTTTCCAAAGCAGCGGGCATAAACCTTTTTGCCTGCCAGCTTATCGCCGGTGAGAGGCAGGGTGTCCTCCTGGTTTTTAAGAAGCACCACGCTCTTTCTGTGTACGTCCAGAGCCTTTTCCCAGTCAGCAGGATCCTTTATCACCTGAGCAGCTGTTTCCGGGCTTCTGTAGGGGTTCTCAAACATACCCAGCTCGAACATCTCTGTCAGGGTGCGGATCACCGCCCGGTCCAGAGCCTCGTCTGTCAGCACCAGCTCTTCCTTTGTAAAGCCTTCTGGTACGGGATGGGTGTCATAATAATCATTTTTCCCACGGGCATAGGCTTCTTTTCCAAATTCCTGGTCAAAGAGGCCGCTGATTAAGTCTACCCCTGCGTTGTTGACTGCAAAGCCGATGCGCTCCGGCTTGTCTAACATCTCAACGCCCCAGCTCATATTGTGTACAATGCCGGTATCAGAGTTTACATAGCCCTTAAAGCCCATCTGATCTCTTAAAAGACCCTGGATAAATGGCTTATTGTAGGCAAAGCCGTAGGGCTTCATCTCCATGGGAGCCCCGTTTTTGTCCGTCTGGGGCGCACTCTTTGCGGCTGCTGGCTTGGCATAATAAGGCATGATAGAAGAAGCCTTCTGATCCACTGCCACCTGGAAGCCCGGCAGATGATATTTCTCAAGAGAGCCTTCGGTCTGATATACGTTCCACTGACCCATCTTGTAATGGGGGTCGAAACCATTTTCCCGGGCTCCCCCTCCTGGGAAGTGCTTTACGGTAACGGCTACGCCCTCAGGAGTAACTCCCTCACTGCTGCCCTGGATCCCAGGGATCAGGCGGCGGAAAATGTCGCAGATCAGCTCTGGATCCTCTCCGAAGGTGCCGTAGGTCCTCTGCCATCTCGGGTCGGAGACTACATCTGCCATATACATATAGCCCTTTTTCAGGCCGGCGGCATCCCACTCACGGCGGACACAGTCAGCGAACTCGTCGATGATGCCCAGATCCGTTCCCTTGACAGCTGCCGCGATGCCCATGGTGCCGGGCCAGTCGGCAAATACTCCTGCCGCGTCGTTCATACCAAATACCAGCTCGCCGTTTTCATTTCTGGAGTTGGAGGCTACCTGAACGGGAACAAAATGCTCACACTCCTCCGCTACCGCATGGAGCTGGTTCAGCCAGTCAGCCAGATCCTCCGGAGTGGGGTTGGCTCTCAGGATCAGATGGCGGGCAAACCAGTTTTTAATCAGGTCTGTGGTGCCTGGAAGATGCTGCTCGCCAAAAATGGTCTTTCCGGTAAATTCTGCGTCATCCAGAGTTCCGGACTCGTCAAGCTCCGGCTTATGATCCGGGAAATTGGAAAGGTATTTTCCCATACGCCAGTCTGAAATAAAAAGCTGGGCAATCTTCTCGTCGGTGGTCAGCTCTGCGGCGTAGGCGGCGGCACGCTCCCCTGCCGGGAGACGCCAGTCGTCAAAGGGCTTAAACTCCCCGCTGCCATCCAGATCCTTAAAGTACAGGCCGTCCTTTTCAATGATGGTTCTGGAAACAGTCCCGATAACGGGACCATTTCCTGGATTTTTCACATATTTTACATGTTCTGATGCTTTCTTTGCCATAGTGCCTCCTATGCTTCTCCACGGCGTTTCTTAAGTTCTAATACGTTTGCCTCTACTCTTGCCTTATTTAACGGATAGATAAATATCAGTGCAAGAATCACTGCGATCAGTCCGATGGAAGGGATCACACAGGATAAAACGAAGATATTTGACAGAACCTCAGGGTATGCGGATGGGTTGCTCGCAACTGCGCCCGTATAGCCTATCGCTGTCATCAGTCCGCCGATCATACCGGAAGACAGAGCCTGTCCCAGCTTTCTGGCGAAGGAGTATACAGAGTAGATGGTTCCGTCCTCGCGGATGCCGTTCTTTACCTCCGCGTCGTCAATTACGTCTGTGATCATAGCCCAGATGATATAGTTAAAGAAGCTCAGTCCTGTATTGGCTACCACATAAAAGCCAACGAATACAAAGGCGTTGTCCGGACGGAGGATCAGGCAGACGATCCAGGTAAGGGTGCTGACTGCGCAGCCCAGGATGGCAGTTTCCTTCTTTCCGATAGCAGCCGCAACCTTCGCAGCCAGAGGCGCGCAGATAAGCAGGGATGCCAGGTTTCCTACCAGAGAAGCCATGGACTGAGCGGATGCGCTTCCGTAGTAAACAGGGAACAGATAAGGGTGCATGCCGGTCATGCCCAGCATACCAAGGAGCAGCATAATAGCGGCAGCGATGATACCTAAGAGAGCGCGGTTGGTTCCAAGGCTCTTAAGCATTTTTCCAACATTTAACTTGCTTGTGTTCTGAGGAACCTGGATACGCTCGGTTACCAGCTGGAAGCAGAGCATATGGCAGATGATGCCGCATACGGCAAAGATACCTGCGATAATGGTCATGCGGGAACCGGAAAGTACGGTTGCGCCGTCTACGGTAACGTAAGCAAACATTGGTGTAAAGGTACCGATTACAAGGCTTGCCAGAGCAGCTCCCATGGAACGGAAGGTGGACAGCTGAGCACGCTCATTGGAATCAGAGGTAACTGCGGAGGCCATGGATCCGTAAGGAATATTTACGGAGGTGTAGAAAATGGAGCCCCACAGCAGGTAGGTTAAAAACATCCAGAAAATCTTAAAGCCCATGGACATGCCTGCAAAGCCGCTCTGGAAGATCAGAAAGGCCGAAATTCCCAGAGGACCGCAGCATCGGCGGATCCATGGCTTGAACTTTCCGTCCTTTGTAGGCTTGGACCGGTCTACGATCTGGCCCATGGTTACATCGGTTACCGCATCCACAA
The DNA here is from genome assembly GCA_900549235.1 of uncultured Clostridium sp. GTDB lineage: Bacteria > Bacillota > Clostridia > Lachnospirales > Lachnospiraceae > Enterocloster. Next base: position 68,623 of record URNT01000010.1, on the reverse strand, counting down.
AACGGGCCACCATCATCAGAGTACCAACGATCGCAGGAGCTACGCCCATAACGTCGGTGTAAAATTTCATCATAAACATAGAGGACAACATAAAGGTAAAGTCATTTCCGAAGTCACCAAATAAGTATCCTACCTTGTCAGCCATCCCAAATGGCTTGACCTTTGCATTTGAATTTGCTGCCATTTTTTCTCTCCTTTTCCTTTGCAGACGTCTATTTGCGGATCTTGATCAGCTGGGCGTTCAGGCTCTCTAAGAAGCCCTCAGGAACCAGACTTCCTGCCATACCGATCAGACTCTCCGGCGTAGATGCCTTCAGCATCCCCCACATGCCGCTGTCTGGTGTGATAGCAAAGTTTGTTGCCAGCTTTACTGCCTTAGCCGCGGTCTCCAGAGCCTCCGGTGATTTTGCAATCTCCTCCATAGAGTCCTTTATGCTGTACATTCCCTCCGGGAACTCCATAGGCGCTTTAAGGTCCATGCTGCCTACGGTTTCAAACCAGTTGGCTACGCCCTCTGCCCGTTCATTTACCTCAGGAAGCACATAAATCTCCGGCTCCTTCTCCACCTTTTCCAGAGAAATGGAATCGGCTGCGTTTGCGGTGCGGGCTACCAGTATATTATTCCCCTCTTTTAATACAACGGTAAATACAAATACCTTATCTGCGCTCTTTTCCTCTGCCAGTTCTCCGTTTACATACAGAGCAACGGAAGGCTCATTGGAATATACCCGCACCTCAGTGGTCTCCCCAGCCCTCTGAGCATAGCGGCGTCCGCAGATGTGCACCATCGGCTTCTTTGTCCAGTATGCCTGATAGATATAGTAGCTGTCCTTCTTTACCTTGCGGTCCATGGTCACAAGACCTTTGTTGTTGCGGCCTGCCACTCCCCCCTCATTTCTGGCGGCGCAGCCGAAGTCAAACATATTCCATACATGGCTGGACCAGATCCAGGGACGCTCCTCTAACATCTTTGCCATGTACTCATGGTACAGAGCCTGATATTCCTCGGAATAATCCTTGCAGGCCGGATTTGGACCGTGGTTGGTGATCACGCCCTCACAGCCGTATTCGCTGATGCCCACGCAAAGCTCTGGATATTTCTCATGGAACCTGTCAAACCAGGGGCCATTGTCTTCTGTCCTGCCGCCGTACCAGCCAAAGTAGTGGTTCCAGCTGATCACATCAGTGATGTGATGCATGGGGCTGTCAATGGGAGTCATGGATACATGGGCGATGGTGGTCAGCCTGGTGGGATCCAGCTCCTTTGCCAGAGCGTTCAGTTCCTTATGGTTCTCAACCAGCTGCTCTGAGATACCGCCGATGAGGATTTCATTGGAAATGCCCCAGAAGCAGATGGATGGGTGGTTATAGTTCTGGATGATCAGCTCCTTCAACTGGCTGATACAGTTTTTATGGGCCTCAGGATCTTTGTTAAATACGCTGATGAAGGGGATCTCAGCCCAGATTACAAAGCCAAGCTCGTCGCAGGCATCATAAAAATCCTGAGAGTGCTGATAGTGGGCAAGACGGATGGTGTTGGCTCCCAGCTCCTTAATCAGCGCCGCATCCTCATAGTGATCCTCTTTTGTCAGTGCATTGCCCTTATAGAGCTGATCCTGATGGCGGCTTACGCCTCTTAAGGGAGTTTCCTTTCCGTTGATAATAAAGCCCTTGTCCGGATCGCAGGAGAAGCTTCTCACACCGGCCTTTACCACTACCTCGTCATAGGTCTCGTTGCGGCGCTGAAGCCTTGCGGTTACTGTGTAAAGGTAGGGATCATCAAGCTCCCAGCGGTGTGCCTCCGGCACAAACAGGGTAAGCTCAGGCGCATCCACTGGTCTGGTCCCCCCTGCTACCTCATGTCCCTGGGCATCCTGGATGGAATACAGTACGGTGAAGTTCTCATCTGCTCCCTTTACCCAGCTTTCCAGCTTAAAGTAAGCGCCGCCGCAGTCAGAGGCCGTTGGGGTCACTGCCACGCCAGGACCTGCGAAATACTCAAGATCAAAGTGAGCCTCCGGTACGCTGATCAGGTTTACCCCTCTGTAAAGGCCGCCGTAGAAGGTAAAGTCGGCAGACTGAGGATATACGCTGTCTTTGTACTCATTAGAGCAGTTGACTGTCAGAAGGTTCTTCTCTCCCTTTCTGCACAGGTCTGTAATATCTGCTCTGAAAATGGAATACCCGCCTTCGTGGTAAACCACCTCTGTACCGTTCACATAAACGGTGGCCTGTTGTCCCGCAGCCAGGATCTCCACATAGGTCCGTCCCCCTGCCAGCGGCTGCTCTGGGGTATCAAATTCTTTCGCGTACCAGTAGCTGCCTCTGTCATAGCTTCCGTTGCCGTCGTGGCCGTCCACCGCATTCCAGGTGTGTGGAAGGTCTACATCCTGCCACTGTAAGGGAAGCTCCTTGGGAAGGCCTGCGTTTTCCTGGATGAATTTCCACCCGGAGTTCAAATTGATGATCGTTCTCATGGTATTCCTCCTTGTATGATTTATCATATCCCGTGACGTTCATATAGGCTTATTATACTATTTCTGACTTTAAAATTTAAGGATTATTCCCCTTGTTTTTAGCATTTTCATTTGGTACTATTATAGAAAACAAGGTTTTGTACGAATTTTACACTTAAAGAAAGGTGGGGTTTGATGAACACTCCGGAGCTGTTTGAACTGTTGCTTGAGATGTCCGCCTACAGCGGCTTCCATACCCTGCGGCTGGGCGCAAAAGTTACCCCGTCCCCCGATTTGGAGGGGTTTGACCTGGGCTTTCGGAAACGAATGCTGGCAGGCTTTGATTATGAGGGAATCAGGCAGAAACTGGAGGAGGAGCTCCTTCCGGATATTATCTACCTCCTGGAGGACGAGCTGGGGATCTTTTACAGCTTTTTCCGCTTTTCCCCGGAGCTGGAGGAGGAGCTTGGCTGCCAGATTCTGTGCGTCGGCCCCCTTCTCTTAAATCCCCTGGAACCAGAGGAATTTCAGGCTCTGATGGATGAAAAGCAGGTGGACCCGGAGCACCGGCAGGATTTCCTGGAATTTTTCAACCATATCCCCCTGATCTTTTCCTACGAATCCTGGAACCGTATGCTCAGCTTCTACCTGGAGCGGATCACCGGGCGCACCCTGCGCTTTGAGTATATACGGGCCACAGAGGGCCGCTGGGCTAACTTTGCCTGGTTCGACTCTCATTATTCCATCCCGCCCCAGCCGGACGTGGCCCTGACTGCCCTGGAAAACCGGTACGGCCTGGAGGACGCGCTGATGAAGGCGGTGGCTGAGGGTGATACAAACGAAGCCATGAAATTATGCCATAACTTTCTCCAATACCGTATTGTTCCCAGGATCCCGTCCCTTATCCGTGATAAGCAGAATCTCCTGATTACCTTTAACACCCTTTTAAGGAAAGCGGCCCAGGCCGGCGGCGTTCATCCCCTTCACATCGACCACCTTTCCAGAGCCTTAAATATCGAAATCAACTCTCTGGTGAATCTGGATCAGCTGGACCGGATGAATGGAATCATGGTTCGCAAATACTGCCTTCTGGTAAAGAATTATTCCAGAAGCGCCTGTTCCTCTCCTGTGAGGGTCTGCCTGAACCAGATCGATTTTTATTACCACCGGGAGCTTTCCTTAAGCTCTCTGGCCAAGCTGTGCTCTATCTCGGAAAACCATCTTTCTACCATATTTAAAAAGGAGACGGGCATGACCATCACCGATTATATCAACCAGACCCGGATCCGCCAGGCGCTGATCCTTCTGCACACCACCGGACTTTCCATTGGTGAGATTGCCACACGCTGCGGATACTTTGACGCCAACTATTTTACACGAATGTTTAAAAGGCAGCTGGGGCAGTCCCCCAGGCAGTACCGGGACCAGATGCGCCACAGGAACCAGCCTGCATAAAAAGGACCAGGAAAGGAGCAGATTATGAGTGTACATAAAAAATGGCTTCTGTCAGGCCTGTTTACTGCCTTGGCGGCAGGCGGGCTGGAGCTGTGCGCCAGGAAGATTCCCGGCTTTGCCCAGGCCTATTCCTCCCTTGTGTATACAGGTCTGGTAAATACCCTGGGACGGTTTTCCAGCCTGTTTCCCTTTTCCCTGTCGGAGGCGGGGCTTTACGGACTGCTCCTTCTCTCTGTCTGGTATGTGATCCGCCATATAAGGAGGCCTCTTTTTATCCTATCCAGAGGCCTGTGCCTTACGGGGATCCTGCTTCTTAGTTTTACCTTAAACTGCGGAATCAATTACTACAGGGATCCTTTTTCAAAGGATGCCGGGCTTACGGTCGCTCTCTCCACCACAGAGGAGCTGTATGCCCTGTGCGAACAGCTGGCCCAAGCAGTGAATCAGGCAGCGGCAGAGCTTTCCGGCCAGTCCCTCGTCCCCTCCCCCTATCCCGGACAGACAGCGGAGACACCCCTTCTCTCCTGGAAGGAGCTTGGGGAGATGGGGGAACTTGGCCGTGAGGGCATGAGGACTCTGGGGGAAGAATTTTCCAGACTTTCCGGCTGGTATCCCAATCCCAAGCCCCTTCTGATCTCCCGGCTTCTGTCCGTCCAACAGCTTTGCGGCATCTACTCCCCCTTTACCATCGAGGCAAATTACAACCGGGAGATGCCCTATTATAATATCCCTCATACCATCTGCCACGAGCTTTCCCACCTAAAGGGCTTTATGAGGGAGGACGAGGCCAATTTTATCGGCTATCTGGCCTGTATCCGGTCCGATTCGCCTCTGTTCCGCTACAGCGGCTTTCTCACCGGCTGGGTCTATGCGGGCAATGCCCTGGCCTCAGCCGATCCGGAACGCTTTATGAGTCTGTATAAACAGCTGGCTCCCGAGGTGATCCAGGATCTTTCCTATAATAACCAGTTCTGGGACCGATTCGATACCCGGGTGGCAGAGGCGGCTAACCAGCTTAACGACCAGTATCTGAAGGCCTATGACCAGTCCGACGGGGTAAAAAGCTACGGCCGGATGGTGGATCTGATGCTTGCCTATAACCGAAGGGCCGGGGGCGGTCCCTCTTGACTTTCGGGGCTTTTCCTTTTATAATTCCTAGTAAAACCATAGGAATAATAAAAAATTAATCAGGAGATGAAGAACGTGAATGGAACCAACCGCTCCTCCTACGGAGGGCCAAGAAATAGAAGACACAGAAGAAGGGCCCCTCACAGGGGCCTTGTCATAGGAGCCGCAGCCGCTGGAGGCGCCGTCCTGCTGGGCACCGCCATCTTTTTCGCGGCAGGACAGGCGGGAGAATGGGCAGAAAGCTCCATCAGCACAGAGGCCTCCCAGACGCAGGAAACCCCAGCCAGGCTCACCGCAGCAGATCTTACCATCGGAAACCTGTCTTTAAATGGAATGACACAGGACGAAGCCCTTGCCGCCTTAAAGGAGGCATATCCCTGGAGCATGGCTGTGGCCTACGGCGATGAAGAAACGCCCCTTCCGGATCTGCTTACACCGGCTTTAGAGGCCCTTGTGGCCCAGGTATATGAGACCGGCGCCACCGGCACTTACCCCCTTCCTGGGGATGAACTGAAGGATTCCCTTACACAGGAGGCAGCCGATTTCGCAGCCCAGTGGGATGTAAAGCCAAAGAACAGCGCCCTGGACCGGTTTGATCTCCAGTCAGGCAGCTTTGTGTTCAGCGAAGGCTGCTCCGGTACAGCTGTGAACCAGGAAAAACTGGTTTCTGATATTCTGGCAGCGGTGGAGCGCGGAGAGACAGAAGCACTGATCCAGGCGGAGATCCTTGACACAGCCCCGGAGCTTACCATGGAGCAGGCAAAGGCCCAGTATAAGACCCTGGCCACCTTTACCACAGAAACCACAGACAATAAAAAGCGCAATACCAATGTTCGCCTGGCCGCCGAAGCCTTAAACGGAACGATCGTCCAGCCGGGGGAGGAATTTTCTTTCAACGCGGTGGTGGGACAAAGGACTGAGGAAAAGGGCTACCAGCAGGCAGCGGCCTACAGCGGCGGCGAGGTAGTGCAGGAGATCGGCGGCGGCGTGTGCCAGATCTCCAGTACCCTTTACCGGGTGGTATTTAAGGCGGGGATGGAGATCACCTTCCGCCGCTCCCATACCTTTGAGCCCAATTATGTAACACCGGGCCAGGACGCGGCCATCAGCTGGGAGCAGCCGGATTTCCGCTTTGTAAATACCTCCTCTGCCCCTGTAGGCATCCGGGCAAGCTACTCCGACCGGAAGGCAACGGTATCCATCTATGGCATACCGGTGCTGGAGGATGGCATTTCCTGGGATCTGTATTCAGAAAAAGCGGAGGAGCTGGACCCTCCGGCCCCGGTATATATAGAAGATCCCACTCTGGAGCCCGGTACGGAAAAGGTCCAGAGTGCCGGCACCAAGGGAAGCCGCTGGGTGACCTATAAGGTGATCTATAAAGACGGTCAGGAAATCGAACGTGTAGAGGATCACTCCAAGACCTACAAGGGCCATGCCCCGGTGATCCGCAGAAATACCAGCACCCAGACACTGCCCGAGGGCGAGACGGCACCTGCTGAAACACTGCCCGCCCCCGGTGTAGACGGGATGCCGGATGGGTATGTAGGGGGAGAATCCGTCCCGGAGACCTCTGCGGCTCCCGAATCCACCCCGGAAACAGAAGAAGCCGCCCAGGACCAGACGGTCCCGGTGGCTCCTCTTACCATAGAATAAGCTGCCGCTTAGGATTCTTTTCTTTTTGATACAATTACCAGAATAGCAATACCGATCCCAATGATCACCAGCTGGAGCGCCATAATGAAGCCCCCAACAATAACCAGGATTCCAATAGCAGTGTTAGAATACAGACGAACTGCATCGATCTCACCTGTTTCCGGCTCATAGCTGTCATAGTCTCCCTCCTCTGCTCCCTCGATGGCGCGGATCCCATCTGCCAGCTTTCCTAATTCCTCTGTGGAAAATACATCCGTAAGCTCCCATTTCTCCGCTGTCTGGCAGTAGGGCATATGGGAGCCTTCTTTTATCAGACTCATATAGGTTCCAGATGCGGCTTCAAGCGATTCTGTCCCTGCGTCCACCCACAAATCCAGGGCTGACAGGGCTGAGGTTCCGTAGCCGATATAGTACATGGGACTGGAAAACAAGTGGCCGATCTCCACCCAGCCGTAGCAGGTCCCGTCATAGCTTTCTATATATGCATTTTCATAGGTATCCTGAATATCAGAAAAAAGCTTATTTAATTCCTCAAGAGTCATATCCGGGTTTTCATAGACTGCCTGCTCAAATTCTCCGATCATACAGGCAGACAGCACATTACTCACCATGGTACAGATTTCCTCGTAGGCGTAGACCTCCCCCAGCTCTCCCTTATTCTCCCTGGCCCAGGCTGCAGCCAGAAGCTCCAGCCCCTGGGACTGGATCTCACTTACATCTACATAATAATCCTGAAACAGCTCCGGCACCTCATCATAACACCCCTCCGCGAAATGCCCGAATTCATGGATCAGAGACTGATGATCGTAAACGCCTCCGCTTCGGCTGAGGAAGATAAAGGCATCTCCGTACTGGGGAAGGCTCAAGGTATAGGTTCCCGTATTCCTGTCTGTCTCCCCCTCCTCCAGGCCAAGATCATACAGCCCCTTTTCCCGCATATAGGAAAACAGCTCTCCCAGTCCCCCATCCACTCCTGATACGCACTCATAGGCCCAGTCGAGGAGGCTCTCATCTTCCCCTTCTCCCAGCGCCTCCAGCAGGTCATAATTCATCTCAGAGCTGTCATAATACCAGTAAATGTCATCATAAAGGGGGACAAATTCCTCCCTTACACCTTCCAGCAGCGCCTTTACATCCCGGCCGGAGTAGTCCCGTCCATATATGCTCTCATGGGCCAGCTCCCCGTAATCCTCATATCCCATTTCTTTTGCCATCTGGTCCCGGATCTGCACCAGCTTTAAAAACTGTTCTCCCAGGATCCGGTTCTTCTCCTTCATCATGGCTTCCTGAACCTCATAATAGGTCTCAGAATAAAGGGCCGCCTCCTTTGCCAGACGATCCTCGTCCCATACCTCCCCATCTACCGTCACAGAAAGCTCCTGAGCCGCCAGCTGGTCATACTCCGTCACCAGGCGCTCCTCCTCGCTTAAAAGCTCCTTAAGGGCCTCCGGCGTGGCCTCGTAGCAGCGGACAGAAGGGACATACTCCTCCCCGATGAGATCCACAAGCAGCTCCTCATAGTCAGATTCCAGACCCGCTCTCAAAGCCAGATAGATCTGGTCCCCCGCCTCCCGGTAAAGCTCTCCCATGGCCTCAACCTCTGCAGCGGCTGTGTCAGATGTTACATCCTGATCATACTTGAGCTGGGCCAGGGAAGCCAGTGTGCTGATCCTGTCAGATTCCTCAAGGATCTGTCCGTAAAGAGACCTTATCTCCTCCTCATTCCCGGTCTCCGCGAAGAGTCCCTGAAAGCGGTCCAGGTCCTCATAGAGCCCCGCCGGATCATACCTCTCATAGGCTCGCTCTCCGTAAGCCAGGGCATCCGCCTCCACTCCCACAGGCAGCTCCCCATATACCTCCAAAGGCGACGCGAGACTAAGCCAGCTGGCCGCGGCCATCACACAGACAGCTCCTGTTCCTCTTCTTCTGCACTTCCCCATAAGCCCTCCTCCTCTCATTTCTGTTATCCTCATTTTAGCACAACACTGGCAGAAAAAGCCACAAAAAAAAGACGCTTTCTTCCAAAACGGAACACCGCGTCTTTCGATTCACATCAAAGCCCCAAGCCCTGCCGCCCCCAGAAACAAAAGACCGCAGATCAGATTGGCAAAGAGACTGCAGGCAGCCCGTTCCTGTTCCGAAAGCTCGTCAAAGGATACGATATGCTCGTCTGCAAAATCTACAATATCACTGCTCCCTCTGGGGCGCTTTTTCTTTCTCTTTTTCCGCTCCTCAAGCAGATGATGGAGGGTCACCCCGTCCAGGCGCAGGTAGGAAAACCAGCCCCAGCAGAGGAAAAGCGCTCCGGCCGTAAAGCAGCCGTCCCGCATAAGAGACAGCTGCCCCCCTGCATTAATGGTTTTATCCCACAAAAGCAGGGCGGTAACAGCCAGAGCGCTCCTGGTTATACATTTATAGATCACAGGGCGGATCATATAGTCCTTCATCCTTTTGCCTCGATCTCTTTCTGGTAGCCAAGAAGCTCCTTCCTGTTGCCGTATACAAAGTGTCCCGGCAGAATCTCCTCCCATACAGGACCGTCCACGCTGTAATCGTGGATAGAAGGATCATATACCAAAAGCTCCTTCTTTTTCTCCAGCTCAGGATCCGGGATCGGCACTGCGGACAGCAGGGCCTTGGTATAAGGATGCAGCGGGTGAAGGAACAGCTCCTCCGCCTCCGCCAGCTCCACGATCCGTCCCTTGTGGATTACGGCAATACGGTCGGAAATAAACCGCACAACAGAAAGGTCATGGGCGATAAACAGGTAGGTCAGCCCTCTGCTCTTTTTCAGATTGTTCAAAAGGTTGAGAACCTGGGCACGGATGGATACGTCCAGAGCGGAGATGGGCTCATCTGCCACCACAAACTCCGGCTCCATAATCAGTGCCCTTGCGATACCAATACGCTGGCGCTGACCGCCTGAGAACTCGTGGGGGAAACGGGAGGCGAACTCCGGAAGAAGGCCTACCTCCCTAAGAGCGCTCTCTACCTTGCGCTTTCTGTCATTTTCATCCTTGTAAAGGTGGAAATTGATCAGTCCCTCGGAAATGATATAGTCTACCTTGGCACGCTCATTCAGAGAAGCCATGGGATCCTGGAAGATCATCTGGCAGGATTTTACTACCTCCCTGTCAAGGTCTTTCGGGATCTTTCCGCTGATCCTCCGGCCCCGGTAAAGGATCTCTCCGCCGGAAACCGGATTGATGCGTGTGATGGCCCTTCCGATGGTGGTCTTGCCGGAGCCGGACTCTCCTACCAGGGAAAAGGTCTCACCTTTATAAATATCAAAATTCACATGGTCAACTGCCACGAATTTCTTTCTGCCGCTTCCAAAGGTAATCTGCAGATCCTTGATCTCTATTAATTTCTCTCTCTCAGCCATCGCACATTACCCCTTATCTTTCATTGTCTCACGCAGCTTGCGGATCGAATCCGGCTGTTCAATCTTAGGCGCCCTGGGGTCAAGATACCAGGTCTTTGCCTTATGGGTCTCTGTTACATCAAAGAACGGAGGCTCCTCCTCAAAATCGATAGCCAGCGCCCTCTTGTTTCTTGGAGCAAAGGCATCTCCCTTTACTTCGTTAAACAGGTTTGGCGGTGTACCTTCGATGGTAGGAAGCTCCTCTCCCTTTACGCCCAGCTGGGGCAGGGAGGATAAAAGGGCCCAGGTGTAGGGATGCCACGCATTGTAGAAGATCTCCTCTACCATACCGTACTCTACGATCTGTCCCGCGTACATAACTGCCACACGGTCTGCTACATTTGCCACAACGCCCAGGTCATGGGTGATGTAGACAACGGTCATCTTAAGCTCTTTCTGAAGATCCCGGATCAGACTCAGGATCTGGGCCTGGATGGTCACATCCAGCGCCGTAGTCGGCTCATCACAGATCAGGATCCGTGGATGGCAGGCAACTGCGATAGCGATCACCACACGCTGCCTCATACCGCCGGAAAACTCATGGGGATACTGGTTATAGCGGCGCTCCGCGTCGGGAATGCCTACCTTACGCAGCATCTCAAGGGCAGCAGCCTTAAGCTCAGCTCCCTTAAGCCCCTGGTTTAACTGGATACTCTCCTCGATCTGACGTCCGATCTTCTTTAATGGATTCAGGGAAGTCATGGGATCCTGCATCACCATGGAAATCTTCTTTCCGCGGATGCTCATCCAGTCCTTCTCTGTTTTATACTTAGCCAGGTCATTGCCCTCAAACAGGATGGAGCCGCCGGTGATGCTTCCGTTGGCGTCCAGCATCCCTAAAAAGGACTTTGTAAATACGGACTTGCCGGAACCGGACTCACCTACAATGGCAAGGGTCTCTCCCTCATATAAATCCAGGGAACACTTGCGGATGGCGTTCAGCATACGTCCTCGCAGGCTGAAGCGGATCTCCACATCCCTGGCAGACAAAATTGGCGTCTTTTCTGTATTTGCCATTTCCGTTTCCTCCGTTCTATACATGATTTCTTGGGTCCGCAGCATCCGAGAAGGCATTACCTACCAGATAGAAGGTGATGGTGATCAGGGATACGATCACTGCCGGGAACAGCAGCAGATACGGATACTGAAGGAAATAGTTACGGGCATTCCTTAAGAGGATGCCAAGGGAAGGTGTACTCACATCCAGTCCCAGTCCCAGATAGGACAGTGTTGACTCCAGAGCAATGGTCTGCGGGATGGACAGAGCCAGACGCAGGATCACCACGCTGATCAGATACGGGAAAATGTTCTTGACCAGAATACGCCATACCGGGGTTCCCAGACATCTGGAAGCCAGGTTGTATTCACGGTCACGGTACATCAGCACCAGGTTCCGCACGTTGCGGGCCATCACCAGCCAGCCCACCGCGATCATGGCGATCGCCATGTTCTTAAAGCTCTGGCCGAACAAAAGGGCCGCAAGGGTCATATAGATAATAATAGGAATATTGTTAATTACGTTGTAAACCTCTGTAAGGATACGGTCAAGGCTCCTTACATAGCCCCAGATACAGCCGATGGTCACGCCGATGACGCACTCACCCAGCGCTACGATCAAAGCCAGCTTGATGGACACCTGGGCGGCATACCATACCTGACACCAGTAATCACGTCCCAGGTTATCGGTTCCGAACCAGAACTCACCATTGGGGCTTGTAAATGCCAGGGAGGCATCTGCCATGATCTGGGCATCCTTGTAGTCGTATTTTCCGATGCTCAGGGCAATAAAGGAAAATATAACCAGGGCGAAGAACACGCCGGCCATAACTACGGCGGATTTCTTCTTTAAAAAATTCTGAAATACAGATTTCCAGTAGGAATAATCGGAGTAGCCGATACGCTCTGCAGCCTCGGCAGAATATTCCGCGAACTGGAATCTGCTGTCCTGATTCTGATCCATTACCGGCTCCCTCCTTTATCTGTAAGCTTGATCCTCGGGTCTAAGAGCATCATCAGCACATCGCCCAGAAATACGCCCAGAACACCCAGGGTGGCATAGATAATCACCAGGGTCTGAACAACATTCAGGTCATAGCGTGTGATGGCATCGGTCAGCAGAGGGCCCATACCCGGTACAGAGAAGAAACGCTCTGCAAGAAGGGATCCGCTGATGGTAAGCAGGAAGGATGCTGGAATATACTGTACCAGAGGTACGAAAGCATTCTTAAGAACGTGCTTTACCATGATGTCCTTTGAGGACATACCCTTGATGCGGGCCAGCTTGATGTAGTCTTTATTCAGCTCATCTACCATATAACGTCTGGTCCACAGCGCGTAGTGGGCGATAGAGGCCAGAGCCAGACAGATGATGGGGAGAACGCTGGAGCGTCCTACATTTCTGGTAGAATACAAGGTAGGCAGGCCAAAGACATTGGAGCCAATAGCCAGTACCAGAGAGTACGATACCAGAGGCGGAACTGCATTAACGAATACAGTGTACGCAGTTCCCACATGATCCAGAAGGCGGTCCTTGTTGCGGGACTGAAGGATGCCTAAGAGAACACCTGTAACCAGAGCAATCGCAAGGGCAATACTTCCCAGACGCATAGATACTGTAAACTTGCTTCCGATCACCTTCATAACAGCCGCGCCGTTCTGAATACGCCTCGATGTACCAAAATCGAAGTGTAACAGCTGCCTATAAAAACGTGCGAGCTGCTGGCCGATGGGATCTAACAGTCCTGCCGCAAGCAACTGGTCGTTTTTCTGTTCCTCTGTCAGCTTCATAACCTGGTCTTCTGTAAAATAGTAGTCCGTGGGAAGCATCCTCATGAGCAGAAAAACGATCGTTGCCACGACCAGGACTGTTACAAGGGATTGTAACAGTCGTTTGATCGTGTATTTAGCCATATTTACTTACTTTCTACAGCAGCCTGGAATGCTTCGTACTGCTCTGTAGTATAGGCATCTACAGAGGTCTCCCAGTTCTTATAGGTGTAGTTCTGTGCACCGAACATAGCATTCATCTTGCTATAGTCGTTAACCTTGGTCAGCTGCCACTGGATCTCATATTCCATAGGAATAGTCAGGGCGTGCTGCAGCAGATAAACCTCAGCGTCAACATAAGCATCATAGCGGGCATCCATATCATCATAGATCTCTCCTGCCTTCTCAGCCAGCTCAGAGAACTCCTTGTAGGTAGCGATCAGGTCCTCGTCAGTTGCCTCGTTGATCCTGGAGTAGTTCATGGAGTAGTAAGCCTGGTCATAGCCATAACGCTCCTGATCAATGAAGTTTGCAGGATCACCGTAGTCAGCGCCCCAGCCGTTGATGTAGAAGGAACCAAGAGCAGGCTGTACAACTTCCTTGGACTGGCTGGATACGTAGGTCTTGATGTTCAGATTTACATAGTCTTCGCCCAGACCCTCAGCAAATACCTGCTTTAATACAGTTGCCTTGTCCAGTGCGTTCTGGTCACCTGCGATGATATAGTAATCGATGTTTACAGGGAAGGTAACGCCCTTTGCAGCCAGCTCTTCCATAGCCTGCTTCTTGTACTCCTCAGCCTTGGCTGCGTCGTATCTTCTGGAGTTGGTTCCGTCAGACTCAGGAAGGCCCAGCTTCTCTATTACCTTATCAACATAATCAGTGCCGTCAGAGTAGTACAGAAGGCCCTTCATGGTGTAAGCTACGTTCTCACAGTGGAGAGGAGCAATAAAGTTGGTACGTGCCCAGTATTTGTTCAGATCCAGACCATAGTACATGGACAGACGGAAAGCCTCATTGGCAACTGCCTTGTTCCAGTTCTCGTCTGGTGTGCCGTCCTCTAACTTCTTATCAAAGTTAAAGTGCATCTGATAAGAGAACTTCTTTGGACGTGTCTCTGCCAGGAAGTTGTGATCTGCGTTGTTCTCATCATCATAGATGGTACGAAGATCAGCCTCGGACAGCGCGATGTTGTCCAGCTCGCCGTTCTGCCACAGCTGATACTGCAGAGTTGCATCTACCATACGAACAGTTACAGTATCAAAGAGAACCGCATCCTTATCCCAGTAGGTTGGGTTAGCTGTCAGAACCTTCTCGTTGTTCATGGTGAAGGTGGTCTCAAAGTAAGGTCCGTTGTACCACATATTTTCATTTGTCATACCTACCATGTTCTCTACGCCCAGTTCATCGATGAGAGCCTGGGAAATGGGGTACAGGCAGGCAGAGGTAGCTACAGTATCAAAGTACGGAGCGTTCTGCGCACAGTGGTAGATCAGGGTGTAATCATCCGGAGCCTCGATGCCTACCATCTCAAGCATCTTGGAGGTATCCAGAGCCATAGCCTCCTCTGCCGGCAGTTCCTTGGTGTAGTTGTAGTAGTCCTCGGCGCCCGCAATCAGTGCCAGAGGCATAGAGGTATTGTTTCCGCTGTTCTTGTGGAAGTTCAGTACCCACTCCATAGCTGTGATCCAGTCCTGAGCGGTACAGTCAGCCTTCACGTTGCCGTTGATGTCTACCCACTTTACGTCGTCTCTCAGCTTGAAGGTCCAGGTAAGACCGCCGTCCTCGGTGCCCCACTCAGTAGCTACTGCTGGCTGGAGCTTGCCCATGTTGTCAACCTCAACAAGAGGGGAATACAGGTTGCAGAGTACGTTTAAGTCGTTCGCCTTCTCTGTATTCAGGATGAAGAAGCTCTCCTGCTCATGGTTAGGAGACTCGTAGGTTACCAGATCCTTGATTGCGGATGCGGATGCTTCCCCCTTCCCTGATTCCGTGGTGGTGTTTCCTGTGCTGCCGCCATTGTCTGCGGTCTGACCGCCGCCGCAGGCTGTCAGAGCCATAACTGCAGTGAGCGCAAGAGCTGCCGCGCGTGCTGTTTTCTTTCTCATAATCAGTTCTCCTTTCATTTCTATAAAATCCTCCGGCCCTTATCCCGGCGCGCTCCCCCTGTAGTGCGTGGGAAGGACAGATGAATCTCCAGATAGAACAAAATAGCGAAGAGTTCCGGTAGGTATTCTTCGCCATGCTTACCATTCTATCACCCCCAGGGCAATCCGTCAAGCAATAAACTTCCGGCTTTCTGCATTTATCGACATTTTTTGCAGATTCGCCGGAAGTAAATGCTTTCATATAAGCTAGTCTAATTCAAGTTTACCAGTATAAAGC
This sequence comes from uncultured Clostridium sp., assembly GCA_900549235.1. GTDB lineage: Bacteria > Bacillota > Clostridia > Lachnospirales > Lachnospiraceae > Enterocloster. Next base: position 53,353 of record URNT01000010.1, on the reverse strand, counting down.
TGGTAATAAATTCCTTTTTCCTTGATCAGCTCTTCGTGGCTGCCCCGCTCCATGATCCGGCCATGGTCAAGAACCATAATGGCGTCACTGTTGCGGATGGTAGACAGACGGTGGGCGATAACAAATACGGTACGCCCCTTCATCAGGTTATCCATACCCTGCTGAACAATGCTCTCGGTACGGGTATCGATGCTGGAGGTGGCCTCGTCCAGGATCAGTACCGGCGGATCTGCTACAGCGGCCCTTGCGATGGCAAGGAGCTGTCTCTGTCCCTGGGAAAGCTCTTCTCCGTCATTGGTCAGCTTCGTATCGTAGCCGTGAGGCAGCATATGGATGAACTGGTCGGCGTGGGCCAGTCTGGCTGCCGCATAAACCTCTTCGTCGGTAGCATCCAGCTTTCCGTAACGGATATTTTCCATGATCGTGCCTGTAAACAGGTGGGTATCCTGAAGCACGATGCCAAGAGAGCGGCGCAGGTCTGCCTTCTTGATCTTATTGATATTAATGCCGTCATAGCGGATCTTTCCATCCTGCACGTCATAGAAGCGGTTGATCAGGTTCGTAATAGTGGTCTTCCCGGCGCCGGTGGAGCCTACGAAGGCCAGCTTCTGTCCCGGCTTCGCGTAAAGGGTCACGTCGTGGAGCACCATTTTTTCATCGGTATACCCAAAGGACATATCAAAGAAGCGCACGTCACCCTTAAGCTCTGTATAGGTAACAGTTCCGTCCTGGTGAGGATGCTTCCAGGCCCAGAGGCCGGTACGCTCCCCGCACTCTGTAAGCTCGCCTTTGGAGTCCCGTTTTGCATTGACCAGGGTAACGTAGCCCTCATCTACCTCAGAAGCCTCATCCATCAGGCCGAAGATACGGCTTGCGCCTGCAAGAGCCATGATAATGGAGTTGAACTGCTGAGCCACCTGCATAAAGGGCTGTGTAAAGCTCTTTGTAAACTGAAGGTAGGAAGCCATAACGCCCAGGGTGATGCCGCCGATGCCTGCGATGGATAAAAAGCCGCCCAGTACCGCAGTAAGAACGAAGAGCATATTTCCGATATTTCCCACAACAGGGCCCATGATACTGGCGAACTTGTTGGCGTTGGCCGCACTGTTAAAGAGCTTTTCGTTGAGCTTGTCAAACTCCTCCTCAGCGATCTTCTCATGGTTGAAGATCTTGATGACACGCTGGCCGCTCATCTGCTCCTCAACGTAGCCGGTGATATTGGCCAGATCCATCTGCTGACGGACGAAATATTTGCCGCTGTTTCCGGCGATTCTGCGGCTTACGAAAAACATAAGGCAGATCATAAGCACTGCCAGCAGAGTCAGCAGGGGGCTTAATACCAGCATGGCGATAAAGGTAACAATGATGGTCAGGGCGGACATCAGCACCTGGGGAATGGACTGATTGATCATCTGGCGCAGCGTGTCCGTATCATTAGTATAAAGGCTCATAATGGAGCCGTTGGTGTTCTGGTCGAAGTAGCGGATGGGCAGGGTCTGCATATGCTCGAACATCTCGTCACGGATGATCTTTAACACGCCCTGGCCGATGCTTACCATCATACGGTTATAGACAAAGGAAGCGATAACTCCGCAGCCGAAGATGCAGGCCAGCAGGGAAAGTGCCTTATAAAGCTCGGTAAAGTCCGGGTTCTGATGGCCGATCAGCGGAACGATATAGCCGTCCAGCAGGAACTTAAGGGACAGGGAGACAGAGATGGAGGCAATGGAGCTGATCAGGATACAGATACATACAATGATGAAACGGATCCTGAAGTTCTTCATCACATAGCCAAGGAGCCTCTTTCCAGTTGCCAGGGTCTCTTTATCCATCTTTGGTTTCTTACCATTCATATTACTGCTCATCCTCCTCACCTCCCTTTTTCTGTGATTCGTATACTTCTCTGTAAATCGAGTTTGTCTTTAATAGTTCCTCTGAGGTTCCAATGCCGTCGATGCGTCCGTCGTCCATTACGATGATCACATCCGCGTCTTCTACAGAGGAGATTCTCTGAGCAATGATAATCTTTGTGGTATTCGGTATCTCCTCCCGGAAGGCTTTGCGGATCATGGCGTCTGTCTTTGTATCTACCGCGCTGGTGGAGTCATCCAGAATCAGTACCTTAGGCTTCTTTAACAGGGCTCTGGCAATACAGAGTCTCTGCTTCTGTCCGCCGGATACGTTATTTCCCCCTTCTACGATCATGGTGTCGTAGCCCTTGGGGAATTCATTTATAAATCCGTCAGCCTGAGCCAGGCGGCAGACACGCTGCACCTCCTCATCGCTGGCATGCTCATCGCCCCAGCGGATGTTCTCATAAATGCTGCCTGTAAAGAGAACATTTTTCTGAAGCACCATGGATACCTGGTCACGGAGGGCCACCAGACCGTACCGGCGCACATCTACGCCTCCTACCTTAACACTGCCCTCGGTTACGTCATAAAGCCTTGGAATCAGGTTTACAAGAGAGGTCTTGGCGCTTCCGGTTCCGCCGATAATACCCACCGTCTGGCCGGATTTAATATGAAGGTCGATGTCTTTAAGGGCCAGGCCGCTGTCCGGGCCGCCATAGCGGAAGTTTACATGGTCAAAGTCAATACTTCCGTCTGCCACAGTCTGAACTGCATCTGCCGGATCCTCCATCTCAGGAACTTCATCCAGCACCTCACAGAGACGGTCTGTGGAAGCCTCGGCGATCATGATCATAACGAATACGAAGGTTACCATCATCAGGGACATAAGGATCTGAAGGGCATAGACGATAACGCTGGTAAGCTCGCCTACCTCCATGGTTCCTCCAATGATGCTTTCGCCGCCGATCAGGACCATAAGGATGATAACGGAATACAAAGTAAACTGCATCACAGGGCCGTTCCAGGCTACGATCTTCTCTGCCTTGGTAAAGAGGTTGTAGACAATGCCGGAAATGCCGTGAAACTTCTCGATCTCATATTCCTCACGGACGTAGGCCTTTACCACTCTGGCCGCGTTTACATTTTCCTGGACCGCATTGTTCAGCACATCATATTCATCAAATACGCGGATGAAATGAGGATGAGCCTTCTTCGCAATAAACATCAATGCTCCGCCCAGGATGGGGATCAGGGCCAGCATGATCACTGCGATCTTTACATTGATGGTAAGGATCATGATCAGGGACAGCACGATCATAATAGGCGCCCTTGCCAGCAGACGGATGCTCATCATATAAGCCATCTGCACGTTGGTAATATCGGTTGTCAGTCTGGTTACAAGACTGGGGGTTGAAAAATGGTCGATATTCTTAAATGAAAAATCCTGGATCTTATAGAATACGTCGTGTCTCAGATTCTTGGCATAGCCGGCAGCGGCGGTTGCCGCAAAGCCTCCTGCCTTGATACCGAAGTACAGGGCGATGATTGCCAGAACCACAAGAATAAATCCCATCTTTAATACATAGGGAAGATTCTGGTGCTGTATTCCCTCATCGATGATCTTTGCCATCTGCAGCGGGATCAGAACCTCCATTAATACCTCCAGAATAACGAATACAGGAGCCAGTATGGATTCACGCCTGTATTCACGTACGGATTTTAGCAGTTTTGGGTTCATGGTTTCCTCCTTCTTTTTATGGGTACTCTCGGAAGCTCTTTGTGCTCAGAAGAGTACACTTATAACTCCTTCTCGTTTTCGGAAAGGTTCTGGTTGATCTGACGGAGCACTGCGGCGCAGGTTTCAAAATCCTCCTTTTGGATCCCCCGGGACATGGCGGCCTCCATCCGGTGGATGTTGTCCAGAACCTCTTCTCTCAGTGCCAGGGACTTCTCCGTAGGCAGGATCTTCTTAAGCCTGGCATCCCACTCCACGCTCTCACGGCAGATGAGCCCCCGCTTCTCCATCAGCTGCAGAATCCCTGTAGCGGTGGAGCGGCGGATATGGAACTTGGCCTCTACATCCTTCTGATAGATGTCATGGTCGATGGTAGCGAGCAAAATAAAATGCAGCACCCTGCGCTGCACGTCTGTCAACTCATTTTCATCTCCCATCAGGATCAGATGCCTTCTGAGCTTGTGGGAAATGGCCTGAATCAGTCCGATGGTATCCTTGCAGTGCGGGACACCAGACCCCGCTCCCTTCACCTGATCCATGTACATACCTCCTATTAGTTCGTTCCCTAACAATAACTAGAAGTATAATCAATTTGATTTTATATGTCAACAGGGAAAATGTGAAAACTTTATGAACAGTCTTATGAAGCTTTGACCATTTTAATGGATTTTATTCGGCCTGGGCGACGGTGGGAAAAGAAATGCTTGCATTTTAGAATTGAGTTGACTATAATGAATATATAAGGTATAAAGAAAGCACCCACTCCAAAAGTGGATGCCTCTAGGTTTTTTCAGCCCCTCAGTAAGCGCCGCCCACCCTGCTGCAGACAGGATGGGCATTTTTATTTATGCATGCCACTCCTGTCATGGGTACTTTCCATTCATCATTTTATCATGTGAACATCCGTTTTCCAATCATAAAATACACAACTTATTCTGTATACTCCTTCTCCGGCAGCAGAAAATAATTATTATCCCGGTCCGAATCCTGGATCATAGAATCTAACTCTCTGAGCAGGTAGCTGTCGGGCATATTTCTCTGCCACCACCGGTAGCCTTTTGAGTTTCTGACCCCTTTTGCATCGATCTGGCGCCCGGCGTAATAGTCAATGTATACTCCCGCGTAAACGGCAGCCATGGAACGCTCTACATCATTTCCCAGGTTCTTTACAATACCCCGGATCTGGTCGATAATCAGCTCCTGGATGTATTCTGAGGACCAGGCTTCAAAGTCCAGAAGGTTTGGATCGGTACTGCCGGTTTTCCGGGCCCAGGCGGGTACGTCTACTGCCTGGGTGGCGTAGGTGATGCTGCCATCCTCCTCCCAGGTGATCAGGCCGTACTGGCAGGGCGGGATGCTGAGGGCATCGGTGATGATCTCCTGGATCCCGTAGGCCTCATCCGGCACCCCCGGCTCGCTTTTGTGCTTGCGGATCCTCTGGACATGAAGGTGGCCGCTGAAAAACAGGGGAAGGCGGTATTTCTGCAGCAGGTCGATGACCTGCCCGTTATTTTCCATGGCACACTGGGTCGTGTACATCCGGCTCTGGGCCAGAAGATTGTGGTGGGCGATGGGAAGGACGAAGATTCCCTGCTCCTGCGCCTTTTGAAGCTCCTCCTCCATCCAGGCCAGGGTTTCCTCCTTTATCCTGCCCTCTACCAGGTTTTTAGGATCATACTGGCAGGAATCCAGCATCAGAAGCCAGTTTTTTTCATCCAGCTTATACACATAGCTCAAAGACGCCTCATCCCGGCTCAAGGCATCGTCATAACCATAGGCATGGTAGATCTCATAAAAATCCTCTCCGTCTATGGAGGGAGCCTCCGCCTTTTCACTTCCATAATACACTGCCGCATTGGTATTGTTGATGTCATGGTTTCCGGGGATCACCAGAACCGGGATCCCTGCCTCCTCCACCCGGGCCAGCTTACAGGACAGCTCCTCATGGTTCATCCGCTCCCCATTCATGGTGATGTCGCCGCTGAGCACCAGGGCCGAAGGCTGAAGCTCTATGACCTCGTCTATAAATGCTTCTAAAAGCTCCGGCAGGTATTCTACCACCTTTCCATCCCCACGCTCTACAAAGAACTGGAAGGCTTCTCCGCCGTCTCCCGCTTCCCGGCTCTGATAATGAAGATCCGTAGCCAGAACCACCTTTGGAGGCACATAAGGCTCCTCCGGCTCCGGGGTCCAGATCTGAGGCAGGTTTACCCCCCAGCCATGATAGCCGGTCTCCCGGTGCACCTCAGTCTCAGTCTCCGGCTCTGCCTGGGAAGGAGTGGCAGGTTCTGTCTCCTCATCTTCCAAAGGCTCCGTCTCTCTCCCGGCATCTTCTGTTGTCTCATCATACACAGGCCTTGTCTCCACCTGGTTATCTGTCATTACCTTCAAAACGTGGAGTACCCCGACGCACACCAGTAATACAGCAGCATACATCAGGGCACTCAATATCCATGTCTTTTTCTTCATGCAATCTGTTTCTTTCTGTCAGCATAAGAGGTCATCAGATGATCCCCAGCTCTCTCATGGCGTAGGCGATCCCATCATCCTCTACTTCCCTCGTCACAAAGGAAGCGTAAGAATCCAGCTCCGGGCTGTGATGCCCCATGGCCACACAGTTCCTTGCGTAGCGGAACATGGAAAGATCATTGGCACTGTCTCCAAATACATAGGCATCATCCAGAGATATGCCGTAGTGCTTTAACACCAGATCAATAGCAGAAGCCTTTGAATGTCCTCTGGGAACACATTCATAAAAACCGTCTCCCCGGTTGATGATCTCAAAATCCTTCAGCCGCCCAAACAATTCCAGACAGCGGCTTTCTCTGTCGGAACCCAGGTAGAACTTATCAAAGCAGTAGCCCTCATCTTCCCAGTCGCAGGGCATGGGACAGCCGGACTCTCTTACTGCGGCCTTCAGCTCCTCTACCGCCGGAATCCTGGAGGGAGTTCTGTGGCAGTAGCAGCCCTCTGTCCCCTCAAGCACCCCGTCCAGGCCGCACTCGTCGATGTCCTTTTTCACCTGGGCGCAGCGCTCGGGAGTGATCTGGTGGCTGTAGAGCACCCTGCCCTCAGCGATCACCCTTGTGCCGCAGCCGCAGAGAAAGCCGTCCACCTCAACCTGGGACTCAATGGCCTGGAGGTGGCAGCGGACACGTCCCGTATTAATAAATACAAGATGCCCCTGCTCTCTTGCCTTTTTGAGCGCTTCCTTTGCACTTTCCGGCACCTCTCTTGTCTTTTCAGAAAGAAGGGTGCCGTCAATATCGAAAAATAATGCTTTTGTTCTGTTATTATTCATCATCCCTGAACACAATGGTATGTGTCTCCTCATCCATACTCTCTACGATGGCCAGTGACTCCAGGCGGATGCCCTCAGAGCGGAGCAGGTCCCCGCCTACCTGGAAGCCCTTCTCGATGACGATACCGGCTCCCACAAGCTCGGCGCCGGAATCTCTTACAAGGGCAGCCAGACCCTCCAGGGCCTTTCCGTTTGCCAGGAAGTCATCGATCAGCAGCACCTTGTCCCCAGGGCCTAAAAATTCTTTTGATACGATAATATCATACACGCGGCCGTGAGTAAAGGATTCCACCTTGGTGGTGTAAACCTCCCCTGCAATATTCTTGGTCTGTGTTTTCTTTGCGAATACAACCGGCACGTCAAAATACTGGGCTACGATACATGCAATCCCGATCCCTGAGGCCTCAATGGTCAGTATTTTATTTACCTCCGCATCGGCAAACCGGCGCTTAAACTCCTTTCCGATCTCAGCGAATAACCGGATGTCCATCTGGTGGTTCAAAAAGCTGTCTACCTTTAATACGTTGCCGGATTTGATCTTCCCATCCTTTCGGATCCTGTCTTTTAGCATCTGCATGTATACATCCTCCTTTTCTTCCCCTCACTGGTTTTCTATCTTATTCCGCAGCCGGCTCTGCCTCACTCGCTGTGGCTGCAGCTGCGCCGTCCTCTGCTGCATTGACTGCATTATCTGCTAAAAATTTCATTACCTTGTAGTTAAGAGCCATCTCGTCTGCCATCTCCTGGCCGTAGATATTTACCACATCCTCAGCGGTCTGTCCGTTAATAGCCGCAAAGCTGTCCATATCACCGTCCTCAAGGGTGATACCCTCCTGGGCTGCAACGGCATCCAGCACCAGCTGGGTCTTCGCGTCCTCTTTTACCTGGGCATAAACCATTTCCTTAAAGGAAGGCTCGTCCATCCCCTGTGCCTGGGCGAACTGGGACAGGCTCATATTGTACATCTTAGCCTGGGCCTTGTACTGGTCAATTCTGGTGTTGTAGCTCTTTGAAAGGCCATTTCTGGAAAACTTGAACTCAGAGCCGTCGATCACCTGCTGTACCACATCCTGCTGGATGGTCAGATCCGCATTCTTCTGCTTGTTTGCAAGAAGCTCTGCCCTGATACTGTCCCGATACTCGGCAACAGTGGTATACTCAGATACTCTCTGTACAAATTCGTCATTCAGCTCTGCGTCGGACTGCTCCTTAACGGAGTTGACGGTAACCTCAAATACAACAGCCTGTCCTGCCAGAGCCTCTACGTCATAATCCTCCGGGAAAGTCAGGTCCAGATCCTTTGTCTCTCCCTTCTTCATACCGATGATGCCGTCCTCAAACCCATCGATCATCTTGCCGCTTCCAAGGGTCAGATCCTGGTTCTCACCGCTTCCGCCTTCAAACTCCACGCCGTCCTGAGTTCCCTTAAAGTCGATATTTACAATATCCCCTTCCTGGGCCGCCCGGTCTACCTCTGTCTCTACCGGATTCTGGCTTAAGATGGTCTGGATCCTTGTCTCCACCTCCTCGTCTGTTACCTCAGGGGCGGGTACATTTACAGTAAGTCCCTTGTACTGGCCCAGAGTTACAGTTCCCTGGCTTGCGTCGCCGCCGGAACATCCGGTTATAAGAGCAGCTGCCGTCAGGGCGCTTACACAGATCATTGCGATTTTTTTCATAATTGATTTCCCTTTTCTTTTACTGATTTCACACGCCCCGAAGCCGGCTCCGGGGCGTGTGTTGTACATAGTTATACCATATTGGAGACTTAAAAAAAAGTGTTTCCAGTAAATTCTTACTTATAAAATGCTTTAAATGCCTTGTAAGTATTGTATACATCCAGCTTGGAAGACAGTTCAAAGGGCGCGTGCATGGAAAGAAGAGGCACACCCAGATCCACAGTGTCCACATCCATATGAGCCACATACTTGGCGATGGTGCCGCCGCCGCCTGCGTCAACGGCTCCCAGCTCGCCAGTCTGCCAGTATACGCCTTCCTCATCCATCATGGCGATCACCTTTGCCATGGTCTCAGCGCTGGCATCATTGGAAGCGGACTTGCCTCTCGCGCCGGTATACTTGGTAAGAACACAGCCCTTGTTAAGATAGCTCGCGTTTCGGCTCTCAAATACGTCGGTAAAGGTTGGATCATAAGCTGCGTTTACATCAGAGGACAGGCACAGGGAAGCCTTTAATACATCCCGCACCGGTACACCCTGAAGCTCGGCCAGCTCCTCAATATAGTGAAGAACATAGTCTGAGTTAAGGCCCGTATTTCCCTCAGAGCCGATCTCCTCCTTATCGGTAAGAATGGTCACTGTGGTATAGGTTGGCTTTTTTGTCTCGATCTCAGCTGTAAGTGCCGTATACGCGCACACTCTGTCGTCCTGGCCGTAAGCGCCGATGAGGCTTCTGTCCAGTCCTACGTCTCTTGCCTTTACAGCAGGCACCATCTCGATCTCAGCCCGGCAGAAATCCTTCTCGGTAATGCCGTACCGGTCATGGAGCAGGGAAAGAGCCAGGAGCTTCACTGGCTCCTTTACCTCATCATCCTGGAAAGGAACAGAGCCGATAACGATATTTAACTCCTCTCCCTTTAAGCCGTCCCGTAAGGGGCGGTCGTTCTGCTTGGCAGCCAGGTGGGGAAGAAGATCGGTGATACAAAATACAGGCTCGTCTTCCTTCTCACCCAGGGAAATCTCCACGATCTCTCCGTCCTTCTTTACCACAACACCATGCATGGCCAGAGGAATGGTTCCCCACTGGTACTTGCGGATGCCGCCGTAATAATGGGTCTTGAAAAATGCGATCTCATCCTTCTCATACACTGGATTTGGCTTCAGATCCAGCCTTGGGGAGTCGATGTGGGCGCCATTGATACGAAGACCCTCTGCCACCGTTTTTTTGCCGAAGGTTGTTGCAATAATAGATTTTCCGCGGTTTACATAGTATACCTTATCTCCAGGAGCATAGGAAGCGGTGCGGTCAAAGGGCTTGTAGCCTGCCTTCTTTAACATCTTTACAGCTTCCTTTACGCACTCTCTCTCTGTCTTTCCCTTGTCCAGAAACTCCTTATAGCCCTCACAGTAGCGGGCTGCCTTTTCCACCTGCTGAGGCGCTTCCTTTCCTATATGAGGGAACTTCCAGGCAAGCTGCTCCTGAAGCTCCTGTCCTTTGCTTTTCTTTGCCATGTATAACATCCTCCTTTGTAGTTAATATTTCATAGTTCAAAGGTGCGCTTGTTCTGCACCCTCGCAGTACCGGCCTTACGCCGCTTTTCTTCCATAAGAAAGGCGGCTGCCTGGGCGTCCTCCCGCTCTGCAGCTGTCTGCAGCATAGCCTCAAGGTCCTCTGTCCTGGTATCAGGAAGGGCCGCCAGCCAGGAAAGAAGTTCCTGCTCTCTCCGGTCCAAAAGGCCCTCTGCTGCCTCTCTGATGTGCTCCCTGACATAGCCCAGATATGCGTCCCTGACTTCGCCGCCAAGGCCCCAGGGCCAGTACAGGCGGTACAGGGCCAGGCGTGTCACAAACTCCGGCTTTTCCTGAACCTTCACATAGGGAAACAGCCGGTCATATTCCTGAAAGGAAAAAGCTGTTCCCTGAAAGCAGTACCGGTACATATGGCCGCAGCCATGCATCTCCCGCATAATAATGCGGGCAGGGGTGTTTTCCACCGATTCCTCAAAATACTCCGGGAACATCAGACGGGCAAGAAGCCTTCCCTCCTGATCCAGATACTCCACCTCAAGGGTTTGGCGCAGCTCGGAAAGAACCTCCTTCAGGCAGGACTTCCTCCCCGATGCCACCCGGATCCTCAGCTTCCGGATCCCCGTACAGCCGGTAAACACCCCGGCCCCCCAGTCCTCTGTGGTGCTCCAGAAGGAAAGGCTGCGAAGGCGGAAGCAGTTATAAAATGCATAGGCTCCCACCCTTGCCACACTTTTCGGAAGGGACAGGGAGAAAATCCCGTCTCCCTTCAGCTCCGGCTCCCCCTGGTAAACAGAAGGGGGCAGTTCCCGGCCCCTTACCTGCTGTGAAAGGACGTAGGAGGCCAGCTCCGTTACCGGCTCCCCCTGTACCTGCTCCGGCACAGTCAGATCGCCGTCTAACCCATAACAGCGCAGGACCCGAAGTCCTTCCCGCGCATTTTCATATAGTAATTCCATGGTATCAAGTTTAACAGTTTCCGTAGATTTTTCAAGAGAAATTTTTATAAAATAAATACCGGCCGGGACTTTGGCTGTCCCCAGGCCGGCATATGGTATTTCTTCTTATAAAAATAATTTCCATATTGCTACCAGAATCGAAAAAACCGCAATCCCCTTCTTAAGCAGAGTCTGGTTGATGCGGACTGCATTTTTACTGCCAAAGGTAACTCCCACCCCATGAAAAATCAGGGCCACAGCCAGAACCGGAGCCAGCTTGGTCACAGAACACTGGAGCAGATAACCGATACAGGCCGGCACACCGATAAAAATAGAATTGAAAAGGGCCACGCCTACTGCTGTACGGATGGGAATCCCCAAAACCACTAAAAGAGGCATCACAAGGACCGGACCTCCCGCTCCTGAAAGAGCGCAGACAGCGCCTGTTAAAAAGCCCAGGATCAGGGTGCAGATCAGGTGGTCTGAGATCACCCAGGACTTTGCCCCGCCTTCCTCTCCTGCCGGCTTATCCTTCCTTAGAAGGATGGAGATACCGGATAAAAGCACCACCACATACAAAAGGATCTTTACCATATCCTCCGGTATGATCAGGTTCAGCTTCACACCCAGGATGGCGCCTGCCAGGCTTCCTGCGCTGAGCCGGAGCCCAAAGGACGTATTCAAATTCCCTGCCTTTTTATAATTCCAGGAGCCAAGGACACCGGAGATGATAAAGGCCGCGAAGCTCAGCGCCAGCCCCTCTGTCACTCCAAGCCCCAGGGGGCCGGTATATACAATGGGAAGCAGGAATCCCGCTACTCCCGTCAGACCTACAAGTGCGCCTACCACCAGGTTGGCTGCTGCTGTTACGAACCAGAACATACTGCCTCCATATATTTTTTAGATTCCCAGAGGATCCGCTCCTCATCCAGGGACAGTACCTCTCTGCCCTTCATCAGGATCCGGCCTCCTACTACCATATCCCATACATCTCCGGCATTGACACACTCAAGGAGGGTATGCAGCTGATTGCCGGTGGGACACAGATGGGGCTGATCCATATTGATGCTGATGAAGTCGGCCTTATAGCCGGCCTCGATCCGTCCAAGGAAACCGCTCTCTCCCAGAGCTGCCGCCCCGCCTTCCAGGACGATCTTGAAAATATGTTCCGCCGGCATTACCTTGGGATTGCCATTTGGCACGCCATGGCAGATATTCATAATGGAACGGAAAATCTTCATCTCATTCCAGAGACTTAAGCCGCCGTGAGCCGCGCCGTCAGTGCCAAGGCCCACCGGGATGCCCATTTCCAGAAGCTCCGGTGTGTCGGGAACAGCCTTGCCGCAGTTGCTGAAGGGGCAGTGGCAGGTCTTAGAGCCCCGTTCCCGGATCAAAGTCTTTTCCTCCGGTGTAAGGATCAGACTGTGTGCTCCCAGGAAATGGCTGTCAAGGGCGCCCATTTTCTCCAGGTATTCATAGGGACGCATCCCCTCACGTTTGATGATGCCATTTATCTCCCCCATATATTCATTCATATGGGCCTGGAGCATAGTCTCCCGCTCTCTTGCCCGGGCGGCTGCCAGCTCTACCAGCTCATTGGAGCAGGAATTTAAGGCCCGGAGGGAATAGTATACCTTCAGATTTCCCTTTTTATGGAACCGGTCATAAAGGGAATCGGTGCGGGCAACCGCCTCCTTTGCGTCCATGGCGATAGAATCCGGAAGCCCCTCCTCGTCCATGGTGGAATAGGACAATGCCCCCCGCAGGCCGCTTTCCGCGTAAACCTCTGCCGCATCCTCCATAAAATAGCTGCCCGCGTCAATAAATCCGGCGGTGCCGCATTTGATCATCTCAAGGGCGGCTGCCTGAGCGCTGAGGCGCATTTTTTCAGGAGTCAGGGTGCTTTCAAAGGGAAGCATCACACGGGTCCAGATAATAGGCTTTGCATCCAGCACAAGACCCTTTAAAAGCTGCTGTCCGGTGTGCATATGGCTGTCTATAAGGCCCGGCATAAAGAGCTTTCCATTTCCATCCAGAATCTCCTTCGGCTCCCATTCTCCGGCTATGTCTTTTCCCACTGACTGGATCACGCCGTCTGTAACCGCAATATCCCTATTCTCCTCCAGCGTCTCAAAATTTCTTAAAACAGCTGCATTTTTAATCAAAAGATCACATACTGCCATACTCATTTCCTCCCTGTCAGATGGCCCCTGCCAGTGTCAGGATCAGCTGATCCCAGATACAGGAGCCTAAAAATGTTCCGGTCATAACAAAAATACCTACGATAAGGATCTTCCAGCCCTGGCTTACAAAGGTTTTCAGCTGGTCGCTGATAGCAAGACCCGCAAAAGCGCCTACCATGGTAAATGGGGCGGTAAAGTTAATATTCCCTGCCGCCTGGATCACGAAATCCCTGATAGGAGATAAGGGACAGGCAGATAACAGACCGATAATGGAGCAGTACGCAACGATGGGAAGCTTTAAAGGCAGAACCTTCGTTAAAACCACAGCGATCATAGAAATGATGATCAGAACCACCAGCCCCGGAAGGGAATCCATAAAACCTACACCGTAGCCAATGAAATTCGCAAGGCCCGTTCCGCAGGCACCCAGAATAAATAATACCAGCCATTCAATATATCTCATTACGCAGCCTCCTTCTTTCCTTTTAATGCAAAGCGTCCCAGCTTTGGCTCCAGGATCCTGTACAGCTTATCACACATGGGTATGGCAATGAACATGGTTATGTACATACCCGTAATTCCGGCGATAGTCTCGCCCACGCTTGCCATGGCAGAAATGGAAGCGGTAAAATCCGGATAAATGGCGCACAGACTGGCGCTGGCGCTTGCCATCATAATGCCGGCTCCCACGCCGGAAGCCAGTCCCAGAGCCTCAGGATGGAAAATCCCAAGCATACCCACAATAGATGCCATCAGGCCGAAATAGATGGTTCCTACCATACCGCCTACGATGTAGATGGAAAGGCTGCCTCTGGCCTCTGCCGAATCAGGCCCGTAAATGTTGTTGATAAGGGCCATGTGGTACTCACGGTTGATGGAGTGGCAGGCGCCTACTGCCTCACGCTTCATCCCAAGGATGATCGCTGCCGGAAGAGCCAGCACAGGGCCTAACAGGTTTCCGAAGCCATGGAGCAGAAGCACCGGCCCCGCCTCTAAAATGGTATCAATATTGGCTCCGGCTGTGATACCCAGCTTTGCGATAAAGGGGCAGATCCCCACTACCACCAGCCTGGAAGCCGCTTTTACATGACGGTTGTCAACGATCTTAAGCACCTGAGGGCCGCTTAAAACCCCCAGGATAATGGCGTAGAAAATAGGGAACAGGATAAACATTCCCTTTCCTACGGGGATCTTGATCTGGCCAATATTGTCAGCAATCAGGATAAATACATACGCCAGGGCAAAGATCCTCCACTCCAGCGCAAACCGTTCCTTTAAGGAACCGTACATGTAGGTTTCTTTTTTCTTTCCGCTCATAAGAGCTCCTCCTTTCCGGCCGGATACATTTTCACCGCCCGTCCAGCCGTTCCATTCACCTTATGATGTTATTTTATCTAAAATGGATTCTTGAAAAAAGGACAAATGAGCACTTTTAGACAAGTTTCAGGATTTTTTTCGTTGCTTTCAGGGATGGGAAAATGATATACTTAGAGAAAACCTGCGAAAGAGGAAGGATATGGCTATGACCCTTCAGGAGCTTGAAGCTCGCTATCCAAAGCTTACCGCTTATACGAAAAATATGCCCGAGGAGCTGCGCCGCCGCTGCACCGTCCGCACCCATCCGGCAGGCTCCATTATCCATCAGAAAAATATGGAGCTGGACTGCTTCGGCATCATTGCCGACGGAGATACACGGGTGATCAATGAATTTGAGAATGGCAATGTATACATGATCGAGCAGAACAGGCCCATCGACTTTGTAGGCGAGGTCACCATTATGGCCGGGATGCCCCGCACCTCCGTCACCATCGAGGCCTCCACCCCGGTCACTGCTGTCTACATGAGCCGCCGGGACGCCGAGCGCTGGATCAGCCAGGATATGAATATCATGACCCTGATCTGCAGGCATGTGGCCTTCAAGCTGTACCGCTCCTCCTATACCAACGGAGCAAAATTATTCTACCCGCCGGGCTTTCTGCTGCTGGATTACATGGTCAAGCAGGGCTGCGCCCAGGGAATGGACCAGGAAAATCCCCCTGCCTCCATCACCATCGACAAGACCCGGCAGGTACTACAGGAGGAGATCGGGATCAACGTAAAAACTTTGAACCGGACGATACGGCAGCTGAAAGAGGAAGGGTTTCTGGGGCTGTGTAAGGGGAAGATTACTTTTGATAGGGAGCAGTGGATGAAGGGGATTGAGTGGCTGGAGAGGGAGAAGGGGAATTGATTTACTGATTGAAAAATGCCTTGTACAGTTCGGTTTTGTCGAGCTGTACAAGGCATTCCTCATATATAGCGCTTAATTAATGTATCCCAGATCCTTATGTTCAACCGGCACCCGGGCATTCATATGTTCCCGGCACATGGAAGGCATCGTCATACAAAAACTGAAGAAATTCTTTCGGATGGTCCTTGTATCGCATCGCAGCCTCATATGCCAGATCTTCCTTCTCATCGTTATCCAGGTCTTCTGAAATGTCATGGAGTACGTGCTCCAGGTTTCTGGAAAAGTAATAAATTTCGTATGGGAACTCTGCCACTTCTTCCGATTGCATCAGGTGGCAGACAATCCTCCGCTTACTGATGCTGCGCCGGATCAGCCGGTCTTTATTTTTTGCTGCAATGTACTTCACCGTCATATCCTCCCCGGCTGTAATGCCTGTTTGGAGTACACAAGAGCCAGCGCGTCTTCATCTGTAGGGCCTTCTACCAGAAGCAGGATAATCTTTTTAGTCATGGGCACCTGCCTTCCCAGCCCGGCGCATCGCCTGCTCCATCTCATAGATATTGGTCTCGTTATAAAGTTTCTCCTTCTGACCGCCCAGCTTGATACTCCGTAAATAGGAGAGTCTTGTATTCTGCGTGTTTTTAATATAGGCAGATTTAATGTAGCGGTTATTCGGATTGACCGTAGTATAGATCAGGAACTCATTTTGCAGGACTTCCAACGGACGAAGATTATGGGAGGTAAAAATCAGCTGCCCTTTTGCTTTCTCCTGCATGACCTCCAGACACTCTCCCAGCAAATATTCATAGATCCCGGAATCCAGTTCATCCACGACCAGACAGTAGGATTCCCGGTTATAGCAGGCCACCAGATTACTGCATATAGAGATCAGCTTCTTAATACCAGCTGACTCATACAGCAGCGGAATCCTCGCCTCGCCCCGGATTGTGATAACTTCAAACTGGATCCCGTCTTTCCCCTTCTCTGTCAATTTCTCAAATGCATTGTAAATCTCGATCCGGATGTCCGGAACCAGTGATTTCATGACAATATTGATCTGCTCAATGGTATTTTTTACATAAGGAAAGATTTCTTTCGGCACCACATTGATGTCTGTGAGCTTGAGCATAATCCCCGTAATCTTCGGTTTCATGGCATCCGGCCAGTCCGCATTTACAGGGATAGCATCCAGATTCAGCGCCAGAAGCCCATAATGTGCGTTCTCAATCACTGCCAGGTCATACAATCCATAATTCTGCAACGGCCTCGTCAGCGCATAAATTTTCCCGGCTTCCCCCTGTACTTTCTCAAACACCTCCTGCGCCTTTTTTGAGAACAGGAAGGAACCAATTTCCGGGACCTGTTTCTCCTCATTGAAATTCTCAGCAGTCTGCTGTGCCACGCCCAGACCTACCATGCTCTCCATGTCCCGCTCAAAAACAGAATAGTATTTCAACGGGTGAAACAGCTCTTTTTCCCCTTTGTGGTAATCAAAAACGGGCGTCAGACGTGTCTGTTTTCCTTCTTCCAGCTTCTTCATACTGAGTTTTTCCCTGCTCAGGCAGAAGTTGTTCTCCCCGTTCTTTGTCAGCTCCACTTCATATTGTACGAACATAGTACCTTCATCTGCCCAGATCTCAAATTCATAAGTAACATGGCCACTCTTGCTGAGCGCATTGATATAATGATAAAAATGAGGCGGTATCCGCCTTCCGGAAAGCAGACATTTCAGGAGTACCATGCAGTCCACAACTACCGTTTTCCCGGAACCGTTCTGTCCGTAAATCCCCAGGATACTTCCGCTCTTTCCCTGGGAGAACTCCAGCCTGCCATATCCAACGTTTTTAATATTCTCTATTTCCATCGCGGCAAGACGAATGATATGATTCATTACAATGTACCTCCTTTGCCTTTGCTTTTATTATATGTTAGAATTCTCGTTAAGTCAATTCTTATTCTTTTTTTGTTAATATTTTTAACGATTTTATTTTTATTACTCAAGCACTGAGAAATATTGTTATCAACCTCATATTTTACACGATAATTATCTGCTATATGTTTTTGTATAAAACCGAAGGGGATTTACACTCCCCCATCCTTAGGACACACCGGATAAAGCTAGGCGAAAATTTCTATAATTGATTATAAGCTGAAATAAAACCCTCAATAGTGCCGCAAAATCGGCCTACGTCTATACTACTCTTACCTTTAGCGAAAACATACACTATCCCGTCCTTTTTAAATGTATCTCTGTTATCCCAGGATATTTCTATTTTATCATTCACTTTTCTAAAATAAACATCTGCTAAGAATGAACCTGCCCTCGCCGAAAACCAAGAATGTCTGAACATCCAATCTTGTAATTCCTCATATTTCTCAATGTCATCTAATTCTATTTTGTAGCTGCGTTCACAAAGTTCTGCCGCTGAATCTCCAGATACTTCTAAAGGAAATTTATCATCTTGCAATATATACTTCAGGTTTTCCTGAAACCATTCTTTAATATCGTCAAAGTCTCTCCATCTGTATGAATAAATGGTTCCATTTACTTTAAATTGCAAAATATCCTTGCCATCAATATATAAAGACATTTGATAGGCATCCATATCTTTGCTTAATTCAATTGCAAATATATTTCTATTTCCAAGTAAAGTCATCATGCCTCCTAATACCAGTTGTTTGAGCGAAAGATCCGCCAGTCTGAAGATTATTTCTCATTGGCTTATCATAGAAGATCTTAATTTACGGACTTTTTTTCACACTCTCTTTGAGTTATACAATTATAACAATATCTGGTACTCCTTTTTCTGTAATCATAAAAATGCAGAGATTTCCAGTCAAGAGGGAAGCGAAAAATGGATGTTATTTTTCGAGTTTTGAATACATAGACCGGTTGTATCATCGCATCCATCGCCTTTCTCGATCAGAGAAACAAGCGAAATTAAAAATGCCCACCCTGTCGGCAAACAGGATGGGCGGTGTCCATTAGGACACTAAACTCATTACTGGGCATCCACTTTTGGAGTGGTGCTTTCTTTATGTCTATAGTATAGTCAAAATATTTCTGAATTGCAAGTATTTCTTTCCTTAAGTTTCCTCATAAATTTTTCAAAAAGTAAAATCCACCCGCTCCACATCACAATACCCCTCTGATCTCCGGTTCTCCCTTGAACATCCCCACAGGCACAGCTTTGCTCCGGTCCAGGTAGCGCGCTCCAGAGTAAATATCTCATCAGCAAACCAGTAGCTTTCTCCATCTTCCGAATATCCCAGGCGGTATTTCTTATCTGCCCCAAGCTCCAGACGCAGCCATATTGTCTCTGTATCTGCCTTCTTCTGAAATACACATTCTTCCCAGGCCTCGCCTGTAAACTCACGTCCTGTAACGTATCCCCGGTAGCACCGGAGCTCATTTCCTGCATCTGTATGGTACAGCCCCATATAACCGTACTGATGTCCCTCCAGTCCGATCCCGCCAAAATCTCCTGGGGCCTTTCCAAACAGCTGCAGCTTTGCTGTCATAGTAAACGCAGGCTGCTTGGGAATCTGAGTAAGAAGATTGGGGGCATACCAGAGAAGGTTTTCTCTGCAAAGCCCTGTTTCAGGATCCTGCTTCTGAGGAAGGCAGTACAGCCTTAAATATCCCGGGCGTGCTGTCAATGAATACGCTGAAGGATTCGGATTCGCCTGCCACTGCCACTGAAGTCCCAGCTCATCCCCTTCAAAATCATCTGACTGAGCAAGTTCTGCCCCGTCTCCGCCTTCAGACGGAAGCCTCCATTCCCTTACCGGCTCGCCGATCCCGTCTCCGTTCTGATCCTGACCGATAAACGGCCAGCCCTCCTGAAAACACATGGGCTGCAGGTGTATGATCCGCCCCAGCTCGATCACATCCTGAAAATGTATAAACCAGTCTCCTCCATTGCAATCGGTGACCCAGCCTCCCTGATGAGGCCCGTTTACTTCTGTATTTCCCTGATGCATCACCACCCGGTATTCGTATGGCCCATAGACACTCCGGCTTCTAAGACAGGCCTGCCAGCCCTCTGCAACGCCTCCCGCCGGCATCAGAATGTAGTAGTATCCGTCCTTTTTATAAAATTTAGGTCCCTCACAGGTAGGAGCGATCTGTTCCCCCTCAAAAACCAGAACCGGCTCTCCGGTAAGCTGTCTGCAGTCTTCATCAATCTCTACCACAGAAATCCGGTGTTTGATGCCGCTGCGGCTGTTAGCATAGGCAAATACCATATATGTCTTTCCGTCCTCGTCCCAAAGAGGACAGGGATCGATCCAGCCCTTTCCTTCCCACAGCATATTTAATTCAAATTCACCATAAGGATCCCTGCTTCTTGCAACCATGATTCCCTCATCTACAAGAGGAATAAAAACATAAAAAGTTCCCTTATGGAAACGGATCGATGGCGCCCAGGTACCCGATCCATGACTGGGCCTGTTATATTTTTCAAAAGGAAGAGATCTGACACAATAATTGATCAGCTCCCAGTGTACCAGATCCCTTGAATGTAAAACCGGCACTCCTGGCAGATAAGTAAAGGAGGAGGATACCATATAGTAATCTTCCCCCACCCGAATTACATCAGGGTCTGAATAGTCTGCATACAAAATAGGATTTTTATATGTATTCATCGTTTTGTTTTCCTTTCTATAAAACGAGCCAGTTCTTCAGCAATATGATGATGACCCATATCAGAAGGATGGAGCCCATCTGAGCTTAACCCTGTCCAGTTTCCCAAAGCCTCTATTCCATTTACATAAAACACCCCTTCAAACAGGCTTAACAGCTTCTCCACACATTTTTGTACCTCCCGCCTGAAGCCTGTGATCTGAGGATTTCTATTATAATCATAATGATTGTAAAATATATCTGTAACAAATACAGGCTGATTTGGTTTCATCTTTTTGATCTGATACAAAAAATCCCAGACAGCCTGGTGCAGCCTGTCACAGTCCCACAGCTCCAGTACATTTACCCCCAACTCCAAAAGTGCCATATCCCAGTCATCCCGGCTTCCGATATAACAGCTCATGGCCGGATCCATCCAAGCACTTCCAGCACAGCCCAGATTAATCAGATCCATTCCCAGCCTTTGTGCAAGCTGAAAGGCAAATGTATGAGAAGGGAGGGAGGCATTTCCTCCGTGAGTGATCGAAGATCCATAAACCAGAATCTTTTTTTCCGGAAGCTGATCTTCTTCTGGCGCCCGGATCTTCCCCTTTATGCCGCCAATGCAGCACCCCCAGTCATAAGGCAGAAGGATCCGTGTGACCTCTGGAGCAAAATTTCCATTTCCCCTAAAATTCTGTATATGTTTCCAGTCCTGTCTGCGGATCCTGATCTCATTTCCTTCTACCCCCACAGGCCAAAGGCCGATCTCATAGCTTCCCTGAAATTCTCCCTGAAACACCTGCGCTGCTCCATACTCCAGTACAGGCATACGGACAGAAGCCCTTCTCAGGGAAAGAACTGCCTCCTCTCCTTCCATGACAAAGCGGATTTCGCTGTTGCTCATAAAACGGATATTTTCCCTTGCCTTTTGATTCAGCCTGTATCTTACCTCCCGGGGCACCCGGTCCATCTGGTAATCCCCGTACTCCGAATCAAAGGTAAGCTCAGAAATATTATGGAAAAGCGCTCCCTGAAATTCCATCCTTTTACCCTTTCATTCCCGTTGTGGCAATCCCCTCTACAAAGTATTTCTGAGCCGCAAAGAACAGCAGGATAAGCGGGATCACAGATACCAGAGCCATGGCCATAATCTGGTTCCACTGAATATTGGAGGTAACATCAATACTCATTCTCAGAGCCAGGGATAAGGGATATTTTGATACCGAATTGATATAAATGTTGGTATTGAAAAAGTCATTCCAGGTCCAGAGGAACTGAAACAGTCCGGCAGAAAACAGAGCTGGCTTTAACAGGGGCAGAAGGATGCTGACAAAGCACTGAAATGGCCCGCATCCGTCCATATAGGCAGATTCATCCAGATCCCTTGGCAGACCTCTTAAAAACTGTACCATCATAAATACAAAAAAGGGATAACAGCCCACTGCTGCCGGTGCAAAGAAGGTCATATAAGAATCCAGCCAGCCCAGCTTGTTAAATAACGCATATCTTGGAATGATAATGATTGCATTGGGCAGCATCAGCGTAGCAATCAGAACCATAAAAAGAATTTGATTTCCAGGAAAATCAAATCTTGCAAAGCCATAGGCTACAATGGAGCAGGAAATCAAGGTCAGCAGCGTAGTAGGAATAACCAGTAAAAAAGTGTTGATAAAATATTGGGCATAGGTATATGTGCCTGTTGTTTTCCACCCTTTTACAAAGGCCTCCACGCCCCAGCTCTCCGGCAGCAGCTTAAGACTTCCAAAGATTTCCTGATTGGTTTTAAAGCAGGCAAAAAACATCCAGATCACAGGAAACAGCATCACGATCCCTACGATCCCCAAAAGTATATATGTAATGCCTGATTTCAGCGTTTTATGTTTCATAGGGACCTCCTAATTATCGTAATATACCCATTTTTTAGATGTTGCGAACAGAATCAGTGTCATTACCAGGATCACCGCAAACATGATCCAGGATGTAGCGCAGGCATATCCCATTTTAAAATACTTAAAAGCGTCTGTATAAAGCTTCATGCCCAGCACATAGGTGGCTTTATTGGGGCCTCCGTTTGTCACCACAAAAGCAGAGGTAAAATTCTGCAGGGCCGTGATCAGCTGCATAATAATATTAAAAAATGCAATAGAGGTGATCATAGGCAGGGTGATCTTAAAAAACATCCTGGGCTTTGAAGCTCCATCGATCCTGGCTGCCTCATAAAGAGACTGGGGCACCTGCTTTAAAGCTGACAAAAACAGCACCATAGATGAACCAAACTGCCATATCTCCAGCATACAGATCGTAACCACTGCATTTCCCGGGGTTCCAAGCCATTTCACTGATGGGAGATGGACTGCTGTTAAAAGGCTGTTTATAAATCCGTCATTCATAAACAATACCTTCCACAAAATTGCCACTGCCACTGAGCCGCTGAGAAGGGAGGGAATATAATAGACGGTGCGGATAAAATTGATCCCTTTTAAATTCCGATTCAGGATCATGGCGATGATCAGTGCCAGAACTACTTTTCCCGGCACTGTTATAAAGGTATATTTTAATGTAACCGCCAGTGAATTCCAGAATTCCTTATCCTTTGTAAAAAGCCTTATATAGTTATCCAGTCCTACAAATTCCGGGGCATGAAAAATGTCATAATCCGAAAAAGAGTAAAACAAAGAACTGATAAATGGATACAGCTGAAATATAAGAAATCCAAAAATCCAAATACAGACATACATAAACCCGATTTTATTGCGTTTCGTCCAGCCGCCATGGCGGGGAACCGCCATCGTTTTTGGTTTTTCCATAAAGTTTTCCTCCTTAAACCGGCCCGGACAGGAGCTGCCCGGGCCGTTAATCCTTAACGGTACATCATGTTCAGTTCAATCCGGCCAGATAATCTTCAATCAGCTCGATAGCATTATCTGCTGCTTCCTCCGGTGTACTCTGTCCATAAGCAATGCTCTCGATCATATCTTCCTGGATGGCGTATACCTCTGCACTGGTGGTATAGCCTTTATCGCTTTTTCCATTCAGCCCGGCTGCCAGATCTACTGCTTCTACCACAACCTCATTTAACAGGCCCTCCTCAGTGCAGAGCTCTCTTGCTGAAGCCGTCGGCGGAATAGAACGTACATCCTTTAACGTAAGCTGTGCTTCAGAATTATTGTAGAAATAATTCAGGAAATCAATGGCCTCCTCTACGTGCTCAGATGCCTTATTCACAGTCATATACTGAGGTGTATCTGCAAAGAATCCGTCATTGACCCGCTCCTCTGCCATGGGCATCTGAACTACCGTACACTCTGTTTCCGGAATCGCATCCATCAGCAGATTGATACTGGAGGTGGGTCCAAAACCGAATACAAACTTTCCGTCCATCCATTTTGGATTGGTATGGATCTGCTGCTTAAAGGTGGCACTGTCCTCTGCCGGCTCAAATACTCCCTGATCATAGCAGTCCTTAATATACTGAAGCACCTCTACCAGCTGATCTCTGGTAAAGCTCATTTTCTTCTCACTGTCGATAATAAAGGATTCCCCTGTCATCTGGCGGAGATAGGGCCTCAGCACATATTCACACAGGATCTTGGTATCTACATTTAAGAAATAGTAGTCCGGATTTTCTGCATGAACCCTGGCTCCGTCCTCCAAAAGAGAGTCCCAGGTGATCTGCTTGTCCAGATCCACTCCGCAGGCTGCGGCCGCTTCCGTATTGGCTACCATAGCAAGACTGGACATTCCAGTTGGCAGCGCCAGCAGCTTCCCGTCAAAGGTTCCGAACTGGTCGATAAAGGTCTGATCAAAGCCAGATACATCAAAAATCTCCGGATACTCATAAAAATCTGCAAAGAAATCGCCTCTGGACACAAAATCCGGCAGAGAATCTACATTCTGCTGCATAATATCAGGGGCTGTGCCATTTGCCAGCATGGTAGAAACCTTGTCAATGTAGCCCTGGTCCGAATTCATCTCTGCTTCGATCTTAATATTGGGATGAAGGGCCTCATACTGTTCAATGACTGCCAGTGTAGCCTCATTTCTCTCATCGCCTCCCCACCACATAAAGCGCAGTGTGATCTGGTCTCCCGAAGCAGTTTCTCCCTCTGCTCCGCTCTGTGTCTGATTTTCTGCAGGCGCCGGTTCATTGGTACAGCCTGACAATGCTCCGGCAGCTACCATGCCTGCCATAAATAATGCTGCAAATCTCTTAGTCCTTTTCATCTGACTAACCTCCCGTTTTTGCTTTCTGAAGCTATTGTAACAGCCAGGCTTCCATTTTTAAAGAAACACGGATTATTAAAAGGTGTCATTCCTTATCCCCTTCAAAGAAAAAGTATCATTTTTTACGAAAATTCTTCATTACAAAGCATCTTCACTGGAAATACTGGTTGGAGAATCTATTTTTTTGTACTATTATGATAAAGACAAATCAGCAGGAGGAATTATACATGTATCAGGTCATTGTTGTAGACGACGAAGCAAAGATCCGCAGCGGCATCGCTCATCTGTTTCCCTGGAAACAGCTGGGTTTTGAGATTGCCGGGGTCTTTGCCAATGGAAAGGAGGCTCTTGATTTTCTTGAGTTTCATCCCGCAGACCTGATCCTTTCTGATATACGAATGCCCCTTATGGACGGCCTGGAGCTGTCCAGACGCCTTTGTTCACTTCAGCCTGCTCCGCGGATCATCTTCTTCAGCGGCTATCAGGATTTTGACTATGCCAGACAGGCGATTAAAAACGGTGTGTTTGATTATCTCCTGAAACCTGTCAAATACGAAGATCTGTTAGACTGCCTGACACGTATCCGTGAACTGTTAGATCAGGAGCGCGGAAAGCCGGAAGCCCAGGAAGACAGCCTCAGCTATTATGATAAAATCATAAGTACCGTTCAGAATTATCTGAATACTGAATATCAGACTGCAACCTTAGAACAGGCTGCAAGGCTTGTAAATCTAAGCCCTAACTACCTGTCCAAACTTATGAAGGAACATTCTGAGCAGAGCTTTTCAGACTATCTTCTTAAGACACGAATGGAAAACGCGGCCCGGATGCTAGAAAATATCCAATACAAGCAGTATGAGATCGCCTACCGGGTAGGGTACGACAACCCTAAAAATTTTTCACGGGCGTTTCATCAATATTATCATATGACGCCCTCTGAATACCGGGCCGGACAAGGGAGAAATGGGAAATGAGAAAAAGGAATTTTATTAAAAGCTTTTTATATTATTTCGGGATCATTACCCTGCCTCTGGTACTGATTTTCCTTATCTATCTTGCATTTACCATTCAAACCAAGCAGGACGAGCTTCAAAAACACGCGGCCCGGTCCGCCGGAGCCGTCCAGGACAGCTATGCCCTGGTCATGGACAACGCAAATATGCAGTATGATATTCTTTCCAGGAACCCCCGGCTTTCTATTTCCCTGCGCAAGTATCTGTCCCATGAAAAAACCAATTATCTGGACAGCATCCTGACCAACAGCATTTTGTCCAATTTTTCTTCCATGACTAATAATGCACCTTATATTGCCTCCGTTTATTACTATCAGGACGGATATGATTCTGTTTTAACCTCGACTACCGGCAGTGTGGTACCTCTCTCCCAGTTTTTGGATTCAGACTGGCTGGATTCCTATCACACTTCTGAAGAAAACCAGTGGATCGAACGCAGAAATATGCGGACCTACGCCTATGCACAGCCGGTATCTGTACTTACATATTATAAAAAACTGAGTATGTTTCAGGGCGTTGTGGCGGTAAATCTGTATGCGGACCGAATCCGGGAGCTTTTAAGTGCCGGTACGGATCTTGATCTGTTTTTTATTACGGATCTTTCCGGTAATCTGCTTTTAGAAAGCAGAGACGGAACCGGATTTTATGAACGGAACCGCGAACAGCTTGCAAAAGGAGAATACCAGGGCTGGATCACGGACAACCATATGCGTTATCATGTGCAGACAGCCTATGCAGGATATGGCACTTACATCATCACCTGCATCAGTCATTCCAGCTATTATCAGGCCCTGTATGCCATGCTGCTTCAGTTTCTTATGATGCTGACTGCTATCATTGGTATATCTCTGTGGATCTCCTACACCATAACAAAGAAAAATTTTCAGCAGATTGATTACTTTATCCGCCTGTTTTCTGATGCCGAGCGGGGAATCTATAATCAGGAGCGCCCTGCATTTATAAAGGATGAATATGATCTGATCCTGAACAATATCGTCCAGCTGTTTCTCAATAAAACATTTTTGCAGAATACTCTGGAGCTGAAGGATCAGCAGCAAAAGGTTGCGGAAATGAAAGCGCTGCAGTTGCAGATCAATCCTCATTTTTTATTCAATACACTGCAGACCTTAGACTTTAAAGCCCTTGAATACACTGGCCGCCCTACTGCCGTAAACCAGATGATCGAAGCTCTTTCTGATATTTTAAAATATTCCCTTGGCCGTCCCGGCTCTCAGGTCACTCTTGGAGATGAGATCGATCACTTGAAGAAATATGACAGTATCCAGCGGTACCGCTATGAGGACAAATACATCCTGTATTATGAATATGAAGAAACCCTTCGATCCATTCCTTTTATGAGGCTGATCCTGCAGCCGCTGATCGAAAACAGCCTGTACCACGGCATCAAGCTGCTGCCGGGCTCCGGCTTTATCAAGCTGCGGATCATTGAGAGAAATGGATTTCTCATATTTTCTGTGATTGACTCCGGTGTTGGTATGACAAAGGCTGAGGTTCAGGCTCTTTATCAGAGGATCAATGAGCCGGGCAGCGAAAATATCGGACTGACCAATGTAAACAGCCGTCTCATTATGCATTATGGAGAAAGGGCAAGACTCAGGATCCAGAGCAAGAAGCACATGGGAACCTGTATCTCCTTCCGGATCCCCATTGACATCCCCAAACCAATATGCTAGAATACCATTGCTCATCGGAGGATCATTTGAAATGGTTGGATAAGATGCCGGGTAAAACCGCTGTCTTATCCTTTTTTTATGCATCAATTTTATTACAAGGAGGTTTTTATCATGGATTTACTTACCGGGGATGTGAAAAAGCTGTATTTTCACTATCTTTCAGCTGCTTTTGGAAGCGCCCTGATCGTGGCGGTGTATTCAATCGTGGACTGCGCCGTGGTGGGGCAGTACGAAGGCTCTCTGGGCGTGGCTGCACTGGCTACGGTGGCTCCGGTCTGGAACATTATCTACAGCCTGGGGCTGCTGTTTGGCATCGGCGGCGCCGTCCTTATGAGCGCTGCAAAGGGACGACGGGATGAAAGGACAGCCAGACAGCTTTTTACCGAAGCACTGATAGGGGCTACGGCCGCAGCTGGGGCCATCTGGCTGATTATTATATTTTTTGACGCTCCTATGCTGCGTTTTTTCGGCGCGGATGACGAGCTGCTGCCTCTGGCAAGGCGCTATCTCCTTCCTGTGAAATTCGCAGTGCCCCTGTTCCTCTACGGACAGTTCCTGGCTGCCTTCCTGCGCAATGACAACGCCCCGGGCAAGGCCACAGCCGCAGTCTTATCCGGAGGTATTTTCAACATTGTAGGAGACTGTGTATTTGTCTTTGTCTTTCATATGGGGATCTTCGGCGCGGGACTTGCCACTGCCCTGGGACAGCTCCTGTCCATCCTGATTCTCTGCAGCCATTTTTTCAGCAAAAAATGCACCCTGCGGCTGGCATGGCCGGAGCGCTTTGGAACAGATATTGCCAGGATCATGGCTACAGGCTTTTCCACCTTTTTCATTGACATTGCCATGGGGATCCTGTCTTTGATGTTTAACAACCAGATCATGCGCTATGCGGGACCCTCCGCCCTGGCGGTTTACGGCGTAATCATCAATATCAACACCCTGGTGCAGGCCTGCTCCTACGGCATCGGCCAGGCGGCCCAGCCATTGATCTCCGTCAATTACGGGGCGGGGCAGACCGGGCGCATCCGCCAGACCTTTTTCTGGAGCATGGTTACGACTGCGGTTATGTCCCTTATCTGGACCAGCCTTACCATGGGCTTCCCACTGCAGCTTACAGGAATTTTTATGAAGCCGGATCAGAAGGTGCTTGCCATTGCGGCGCCCATTATGAGGAGCTATTTTGTCTCCTTCCTTTTACTGCCCTTAAATATCTTCTCCACCTACTACTTCCAGGCCATTATGAAGCCCGGTGCTTCCTTCCTGGTATCTGTACTCCGGGGGCTGGTGATCAGCGGCGGGCTGATCTATGTGCTGCCGATGATAGGCGGAGACAAGCTTTTATGGTTTGCCATGCCTGTGACGGAGCTTGTGGTTGCGGTGATGGTGGTTGTGTTTATGATTCGGTTTAACAGGGGGATGGCGAAGGGATAAATTTTCACTGGTGCAAAGGTGAATTTTACGCACCCATATATCCCCCTCCCAAAACTGCCGTTCCCAGGCAGAATACAGCGCAGACTGCCGCCGCTATGGCCGCATCTGCCAGGGTGACCTTTCACCGCTGCGTTACACGCCCTCCTCTGGGTATGGAACACGAACCGGCAGTTCATGCTGCAGTTATAATACACGCTGATCAGCCGGTCATCCCCTTTCAAGCCGCCCCACACACCAGCTCCCCCCATATCCGCAGGCAATCCCCACAAACACACCGCCAAGCACATCTGTAGGATAATGCACATACAGATACAGCCTTGAAGCTGCCATCAGAACTGCCAGAACAAGGGCCCCCTTCCAAAGCCTCTTTTCCCCGGAAAGGAAAAGGGCGGTCACTGAGGTAAAGGAGGCGGCTGTATGGCCGGAAGGGAAGGAAAAATCCGCCGGCTTCGGGATCAGCAGCTGTATGGCTGTATTCACCTCAAAGGGCCTTATCCTGGCAATCAGGGGCTTTAAGATCCCATTGCATAAAATAAGGTCAAATATCAGGGCTGCCATCATCACCAGCCCGGATTTTCTGGTTTTTGGAAAGAGAAGGAGAAATGCCGTAAGCAGGATCCATATGATCCCTCCGTCTCCCAGCTTTGTGATAAAGCACATCAGACTATCCCCCAGAGGCGTCCTCAGCGTCTGGATCAGATCCAGTATTTCAAGTTCTATCTGCATATATCTCCTCTCTTACCGCCGTTCGCGGTATTACCGGTTCAGCCGGATCAAGCTCCATATCTCCGGTGCGGATACGATCCCGTCTAACAATCCCTTCAGGATTCCCCGCACCGCAGTGTGAGGCGTCCGCAGGTCGTGGGAGATCCCGGCTTCTCATATCGTTTATTTTTCCTGCTGCCGTAAATATTCTTCTGTATCCATAATCTCAAGATGAAGGGGCACAAGGCCGGAAAGGATATGCTCCACCTCCCGGTCCGCCTGCCGGGTCACTCCCGCCACTGCGTCCCTCAGATAAATAATCTTACAGCCCTCATCAATGGCGGAAAAGACCGTCGATAAAACGCAGCACTCCGAAACTACGCCGGTGATCACCACCCGTCCGGCCCGGCTGGCACGCTCTCTTACCTCCGGGATCCCGAAGGCAGAATATACGTCCTTTGTAAGGAGGGGATACCTGGCGGGGCTGCCATCCGATCCGGGTGTGACCCAGTGAAGAAGCTCCGGGAGAATTTCGTTGAGCCAGGGATCCTGGTTGATCTCCCGGTTGATCCGGTTGTACTCCTTCCACACTCCTTTAGGCTCCTCCGGCGCCAGGTAGCGGGTAAAAATCACATCCCCGCAGCACCCGGAGTTTAAAAGCCTTTGTACTGAGCCGCAGGCCGTCTCTATATTCTCACAGGCCCAGTCCTGGCCGCGGGTATATACATTCTGCATATCGATCACAAGAAGAAGATCTGGTTTCATTGTCATGCCCTCCATAAAAAGTCTTTATTTTTCAGTATACGTTCATCTCCTTTTGTTTACAAGGCTAAAAAGAATGTTAAATAAATAACAATTCATTGAAGTTTTGTTGACTTTTACTCATTAAAGTGTTATTTTAAACAATAATATCGCACAAAAACGGGAACATACACCCAGAAAGGAGCTATATGGAAGATAACAGAATGCCGCATATCCGCATCCCTGAAAATCTGGGGATTTCCTGCGCCGTCCTTCCCGGGGATCCGGCCAGAGCCAGGCGGGTGGCGGAGTACCTGGAGGACCGGGAGTTTCTTGCCTTTAACAGAGAGTATCAGAGTGTCCGGGGAACCTTTAAGGGCGTACCGATCCTGGTTATGTCCACCGGAATGGGAGGCCCTTCTGCAGCCATCGGTCTGGAGGAGCTGATCCGCACCGGCGTAAAGGCCGCAGTACGGATCGGAAGCTGCGGAGCCCTGCAGCCGGGTATGTCCATCGGGGATCTGGTTCTGGTCACCGGAGCGGTGCGGGACGAAGGAACCAGCCTTGGCTACGCTCCCTTAAGCTATCCCGCCCTGCCGGATTTTGAGCTTTTAGAAGCCTGCCGGGACAGCGCCAAAGAGCTTGGCTTTCCCTGGCATATGGGAATCGGGCGCAGCCACGACTGCCTGTACCGGGATGACAATCCTGATATTTATGAAGAATGGTCCCGGCGGGGCGTCATTGCCTCTGATATGGAGACAGCCGCCCTCTTTGTCACCGGAGCCGTCCGGGGGATAAAAACCGCTTCCATTCTCAATGTAGTCTGCGGCTGGAAGGGGGACATTTCCCAGCAAATCGGACAGTATGCAGACGGCGAGGCCGCCGCAGCCGCCGGTGAGGAACATGAGATTCTAACCGCGCTCCATGCGCTGGTAAGGATAAATAAAAAAATAGAAGGGAAATGGTAAGTATGAATCTGTTTAAAACAAAATTTGATGTGGCGGCAATCGTTCTGATCCCGGCCTGCATCGGCATCAACTATCTTGGAAAGCTGTTTGCCAGCGTGCTGAAGCTCCCGCTGTGGCTGGACTCCATCGGCACCTGCATCGGCGGCTGTCTGGGAGGCCCTGTGATCGGAGCCATCTGCGGAGCAGCCAACAACCTGATCTACGGCTTTACGGCAGGGGATAACATTACCCTGATCTACGCTCTTACAAGCCTTGGCATCGGTGTGGCTGTAGGTATCATGGCCCGTCTTGGCTTTATGAAAAGCTTCCCTAAGGCCATTCTTTCCGCCTGCGTGGCCGGTCTTACCGCTGTGGTGATCTCTACCCCTCTGAATGTGATCTTCTGGGGCGGTACAACGGGAAATGTATGGGGCGATGCCGTATTCGCAGCTACCCAGGCAGCCGGTATGCCGGTATTTCTCGGCTCACTTCTTGATGAGGTTGTAGTGGACGTGCCGGACAAGCTGATCACCCTGATCCTTGTATTTTTCATCCTGAAGGGACTTCCAAAGAAGCTGACAACCCTTTATGAGGTGGATTCTCAGATAGAAAGACTGGACTAAGCCTATGAAAAGTATCAGCCTGTATGTAGATAACGGGACCTACCTGACAAAGGTCCATCCCTTTACAAAGCTTATGTACATCGCCGCCGCCATCAGCATCCCGCTGATCGGAGGGCGGCTCTGGCTGTTTGGCTGCCTCATCGCAGCCAGCTTATGCCTCTTAGCCAGCGGGAAGCTTTTGAAACGGACGCTCCCGCTGATTGCGTTTTCCTTTACCATTCTGATCACCATTTTTCTGATCCATGGGCTCTTTAACCAGAACAATACCAATGTCCTTTTTAAACTGGGCCCCCTTCGTTTTTACCGTGAGGGGCTGTATTATGCCCTCCGCATCGGCTTAAATATCCTGAATATGCTTCTTTCCTTTGCGGTGTTCGTCCTTTCCACTAAGCCCTCGGAGCTGGTAGATGAGCTGGAAAAGCATGGCTTTTCCCCAAGGCTGGGCTACATTATTAGCTCTGTCTTTCAGATCATTCCCCAGATGACAGGAACTATGAGCACCATTATGGACGCCCAGAGAAGCCGGGGACTGGAAACGGAAGGAAACCTGAAAACCCGGGCGAAGGCATTTCTCCCCCTGATCTCACCGGTGGTTATGAGCTCCCTGATCAATACCAGGGAACGGGCCATCGCCCTGGAGGTACGGGGCTTTGGCTCCAGCCAGAAGAAAACCTGGCTGGCAGACCGTACCCCCCACAAGGGGGACCGGGCAGTTACCATACTTCTGGGACTTATGATCCTGGGAGCCATCATCGGGAGGATTGGGGCATGAGTGTGATACAGGTGGAAAATCTGAAATACCGGTACCCCCATACACAGGAGCTGGCGTTGGACGGCATCTCTTTTTCTGTGGAAAAAGGAGAGTTTATCGGGATTATCGGTGAAAATGGCGCTGGAAAAAGCACCTTAAGCCAGGCCCTCATCGGTCTGGTGCCCCAATTTTACAAAGGGGCCTACGGCGGTTCTGTAACCGTCTGCGGGCTGGAGGCTGCAAAAACCCCGGTTGCAGGGATGTGCGGCAAGGCGGGGCTGGTGTTCCAGAACCCATTTAACCAGCTTTCCGGGGCCAGGGATACGGTATACGAGGAAGTGGCCTTCGGAATGCAGAACCTGGGAGTGGAGCGGGCCGAGATGCACCGGCGGGCCGAGGAGGTTTTAAAACTCCTTGATATATGGCAGTACAAGGATCGGAATCCCTTTGACCTTTCCGGCGGCCAGATGCAGCGGGTAGCCATCGCCAGCATTCTGGTGATGCAGCCGGAGGTTGTAATCCTGGACGAACCTACCTCCCAGCTGGATCCAAAGGGAAGTGAGGAGGTGTTCCAGGCGGTAGAGCGCCTTGCAAAATCCGGAATCACCATTCTGATGATCGAGCAGAAAATAGAAAAGCTGGCGGCCTACTGCAGCCGCATCCTTCTTCTCCATAAAGGAAAGCAGGTGATCTATGATACGCCCGGAAGGGTATTTTCCATGGATGATCTGGAGCAATACGGCATCCAGGCTCCTTCCTTTACAAGGATCTGCCGGGGACAGGGGCTGAGACTTCCAGATGGAACCTATCCGGTAACAGCGGCAGAAGCCGCCCCTCTCTTTAAAGACCTTCCAAAGCAGCCGCCGCTCCCGCCGGAGGTATCAGCCCCAGGCCGTCCCGTTTTTGAGATCAGCCGCCTGTCCTTTTCCTATCAGAAGGACATGCCGGTGCTTTCAGAGCTTAACCTGTCACTGGACGGGCGTCCTACTGCCATCGTCGGCCAGAACGGGGCGGGCAAGACCACTCTGGTAAAGCTCTTAAAGGGACTGTTAAAGCCGGTTTCCGGCTCTGTTTTCTTTGGCGGAGAGGACATTGGCCAAAAAACAGTGGCTATGCTGGCCGGACAGGTGGGCTATGTATTCCAGAACCCGGACGATCAGATCTTTAAGTACAATGTGCTGGATGAGGTTATGTTCGGCCCCTTAAATATCGGCATGAGCCAGGAGCAGGCCAAAAATAAGGCTCTTGAAGCCCTGGAAATGACCGGTCTTTCCGGAAAGGAAAAGGAAAATCCCTATGATCTGGAGCTGAATGAGCGGAAAATGACTGCCATCGCCTCTGTCCTGGCTATGGATACGGACGTTCTGATCCTGGATGAGCCTACCATTGCCCAAGACTATAAGGGCAGACAGCGGATCAGGGAAATTATCCGTCAGCTTTCCGAAAAGGGACGGCTGGTGATTGCGATCCTTCACGATATGGATTTTGTGGCGGAATCCTTTGAGCGGGTCATCGTCATGGCCCACGGCCATATTCTGGCAGACGGCACAGCCCGGCAGGTTTTTGCCATGGATGAGGTATTAAAAGAAGCCTCCATCAGCCGGCCCTATGTTACAGAGCTGTGCAGACGGCTGGGGTATGAGGAGATTTATCTGACGGTGGATGAATTTCTGCAGAATAGGTGAGAAATGAAAAATGGGCTGCCGCATTGAATTGAATCAGTGCGGCAGTCCATTTTTTGATCGGTCTTACTTATTGTATGGGATGTATGTGCTGCCGTTTATGGCGCATACATATGCCTCTATCATTTCGGCATTCTCAAGGATCCAGGTTTTAATCCGATCCTTTAAATTCTGTGTGTTCTCTGCCTTTCTATCTGCGCAGACGGTTTTATTTTTAATTGCTATTGTTGACATATCGTCCACTCCTTTTTATCTATGTGTGCTCTCTGTATATCTTATATATTTCCCTGTTACGCATAATATGGTATCATATTTTCATAAGCAGTTTTAGATAAAGAATTGACAACTTTTAGGTCAATATTGACATGGAAAGGAGTGTGGCCTGTGACTTCACTGACATATAAGCAGTTTTATAACCTGGATGAAACAGGGATCGCCATCAAGTATTATACGGAGCATGGCTACTATACGCCGCCTCACTGGCACTCCGCCCTGGAGCTGATCTTTGTTTTAAACGGCACCGCCCAGATGACCATCGACGGGCGCGTCCATTCCCTGATTCCCGGCGAGTTTGTCCTGATTGACTCCAACCAGATCCACGAATCCAGGTGCGCCGCCATGACCATGGGACTGTGCATCCACATTTCCAGACAGCACCTGCTCAAATATCTCCCTGACCTGGACAGGCTTAATCTCTGCTTCAGCCGGGAGCTTCTGGAGAAAAAGGAGCTTTCCACCTACCTTGAGATCTGTGAACTTCTAAAGCGGCTTCCGCCTCTCTACATCCAGCAGCCCCCCGGCTACCGCCTGGAATGTGAATCTGTCGCCATGCACATCCTGTATCTGGCGGCTAATCACCTGGCCCGCCCTGTCTCCCGGCCTCAGATGCCCGAATACGCCGGAAGCCTGGACCGTCTGGAGCGCATTACTTCCTATGTAGAACAGCACTATGCAGAGCCCATCTCCCTTGAGACCATGGCCGGAGAGCTGGGACTTAGCCGGGAATATTTCTGCCGTTTCTTCAAGCAGCATATGGGCGTTACCTTTTCACATTATGTCAACCAGATACGGCTGATCCATATCCATTATGATCTGTGCCGCAGCCATGACGGGATCATGGAGATCGCAGAGCGCCATGGGTTTACAAATTATAAACTGTTTAACCGGATGTTCAAGGAAATCTACGGATGTACGCCCCGGAGCCTGAGAAGGGACGGCGGGGCGGCTCTGGATGAAACCCTCAGCTGATTATGATCAATAGACATGCAGTGGGGCAGGGTGGTGTCTGCCTGGTGCTTAGTGGGGTGTTTGCGGCTGGGGGGTGAAAGGGAATATGGTTCAGAGTACCAAGGAGCGTTTGGCCTGATTATCACATTTCAATACCTGCTTCCTGGGAAAGACTTTCTTGAATAGCAAGGGACCCCAAAGGGGCCCCTTTTACCTGTCACGGCCGGAACTGGCTGTATTTATGTCCCGGCTGCATACCTCCTCTGTATGATGCCAGCTCGCTGACGGTCACCAGCTGATATCCTCTGGCTGTCAGCTCTGGGATCAGTACCTCTGCTGCCTGGGCAGTTGTTTCATACAGATCGTGCATCAATATAATATCGCCGTCCTTTACCTGGGTGAGAACTGTTTCGATAGTTTTTTGAGGGTTTCTGTGCTGCCAGTCACGGGTATCGATAGACCACATGATGGCCGGCATACCCAGGTTTTTCAGCACAGCCAGGGTATTGTCATTGATATATCCCCCTGGCGGGCGCATCAGCACCGGTGAAACGCCGCAGGCCGCAGCCACCTTCTGGTTCACTGCCCCAAGCTGGCTGGTGATGCCCTCTGCTCCCAGCTTTGACAGATATTTGTGGTCATTGGTATGGTTTCCCACCTCGCAGCCCTGGGACACCATGCGCTGAATCACGGCGGCATTTCCATTGATACTGGTGCCTACCATGAAAAAGGTAGCCCGGCCTCCATTGGCCGCCAGGCTGTCCAGAATCCTGTTGGTTACTGAGGCCCTGGGACCGTCGTCAAAGGTAAGAGCAATCATGGGACGGGACGGATCCACCGCTCCTCCCAGAGGATTTTCCGAAGGCGCCGGTGCTCCCTTAAAGGTAATACTGGCTCGGATACCGTCAATCCGAAGCCCGGCTCCCTCTGTACCGGCAGGGGCGCCGTTCATGGCCCACTGGGTCCAGGCCCCGTTCTGATATACTTTGTAATAAATGTCATATTGGGAAGCACCGGCTCCTGTAAGCTCCATTTTCAGAGACTCAAGGTGGGTGGCGCCGGAGCTGTCTCCTGTCTCTTTCCCATCCTCTGCCCAGTCAAGCCAGCCGGAGCCGCTCAGGTTCACCTGATAGCGCAGCCCCACCTGAAGCCCCTCAGGTATGGTGATCAGGTTTGCCTTTATTGCAGTGACCCATGCGCCTGCCGGAGCCGTACACAGCCGGTTATCCTCTGCGGAACTGCTCCAGCCCTGGCCCGCGATCATGGCGCTGTAGCCTACCCGAAGGTCTGAGGGGCCGTCTGCAGACGGTTTTTGAGCCGTCTGATCTGCCGGTATATCTGGGACGTCCTGGCTTCCTGTCTGGCCGGATGCCTCCTGGCCTGCCGCCTGATCGGATGCCGCATCTGATGTACCTGATGTTCCCTGGCCCGCCGCCGGATCCGACTCTCCCTGGCTGCCTGTCTGGCCCTGCTCAGCTGCTGCCCCCGGCCCGCCCTGGACCGGTCTGGCTGCGCCGGGCCCTGCGTAGGCGGTTACAGCCGTCATTCCCTGTGTTCCCAGAACCAGTCCTGCTGCGAGAACTGCTGCCAGGATCCTTCTGCTTTTCATCCATTTCATCATTCATTCTCTCCTGTGTCTGCTGTCCGCGGTCCGAATACACTCCGGCACAGCATAATATATTCTTCATAATACACGCTGTCTTTCAGTTCCTGCAAGGAATCCGCGATTCCCCAGTAATACCAGGCATGGCGGGACTTGTCCTTTTCATTGAAGCGCTGCCACAGTTCATCCCCTATGATCAGATAATCTCTTGCTGTACACCTCATATTGCTGAGCTTATCACCCAGAGCCAGTATTTTAAGCTCCATCGAGGCAGTCTTTAAATGTCGGACTGTATGCTCTTTGCGCTCCTGCCAGGATCTGCTCTTGTCCTCCGATTCTTCCATAACAAGATCTGCTACCCTTTCTCCAAACCGTTCCTCAAGCTCCTCCCTTGTGACGCCTGCATCCTCCGCCACATCATGAAGCAGAGCCGCCGCGATCATTTCTTCATCCTCTGTAAAACTGGATACGATCACTGCTGTTTCCATGGGATGTGTGATATACGGGATCCTTGTCCCCTTCCTGAATACCCCCTGATGTGCCCTTGCTGCAAATGTCGCCGCCTCTCTGACCATAGCCTTGCTCCTTCTCTCAACTCAAACCTCAGGACATTAACCCTTATCATCATACCACACTTAACCGGTATTTTGAAGAGACAACTGTCCCCTTACAGCCGGGATACCATGAATCTTAGTAATATCGTAAGGTTTTTGCCTTGTAAGATAGCGACTTTTCTGCTATGCTATATGAAGTATTTTGAGAATTTTACAGCTCAGGAGGATCAATCATGAACCGGCAGTCATCTTATTCGGCTCCCCGCAGCGACCGTTCATCCGGCAGCTCTCTTGGAGGCCGAGGCAATAAAAATAACCGGCGCAGCAATTACAGCAAGCGTTCCTGGAGGGACAATTCTCTTTTGTCATCTCTGGTATTTATTGTACTTCCATTTATTGTATTTAACATTATCCTTGTATATGTGACCACCGCATCCCCAAAGATCGAGATCACCGTATCGGATACAACGGACTATAAAACTGTAGACATTTCTTATAAGGTAAAGACGCTCCTTCCCATCAAGGAGATGAACACCACCCTGGAGTCCCAGCCGATAGAGATGACCAAGGAAAACGGCGCCTATCAGGCCACGCTTACTGACAACGGCACATTTACTGTTTATGTAAAGAGCTTAAACGGCATGGTCAGCCGGGCCAGCGAAAACATTGCTGTGCTGGATGACACTCCGCCAGCTATTGACGAGGACGATTTTGTCATGGAAAGGGGAAAGCTGGAGATCACCCTGACAGACAGCCAGTCCGGCATCAACTACAATTCCATCCTGGCCCTTGATTCAGATAAGCAGACTGTCAAGCCTGTCAGCATCAACAAAGAAACGGGACGAGTCGTGTTCGATATGGAGGGCGATTCCCTGGAAGTCTATGCGGAGGACATGGCCGGAAATCCCGTCCAGAGTACCTTTTCCATCAAATCAGAAGGACTGACTGCCGGAACTAATTCGTCCGACGATAATGAAGATGAGGCAGTTCCTGCTTCTGCCTCCAGTGGAAAGAGCACCGATACAAAGGAGAGCTCAAAATCAGAAAGCTCCTCGGATACGAAGGAGACTTCCAAGTCCACTAAGGCTGCTGAGACTTCCAAGTCCACCAAAGCTGCGGAAACATCCAAGTCCACCAAAGCCACAGAAGCTTCCAAATCCACCAAAGCCACAGAGGCTTCCAAGTCCACAAAAGCCACAGAGGCTTCCAAGTCCACAAAAGCTACAGAGGCTTCCAAGTCCACAAAAGCCACAGAGGCTTCCAAGTCCACAAAAGCCACAGAAGCTTCCAAGTCCACCAAAGCCACAGAGGCTTCTAAGGCTACAGAAGCTTCCAAGGCCACCCAGGCTGCAGAAACCGCGAAGCCCACTGAGTCCTCTCAAGCTCCAACTCAGTCTCAAAGCTCCACCACCTCTGCCCCCACTGAAGCTGAAAGCTCTGCTGCGCAGTCCTCAGAGGAGGTTACCATCGTTCCATTGTCTTAGAGCCTGTCTGAAATTTGTAAAAGCCCGCGTCTCCACAGGCATACCGCCCTGTGAGACGCAGGCTTTTTTCATTTCTTATCTCCCCTTCTCCTTCCCCGCCGCCACAATGGCATCGATTATATCCACATAATCAGAGCAGTATTTCTCATAGAGAGGCATCACACATTCCTGGAAACGGGCCTTTTCCTGCTGGGACAGCTCCGTAACCACGCAGCCTGCCTCCCGCACCTTTTCCTCTGACACCCGCTCCCGCTCCTTCCAGAGGCTTCGCTCATAACGGGCAGACTCAGTGGCGCAGCTGCGGATGATCTCCCTGTATTCCTCCGGCAGCTTTTCCCAGGTAGACTGGGATGCCAGCTGCAGCTCCGGCACACGGGTATGCTCATCAATGGTATAATATTTTGCCACCTCATAGTGGTGCGTGGATTCATAGGAGGGCCAGTTATTCTCCGCCACCTGGATGGTTCCCGTCTGCAGGGCCGAATACACCTCACCGTAGGCCATGGGAACCGGATTTCCCCCAAGAGCCCGGATGGTATCCATCATAAGCTCCGACTCCTGAACCCGGACATCCATCCCCTCCATATCCTCCAGCCGTTCAATGGGCTGTAAGGAGCTGTAAAAGTTTCTGGACCCGGCATCATACCAGGAGAGAGCCACCAGACAGGACCCCTCAAAGGAATTTAAAAAATCATCCCCGATGTCCCCCTCCAGCACCTCCCACATATGATCCGCCCCCGTATACAGATAAGGAAGCTGGAGCACGTTGAGCTTTGGCACAAACTCAGCCAGAGGCGATAAGGAGACCCGGGCAAAGTCCACCCCGCCGAACTGCAGCTGCTCGATCACTGATTTCTCATCTCCCAGCACGCCGTCCGCATTGACCTGGATCTCCACCTTTCCGTCGGTGCGCTCCTTTACAAGCTGGGCGAATTTTAAGGCCCCCTGAGTCGTAGGGTAATCCTCTGCCTGATTCTCCGCGTAAGTCAGAACGAAGTCAGGGACATTTTCCCCTTCCTCCTTTCCTGCACAGGCTGTTAAAATAAATGCCGGCAGGACAAAAAAAGCCAGCCTGGCGGTGTGTATTACGGATCGTTTCACTGCCGGAATCCTCCTTGTGGATCAATGTTTCATTCTCGCCGTGATATACGCGTAAAGAGCCTCTCTGTCCGCTCCCACCACACGGTTCGTCAGCACATAGCCATGAGTGGTATCGGAAAAAAGCACCAGCATGGTCGGTTTTTTCGACACACGGCGGATCTGGCTCCATTTCATATCAGAACGGGCCTCTCCCATTTTAACATGAACTCCCAGATCGTCAAAGGAAATCTGCGTATCCTCTGTGATGGCAGCTGCCTGCTTCCTTGCCTTCTGCCAGATCCCCAGAGGCTGCAGGATGGTAAAAAGACAGATTCCAAAGATCAGGACACACCGCACAGCAGTTCCAAAGTCATTCCACCTGGCTATGGCAAGAGCCGCTACAGCCACTGTAAAGATCAGATTGCATACCCCCACCATTGAGCCGTAAATATAGTACATGGACAGCTGCCACAGCTCCGCGCAGCTGGTCCGGTATGTATACTGATACAATGCGCTCCTCCTTATATACATCAAATATACTCCCGGAATCCTCTTGCATCAGGATTTCGAGAGTATAACATCAGGTTATATATCAACTGCCCAGTACAGTTGGCAGCCACAAGCTGATACCTGGGATAAATGTGATCAGCAGCAGTGTGATGATCATACACAGATAGAAAGGTAAGGTTGCCTTTACTACCTTTTCCATAGGCAGCTTCGCCACCGCGGAGCCGATAAATAGAACGGCGCCTACCGGCGGGGTCAAAAGACCGATACCGCAGTTGAGCACCACCATAATACCAAACTGCACAGGATCGATACCGATGGAAGTAGCGATGGGCAGAAGGATAGGCGTCGCGATCAGGATGATGGGAGCCATATCCATGATACAGCCTAAGATCAGAAGGATCACATTTAACATGAGAGCCAGAATGATCGGGTTGTTGGTCATGCCAGTAATGGCAGAAGCTGCCAGTTCTGGTACATGGAGACGGGTCAGGCAGTAACCGAAGATACTGGAAGTAGCGATCAAGATCAGTACAATGGAAAGTGTGTCGATGCACTCTCCAATTACTCTCCAGACACCCTTCCAATCAAGTCCCTTGTAGATGACCAGACTGACAAACAGGCTGTAAATAACAGCGATAGCAGCAGACTCAGTAGCAGTAAATACACCGCCTACCACGCCGAATACTACGATTAAAACAGCTGCCAGTGCCCAGAAGGATACGCTGAGCTGCTTGATCAGGTTTGCCATGCTGAACTTATCACCCTTGGGATAATTGCGCTTTACAGAAATAATGTAAGAACCGATCATGAGGGACAGAGCCAGCAGGGCGCCGGGAATATATCCGGCCAGGAACAGGCTTCCTACGGAAATGCCGCCTGCTGTGGTTGCATAGATTACCATGTTATGGCTGGGAGGAACCAGAAGTCCCTCACAGGAGGAGGTAATGGTAACAGCAGTTGAAAAATCGCCGTCATAGCCCTGATCCACCATCATAGGGATCAGGATGGAGCCCAGAGATGCCGTATCCGCGGAAGCAGAGCCGGAGATCCCTCCAAAGAAATAAGAAGCAACGATATTTACCATTGCCATACCACCCCGCATCCATCCTACACAGGCATTTGCCAAGGCAATGAGCTTTTCAGAAATACCGCCAGAGCCCATGAGGCAGCCCATGGTGATGAAAAACGGCACTGCCATCAGGCTGAAGGAGCTGATGCCCTTTACCATCTGCTGACAGATCGTAGTCAGGGGAAGTCCCTGAGACATCAGGCAGAATACGGATGAAAGAGCAACCGCGTAAGCGATGGGGAACCGCAGGAAGATCATAATAAAGAAGCTGACAAGCAAGATCGCGATTGCCATAGTTTCTGTAGTCATACTTATGCCTCCTCCTTTACAAAAAATGCTTTGATATGGTTATACAGGGCCTCCAGCTCGAAGATCACCATAGCCACACCTGCAAGGGGAACCGGGAAGTACATCCAGAAGCGTGAAAGCCAGGGCATACTCACATAGGTGCCCTTTGCGCCGATGCCGGCAGCGTATTTCCAGCCCACTGTGATCATAATAACCGCCAGGGCAAGTACAGCAGCATCCGCCAGTACATCCAGAAACTTAACCAGATTAACCGGAAGGTAGCCGTCCAGAGCTGTCATGCGGATGTGGGCGCCTCTGCGGATGGCAAGGGCGGCTGAAAGCACTGCCATATAAGACATACAGGTTAAAACAACCTCCTCGCTCCATGCCGGATCCGGAATAAATGAAACGTAGCGTCCTACAACAGCCATGCTTGTGATCAGAATATCCGCAATCAGAAGGAGCTTGCAGATAACCATAACGATGCTGTAGGCAATATCATATGCGGGTTTTAGCTTATCCACTTTTTCAAAAAATGCTGGCATATTTTATCTCCTTTTAAAAAGCAGGCACAGACTCGCCAAGCTGATCTGTGCCCCTTCTTTTCAAAATACTTACAGTTGTAACAGGATCAGCCCAGATTATTTCATATCCAGAATCTGCTGATACAGCTCAGCCTGATCTGCGGTGTTTGCTTCGATGACATCCTTACAAGCCTCCTGCCATGGAGCCATGTCAGTTACCTCAGTTACGGTTACGCCATCGGCCTTTAACTGGTCCAGAACTTCATTTTCCTTGTTCTCAGAATTAGCGCGGTTGTTCTCAGAAGCGTAAGCACCGGCCTCCATGATGATAGCCTGCTGATCTTCTGTCAGCTTATCCCATGCCTCGTCGGTGATGATAACCTGTACAGCACCCAGTGTATGAGCATCCAGCAGCAGGTGAGGAGCTACCTCAGGAAATGCGTTGGAGTAGTAATTCGCGATAGGCTGCTCAGCAGCGTCTACTACGCCAGTCTGCAGAGCGGAGTACAGCTCGTTCATGGCAACTACGGTGGCGTTAGCGCCCAGGCCGGAAACCATACCGGTCATAACCGGATCGTTTGATACACGGATCTTTAAGCCTGCCAGATCCTCTAAAGAGGTTGCCGGCTCCTTAAAGAAGAAGTGACGGAAGCCCTCCTCGCCGTAGAACAGACCTCTTACACCCAGTCCGAGATCAACCGGCTCAGTCAGGAACTCGTCAGCCAGCTCGCTGGTTGCGAAATTCCAGAAATGATCGCGGTTCGCGAAGGTATATGGAATAGACAGGAGAAGGGACTTCTTAGCACCATAGCTGTTCAGAGCGAAAGCGGAAATACGGGACATATCGATGGTGCCGCCGCCGCCAAGCATGGTATCAAGAACATCATTCTCAGAGCCGAGAACACCGCTTGCCTGTACGTCGATGGTGATCTTGCCGTCAGACAGCTCCTCTACCTTGGTCTTAAAATCAGTTGCCATCTGGCCTACGATGGTATCCAGAGGGTTAACCTCTGCGTATACCAGAGTTACCTCAGGCATATTAGCTGTGTCGTAAGCGCCGCCGGAAGCTGACTCGCCCTCTGCTGCCGCCTCGGTGGTCTCACCCTCTGCCTCTGCTGTGGTCTCTGCTGCTGTGGTCTCTGCTGCTGTGGTTGGAGTCTCCGGGGATTTCAGTCCGCATCCTGCCAGGGATCCTGCTGCCATTGCCGCGCACAGCGCTAAACTAAGTGCTCTCTTTTTCATGAAACAATTCCTCCTCTTAATACATTTTTTACGTTTTCTTTACGCTATCTTAATTATAATAGCATTTTTTTAACATGAACATAGTAAATTTTTGTGAATCATAGTATGATTTTAACCTGATCGAGGAATTTATTTATGCAGAAAGCACATTGCTCGTTAAGAAACTGTTATTATGTTATGAAAATGCTTCAGACGGCATACCGGCTTACTGTTTTTGAAAAATGACCGTCCGGTATTCGGAGGGGCTCTGTCCGGTGATCCGTTTGAATACCTTCGCAAAGTAGTTGGAATCCCCATAGCCTACTGCTTTTCCTATATCCTTGATATTCACCGTAGGGCAGGACAGCAGGCTTTTCGCCTCCTCTACCCGGTACTCCGTCAAATAGGAAGTGAAATTCTGATG
Source organism: uncultured Clostridium sp. (assembly GCA_900549235.1). Taxonomy (GTDB): domain Bacteria; phylum Bacillota; class Clostridia; order Lachnospirales; family Lachnospiraceae; genus Enterocloster. The sequence goes on along the minus strand of URNT01000010.1, from coordinate 9,483 downwards.
GAAGCACTGCTTGAACAGCTTACAGAAATAAGGCTCTGAATAATTCATGGCCAGGGCCAGGTCCTGCACAGATATGTCATACATATAGTTGCTTCTGATATACTGGCCGATCAGCTCCGCCACCTTTAAAAGGCGGGCATTGTCCGGTTCCTCGGCGCCGTCCTCCCAGGCAGAAGGCGTCTCCTCCTTTTCTGCGGTATGATCCTGTTGTTTCCGGAGGGCCGCCTCTGACAGATGCATGGCCTCCTCCAGCACCAGCATCAGCTCTTTTTCCTCATAGGGCTTTAGAAGGTAGTCCAGCGCCTTTACGCCGATGGCCTTTTTGGCATAGGAAAATTCATCATAGGCTGTAAGAAAGATAATACAGCAGTCCCGATCCCTTTCCCGGATCCGCTCCGCCGCCTGGATGCCGTTGATGCCCGGCATCTCAATATCAAGAATCGCGATCTGGATCCTTTCACGCTCATAAATCTCCAGAGCCTCCCGTCCGTTTTCCGCCTGAAAAATCTCACACTGGCCCTTTAAATTTGTGCTGAGGGTCTTATAAAGAACCGCCCTCTCGATCATCTCATCATCTGCAATCAATACACGGTACATACATTTCCCCCCTTATTCTTTCATTCTCCGGCTGCGGTCTGTGGGATCACCATCTGCACAACCGTCCCCTTATCCTTCCTGCTGTAGATATACATCCTTCCCTGGCTGTACATGGTATGGATTCTCTGGTAAATATTACCAAGTCCAATGCCCACTCTGGCGGTACTGCGTTCCTGCAGCGCACCGCGAAGCTCAGCCAGCCGCTCATCCGCCATGCCAAGCCCCGTATCTGCTACGGAAATGATCACCTGATCTCCTTCCCTCCACACACGCAGATGGACCCTGCCTCCCTGCTCCTTTTTAGAAAGACCATGGATAATGGCATTCTCCACCACTGGCTGAAGGGTAAATGCCGGAACCATCACCGCTCCCGCGTCCACCTTAAGCTCCGTTGTATAACGGATCCGGCTGCCAAAGCGCATCTGCTGGATGTACATATAATCCTTGACCACCTGCATTTCCTGGGCCAGGGGCACGATCTGATCCGAGGTTTTCAGGTTATAGCGGAACAGATTACTCATGCTGGTGATCATCCGCTCCGTAGAGGCGGCCTCCTCCAGCTTCGCCATACAGGCGATCATATTCAGCGTATTAAACAGGAAATGAGGGTTGATCTGACTTTTTAAAAGCTCCAGTCGGGCGGCCCCCAGGCGCTTTTCCATCTCAATCTTCTCCACCTCTTCCCGGTGAAGAAGGGCGGCCATCTCATTTTTCTCCTTTAAGGTATCAATATAGCCCTTGGTGGAATGCTTCATTTTATTAAATGCCCGTACCAGCTCCCCCATCTCATCCCGGTTGGGGATCACCAGATCCGGATCTGAGAAATCATTTTTTGCGATTTTCCTGGTACTGCGGGCCAGAGTTACAAGGGGCGCGATGAGGGTGTTTGACAGCACCCTTGTAAGGCAGAGTACCGTCACCATGAGAGCCAGCGACACCGTCAGAATGAGAAACGGAAGATTTGCAAAGACAGGAACCTTTTCCTGGTAGGCTTTATTTCCCTCCTTTAAGGTCACCTGGACCAGCCTGCGGGCGTAATCCTTAAGATAGGTCTGCATCTGATAAACCCGGTACAGCTTTTCTACAAACTGCGCCTCCCCAAGGCTCATATCCGCGATAGCGTCCCGGCTGGCGCTGTAGCCCTCATAACCGTTTTTAATGTTCCAGGTCCTGGCGTAGCGCTCCTGGCCGATGCGGCTGTAATCAAAGGGCAGGGAACGGATACACCGCTCTGTGCGGACACAGGCAACTATATACTGCTCCCGATTCTCCGGCGTCCTCTCCCTGATGTAGGTCTCAAAGGCCCGCACCTCCAGATCCAGGGCCTCCTGGACGTCGTGGCAGCGGGAATTGTCATTAAGAATCTCATTGAAGCCGTCCAGTGAAAAATTCATAATGGAAATATTAAAGGCCACAGAAAGACCCATAATCAGGATCACCATGGCCGCGAAAATCCCGATTTTCTTTTTCAGAGAAATTCTCAGCCATAGCTTAAGAATCGATCGATACATACACACCCCCTGATGCGGATACTGACATATTATGGATATTATAGCATAAATGCAGGGTCGGCGCAAAGAATGAAGGGGATGAATTTTCAGCTGCGGATAGAAAGAAGCAGAAGAAAGGGGACAGAAAAAGGTTAGAAAGCATCTCCATTCTGACAAACATCTGTCCCGGCCCGCTCTCAATGGTAATTTACAAGATCAGAAATCCTCTGACTGCTTTCATACAAAAATCTTTTTCACCTCTCCGTTCTGTTTCTCTTCATAGTATTTTTCAAAGGAATCATTGTGGGAAACGATAAGAAGGGCCATCTGCCAGCGCCTGCAATACTCTGCCACCCGCTCCGTCACCATCTCCGCCAGCTCCGGGTTCAGGGCGCTCACCGGCTCGTCCAGCATCAGAAGCTCCGGCCTGCGGATCAGTGCTCTGGCAAGCCCCAGACGCTGCTTCTGGCCGCCGGAAATATTTTCCCCGTTCTGCTCGATCAGGTAATCCAACCCCTTAGACTCCACAAACTCCTCCAGACAGGCCGCCTTCACTGCCTCGCGGATCTCCTGCTCAGAAAATTCTTCTCCCAGGGTAATATTATTTAAAACCGTATCCCTGAAAATATAGGGAGTCTGCTGAGACTGCAGGACGTGGCTGTAATACACCCCCGGCTCTATACCGGCCGCCCGGATCCCGTTAAATCCCATGGACACCGGCTGGCCCTCCGTATCATAAAAACGGGAGATCAGGTTTAAAAGGCTGGTTTTCCCCCTTCCGCTGGGCCCCGACACGATCCCCGCTTCTCCTCTTAAAAGCGTAAAATCCACATCATGGAGAATGGATTTTCCATCAGGGAAGGTAAAGGATTTGGAGGAAAATGAAAATTCCTTCAGAGGCTCCAGCTGGCAGGTCTGATACTCCCTTTCCTTGGTTTTAAGGATCGGAGCTATTTTCTCCTGCATGGCCAGGGCCTGGGTTCTCTTATTCAGATAATCCGGGATCACCTGGATGGGCTCCTGGAGGGTTCCGGCCACTCCGTAAATAGCGATCAGCTGGCCGATGGAAAGCTGGCCCTTCATCACCAGCCCCACGCCGATGATCACCGTTAAAATCGGCATGGCGATCACAAGCATGGCATAGGTAGAGGTAAAGGCAGAATAATAGCGTGAAATACTGCGGCTGTACCGGAAGGGATATTCATCAATATAATCCGACAGCTTTTTATCAAAAAATCCTTCTTTTTTATACTGCTTTATATCCTTGATTCCATCCAGACACTCCACAATATCGGTGCTGATCTCCGTATTGGAGACCTGAAGCTGATAGGTCCGGTCAGAGATAATCCGGCTGATATACTGGGTTCCCAGAAAGCAGGCCAGAACGATCAGAAAGACAATAATAGAGATCAAAACGCTGTAGTAAAGCATCACTCCGAACGCCAGAATCAGACAGCAGACATTGAACACAACGGTTATAATCCCCACACTCTGCCAGTCTGAAATAAACTTGCTGTCATCCTTAACCATTGTGAGAATGGACGAGGAAGAAAACTGCTCATAAAATGAATAGTCCTTTCTCATGGACAGTCCAAACAGCCGCTTCATCAGGGAATAATGGCTGGTATACTGCAGCTTCCGATACCAGTATTGGAAAAAACAGTTCAGAAAAAAGAATGAAAAAACCAGGATCAGACAGTTCCTTATATAAGACTGGGTTATACCCACATTCCCTGCCGTAAGGCTGTCAACGGTCCTCTGGATCTCCATCAAAAGCACGTACCGGATCAGCACCTCCGCTATAAAAATAAGCGTCGCTATGGTCTGGATCCTCCGGATGGGCTTAAAGGTGTGATTGATTTCTCTGTCAAATTGCTTCATTGGGTGGTCACACTCCTCTTTTTTTCTTCTGCGCAGATATGAATATAGTATAGTTTACAGAGGAGTGTGAAGCCATGACAAATTTGGAAAAATTTTTATAACGGGGCCTGAGTAATGTCTGTGCCGTATTGCTTTTTCCAGTGTGCTGCAATGTGGGCCATCTGTTCTTCGTTTTCATATAATTCTGCCAGATAATATGCCTGCAGCATTTTTTCCTTGCAGGCTTCTTCACTGTCACCCAGGATTTCCATTTCAAAGCCTGCATTATATAAAAACAGAGCCAGCAATAGGCCTTCCCCTGTTCCCAGACACAGCTCTATGCCTTTTTTTCCCATTTCAAGAGCTTCCTTCGTCTCTCCTGCCCTTCCCAGTGTCTGGGACAGGTTTGAAAGGAATGTAAGTTCGTTAACAGAACGTTCTGTCCTGTCAATATTTACAAGCTGAAAATATTGTTCTGCTTTCCGCAGAATTTCAATAGCCTTCTGTAAATTTCCTTCTTCTGCATAGGATACTCCTATATTGCACAGTATCCGTATTTCACATCTTGAAAACATAGTAAATGGAATCTGGCAGACATCAAAATCAGGCATCGTACACCGCAATGCCTGAATCAGTCTTTCTCGTTTTTCCCGTTGGCTGATTCTGCCCATATGGCAGTCATTCAATGCCCTCATCCTCATCACAAGCTGACGGTTGACGCTTTCTTTCATATCAACCTTTTTCTCAAATAAATCCAGCAGGGTATCTACCTTTTCATACTTTCGCTTTCTGTAGCTTCTCTCAATATTCTGCCATTCCTCCAACAACTCCATATCATCACTCCGAAGAAAGGGCAGATACCGCTCCCCGCATTTTCCCATCCGCTCCATCAAAGCCTGAAAGTTAGACCTGCCGGGAACATGCCTTCCGTTTTCGATCCGGGAAAGAGTTTCTACGGAGCAGATCCCATCGCACAGGGCTTCCTGGGTCAGGCCCAGGCTCTCTCTTGTTCGTTTTATGACCTCGCCAATCTGGTACATGGGATTATCCTTTCTGGAAATAGCGCTTTATTTCGTCTGCCCTGTCATACTGCTTAAACAGCCGGGCGGCATAATAGGCTCTTTTATAGATCTCCGCTGCCTTTGTCTCATGGGCTTCCCCACGGTACATAAGCTGCTCTTTACATCTTCCCTTCCAGTAAAGCAGTTCCGGCCAGTTATAAACCCGGCTGCACTGAGACAGCTTTTTTAAGGCCTTATCGCACAGGGCAAGTCCTTCCTGGAAGCAGTGTTTCTCAAAATAGTAAGAAACCATTTTTATGGTCATAGAGGTGTAAATCGAAAGCATCTCTGTGCTCCTGCTTTTATTTTTCTCCATATATTCATAGACCGATCTCCAGATTGCCCAGGCTTCTTCCTGCCGTTTATCTTTTTCGTACAGATTGCCCAATTCTGTGATGATCTCCAATTCAGGCTGGCTTACCACTGTTTTCTCGTACCAGTCATCTCCCCACTGAGGAATCGTATATCCAATTGCCTCTGTCAGGAAATCGGCTGCGGCCTTAAAATCCCCTTCCCATTTTTTCAAAACACCCTCTGTCAGCCTGACAAACTGCTTTTGAACGGGACTTTTTTCAATGCTTTCTCTCCATGAGGCTTTGTAATCCTCCAGCGCTGCCTGCAGCTTCAGAGCCTCCTTTTTCTGTCTGAGCTCACTGAGGGCGCACATCTGCTCCCACTGGATCCATTCGGCATTGCTTCCGTAAAATTCATATTTATCCAGTCCACAGCCCAGCCTCTGCATCAATACAACAGTTAAAAAATAGTCTAATTCCCGTTCTCCATTTTCAAATCTGCATAAAGTAGGAACGGAGCAGATGCCTCTGCACAGCTGGCTCTGCCTGATTCCCTGAATTTCTCTCTGTTTTCTGATGGCATTTCCTATGGTCCAGCTTTTGTACACGCGGTCTTCTCCTTTCCTTGAAATCAATTTTCAAATACGCTCTACAGCCCAAGCTCCCGAAGCAGCCTGCTTCTATACTCCAGATCCTCATATCTCTTTTCCTTTAAAAGAATCTGCATCAGGCTGGCGATCCGCTCCTCGCCCTGTTCTGTTCCTTTCGCAATTCCTTTCTCAATCCCCAGCTCAATTCCTTCCTTCTTCCCATCACCCCAAAGCATCTGTCCTAATACTGTCATTCCTATCTTCTCCTTTATCTTATTTAATTCCTGGTCTTTTAAAAATTTCACTGCCAGAGCGTATACCACGCTTTGAAGCCGGCGACGCTCCTCCTGGGTGATGTCCAGTTCTTCCCAGCGCAGAAAGTCTACTGCCTGGCGCAAGGAAAATATCCCCGCTCCTGCAGCCTCTGCTGTAAAACCGGGGATATGACATTATTGGTTATTCTGTTTTCTTTCTTGTCCTGGAGGTTCCTGCCTTCTTCGGCTCCTCCTCTTTTGCAGCGATTTTCTTCGGCTCCTCTTTCTTTGCAGCAATCTTCTTCGGCTCTTCCTTAGAGGTTCCTACCTTCTTAGGCTCCTCTTTCTTCGTAGCAATTTTCTTCGGCTCTTCCTTAGAGGTTCCTATCTTTTTCGGTTCCTCTTTCTTCGTCTCTATCTTCTTCGGTTCTTCCTTAACAACCGCCTTCTCAGCTGCCTTTTTCCTTGAAGCCGCCTTCCTCGTACCTGCCTTCTTCGGCTCCTGCGTACACATAAACACGCTGACGCTCATAGGTGCAATGTGGATCTCGATGGAATTCTCTCTTTCATCCCATTCGATCTCCTTGGAGTTCTTCACACGTCCATTGACCCGGCCGGCTCCGCCGAATTCCCTGGCGTCACTGTTGAAAATTTCTTTATATTTTCCGGCAAAAGGAACACCTACACGGAATTTCTCATGCTCCACATTGTCAAAGTTGCAGACAAACAGCAGAGTCTCTCCATGCTTTTTGCTCTTTCTTAAGAACATGACCATGCTTTCCTCATGGTAACTGCAGTTGATCCACTCAAAGCCCTCCGGCTCAAAATCCTCCTGGTACAGAGCCGGATGCTCCAGATACAGGTGGTTTAATGCCTTCACATAATCATGCATCTGCTTATGCACCGGCTCCTCAAGAAGGTTCCATTCCAGAGACACATTTTCATTCCACTCTGAAACCTGGGCATAGTCCTGGCCCATAAAGAGCAGCTTTTTGCCGGGATGGCCCATCATAAAGCCGTAAGCGGCCCGCAGATTCTCTGCCTTCTTCTCCAGTGTCTCGCCAGGCATCTTTCCAATCATAGAGCCCTTGCCATGTACCACCTCGTCATGGGAGAATACAAGGATAAAGTTCTCACTGTAGGCATACAGCATAGAGAAGGTCAGCCCGCCGTAATTATTTTTCCTGAAATAGGGATCACAGCGCATATAGCTGGTGAAATCATTCATCCAGCCCATATTCCATTTGTAGTCAAAGCCAAGTCCGTTGTCCTTAGGATCCCCCGTGATCTTAGGCCATGCGGTGGATTCCTCAGCGATGAGCACCGCGCCGTCCTTACGTCCCTTAAATACACTGTTTAAATGCTTTAAGAACTCCACTGCCTCCAGGTTTTCATTGCCGCCGTAAATATTTGCCACCCATTCGCCGTCATTTTTCCCGTAATCCAGATACAGCATGGAAGCCACTGCATCCATACGGATGCCATCCGCGTGGTATTTATCCGCCCAGAACAATGCGTTGGCAATCAGGAAATTGGACACACCGGGACGTCCGTAGTTGTAGATCAATGTTCCCCAGTGAGGATGAGAGCCCTGTCTCGGATCCGCGTGCTCATACACACAGGTACCGTCAAAGGAGGCCATACCGTAGGCATCTCTTGGGAAATGGGCCGGAACCCAGTCAAGGATCACGCCAATCCCCTGCTGATGCATATAGTCCATAAAATACATAAAGTCATCCGGAGTGCCGTAACGGCTGGTAGGCGCATAATAGCCTGTTACCTGATAGCCCCAGGATGCATCCAGGGGATGCTCCATCACCGGCATCAGCTCTACATGAGTATAACCCATCTCCTTTACATACTCCGCAAGTCTTGGAGCCAGCTCCCTGTAATTGTAAAATTCAGAGCCGATTATATCATTACCGTTCTCATCCTTTGCCAGCTCCTTCCGGATCCAGGAACCCAGATGGATCTCATAAATATTCATGGGCTGCTGTTTTAAGCTGTCCTTTGCCTCCTTACGGCGCCTGTCCATCCACGGGCCGTCCTGCCACTGATACTTGCCAAGATCCCATACCACAGAAGCATTGTTAGGGCGCAGCTCGCCATAGCTTGCGTATGGATCAGCCTTTAGCATGGGCTCTCCGGCCTTTGTCTTAATCTCATATTTATAAATGGCACCGGCCTTCAGTCCGGGGATAAACAGCTCAAATATGTTTGCGTCCCCTTCTCCGATCCGGCGCATCTGATGACGCCTGCCATCCCAGAGGTTAAAATCACCTACCACACTGACACGCATAGCGCAGGGGGCCCACACAGAGAAATACACACCCTCTACACCGCCGATCACCATGGGATGAGCACCCATTTTTTCATAGATCGTGTAATGGATGCCGGCTTGAAATTTCTTCAGATCCTCCTCCTTGTACTGAGGCGCAAAAGCGTAAGGATCGTGAAGCTCCTCCTCTGTCCCATTATCATACTCTACCAGCAGGGTATAGGCGGCAACTGTCTTTCTTGGGATCAGCACAGCAAAAAAGCCCGCCTCATCTGCCAGCTCCATGGGGTAGGTCTTTCCCGTTGAGGCCAGACGCACTGTTACGTTTTTCGCGGTAGGCAAAAGAACCTGGATCAGCAGTCCGTCCTCTGTTACATGCGGTCCAAGGATCCGATGGGGATCGGCTGACTCCGAATATACCAGCTCCTCGATTGCCGCCCAATCCATCTGATCATATAATTTCTGTTCCATTTATATTCCCCCTGTTCTATTTGATCGCACCGACGCTACAGCGTTCTGGCCCGGTCCGAGATTGACTGTTTGAAGTTAATGACATCATGCTCATATTCCTCATCCATAAGAGGTGAAGTGATCATAAAATCTGCACTTGCCTTGTTGTTGGCAATGGGGACATCATATACTTGAGCAATCCGCAGCAGGGCCCGCACATCCGGGTCATGGGGCTGAGCCGTAAGGGGATCGGAAAAGAAAATGACCATATCCACACGTCCCTCTACCAGCTTGGCGCCGATCTGCTGGTCACCTCCCAAGGGTCCGCTGTTGTAACCCTTGACCGAAAGCCCGGTCTGGTCTGTGATCATGCGGGCGGTGGTGCCTGTGCCGCAAAGCGTATGCTTTTCCAGTATATCCCTGTGGGACCTGCACCATTCGATCAGCTCATGCTTTTTCTGGTCATGGGCGATCAGGGCAATACTTTTTTTCTTTTTAATGGTCATTGGTATAAAATCCATGGCTTCGTCCTCCTGCTGTCGTTTCCTCTGAAAATCCCGCCGCCGTCAGGCGGCATAAATTCAGGGATGCCCCATGTGCCCGCCAGACT